>DATHDM010000116.1:0-19287 GCA_035319065.1 Terriglobales bacterium
GCCGAAAGAATAGGCGTGGAGAATGAGGAAAACAGCAGCGCCACCGCAGTCACGATCATGAACTGCAGCACGATGAAATAGATGGCTCCCAATAGGTAGAGATCGGACTTCTGGAAGCTGCGCATCAGGAAGAGCAGTGCAGCGAAAAAGCCGAAGGCCATAAAGCCGGCGTTCACCACCAGCGTCCCCACCAGCCCAAAAAACTTTCCGACGATAAATTCCCAACGGCGCACGGGGCGAGTCAGCACGGTGTACAGGGTGCGCTTCTCAATTTCCTTCGACACCAGTCCGATGCCGATGAAAATGGCGATCAGCACGCCGAAGATGGAGATCGCCGTCAGCCCCAGGTTGATCAGCAACTGCCGCTGAATGCCGATGGTGACTTGGCCCATGAGCAGGGAAGAGCTGATCATCAGCAGCGCGAATACGATCAGGTTGTAGAGCACCCGATCGCGCACCGCTTCGCGAAAGGTATTGAAGGCGATGGATCGGATGCGCGCCGTCACTGCGTCACCTCCACGCCATCGGCGAGGCGCTCGATGAAGTAATCCTCCAGCGTGGTGCGGATGGGATTGACCGAGATCAACCGGCCGCGCGACCGGCGAATCGTATCCACCGCGGCGTCTAACTTGTCCTGCGGCACCACCGCACGGGCGGTCTCTCCAGTCAGGTGAGTCTCCGTGGCGAGTGCGCGGATCGCGGCTGCGGCCTCTGTGCCATGCCAAATGATTTCAACGTTGTCGCTGATGCGCCCGGTCAGCTCAGCAACCACTCCAACCCCCCGAAGCTCCCCCTTTCCCAATATGGCAACGCGGTCGCACAATGCCTCCGCGTCGGAGAGAATGTGAGTAGAGAAAAAGACAGTTTTCCCCTCGTCCTTCAGCTGCTGGATCAGCTCCCGCACTTCATGGCGGCCGAGTGGATCCAGGCCGGACATGGGCTCGTCCAGAAAGACCAGGGGCGGATCATGCAGGATCGCCTGAGCGATGCCCACCCGCTGCAGCATGCCCTTGGAATATTTGCGCAGTTGGACGTTGGCGGCGTTCGCCAGCCCGACACGGTCGAGCGTCCGATCGATACGCTGCTTGCGTTCGCGAGGCGGCATGCCCGAGAGCTGGCCGTAGTATTCCAGCAGCTCGCGTCCGGTCAGGTAATCGTAGAAGTAGGGCTGCTCGGGCAGGAAGCCGATTCGGAAGCGGACTCGGGGATCCTGAATCTCGCCTCCCAGAATGCGGAACGATCCGGCAGAGGGTGAAATCAGGCCCATCAGAAGTCGTAAGGTTGTAGTCTTGCCCGCTCCATTGGGGCCGAGGTAGCCGAAGATTTCGCCCTCTGAAACCGACAGCGTGAGGGGACGCAGGGCCAGCCGGGGTAGCTTGCGCCAGAAGCCGACCAGGTAGGTCTTTTCCAGCCCAAAGATTTCGATGGCAGCCATAGAGACGTTGCCTGGGCAAAATTATATGCGTGGAAATGGGGGCGCATCAGTTGCACCGCGGGTTCACGGCCGAGTGCCTGGGCGAGCGAGGCTTGTAGAAATCGCCCAGCGCCGAGCGGTTTGCGAGCCGGCCCCTACAAAAACGAAGGGAGCAGCTTTCGCTGCTCCCTTGTCGGCTCGTACCCTCCCCCAGGTACTTCGCCAAAGTCGAGCTTACTGCAGCGGCGTCAGAGCAGCGCAAGCAGTCTCGGTAGTGGTGGAAGCAGCGCCCGTGCGCACCACGGCGTCCGAGTTCGAGCAGAAGTAACGCACGCCGGAGGTGCCAGGAGCGGTCGGGTCGCCATTGAACTCATAGGACGGAATGACCGTTCCCACTGCAGCCGCTGGCGCCAGGCCAAACTGATAGCCGCTCTTCACGCAAGGTGCGGTGCCGCATCCCAGAATGTTGTCCACCAGACAAGCAGCCGCCGTTGACACGGTAGTCGTGCAGTTGGCGCTGGGGCCAAGCTTGGCCAGAGTGTCGGCAAAGCCCACGGTGGGATAGGTTGACGCATAAGTGACCTGCGCCGTGTTCAGAGTACGAATGGACCCCACGGCCGACGCTTCGTTGGCGGCGATGCGCGAACGGAGCAGGTTAGGAATAGCGATCGCCGCGATGATCAGGATGATCGCCACCACGATCAGCAACTCGATAAGTGAGAAACCCTTTTGCTTCTTCATCTTGAGTATGTAACCCCTCTCCTAGTGTTTCTGCCAGACAGCTGGCAGACAGCATCTGCCAGAAAGACTGGACGCCTGGAAATTATGCACCTTTGATTCCAAGTCCGCTCCTCGCTGGTGATCAGTAAGTCCATTAGAATCATGGAGCAATCAGTGACAAGTTGTGTCGTTGACGACCGATTTGGTTATGCTTGACATAAATTGTCAGAATCATAGCCGAGAAATGGCAGCACAAACATTTTGGGGGAAGCGGTATTTACCGCTTCCCCCGTTTGTCGGCTGGTACCCTCCCCCAGGTACTTCGCCAGACAATTCGCCTAGGTTTATTGAATGGGCGAAGCTTGCGCCGGGTTCAGACACCCGGAAACCGTGTTGATGGCGGCACCCGCCGTGCTGGCACGGACAACAGCATCCGAATTGGCCGAACAGAAGTAGCGAACGCCGGAGGTTCCGGGAGCAGTCGGATCTGCGCTCAACTCGAAACCGAGCACGATGCCCCCGCTCGTGAAGGCTCCGGTGTCATTGATGTTGTACTGATAGCCGCTCTTCACGCAATTGGAGCCGCCGGCGCAACCGATTACGTTGTCCACCAGGCAGGCGTGCTGAGGATCCGGCGCGCCGCAGGTGGTGCCGTTGGGGCCCAGGTTTGTCAAAGTGTTCGCAAAACCCACGGTCGGATAGCTCGAGCCGTAGGTGATCTGGGCCGTCTGCAAGGTGCGCAATCCCCCCACCGCAGAAGCTTCGTTGGCCGCAATCCGCGCCCGCAGCAGGTTCGGAATCGCGATGGCGGCTATGATCAGAATAATCGCCACTACGATCAGCAACTCGATCAACGAGAATCCCTTTTGCCGATGCATTCGCAATCTCTTTCCGGCGGACGATACACCGCACCGCACGCCCAGCCGTTGAACAGCACACAATCAAGCGCAAGTCCCGTACCATTTCCCGAAGCTGCCTGCCCGCCGGCCAAGCTGCAATTAACCTCTTATCCCTTAAACATTTATGAATGTCATGGGGGCGTAAGCCCCAGCGGACTAGCGCTTTGGTCATCACCAGATACGACAAAAATTGTCAGCCAAAAAGGCGGGTTTTTGGCAAGTTGAGAGCTCTTGGGCGCGTGCGTGCGGCTATCAGCAGGTAAGCTGGCTGCGGGAGATCTTTAAGCCATTCAGGTTGCCCAGAACGGTCAACGCAGTATCTTTGCCATGGAAGTAGCTCTGGGCCATTTGCATCAGGTCGTCAGTCCTGACCGCCTCGATGCGGTCGGCGATCTCATCCAGTCCGAAGAAGCGGTCGAAGTAAAGCTCCTGGCGCGCGAGATTGGCCATGCGCGCGGTTGAGGACTCCAGGCTCAGCATCAGGCTGCCCTTGAGCTGGTCTTTCGCACGGCGCAGCTCCTCTTCGGGCACGGTCTCGGTCTTCATCCGCCGCAATTCGCTAATGATGGATTGCACCACCTTAGGCGCCGAATCGCGCGATGTTCCCGCATAAACCGACAGGCAACCGGTATCGCGGAAGGGATTTAACTCGCTGTAGATCGCGTAGGCAAGCCCCTGGCGTTCGCGCACGCTCTGAAACAAGCGCGAACTCATTCCCCCGCCGAGCAGCGTACTCAAAATGTAGGATGCGTATCGCTGCTCGTGCCCCACCGGAATCGAGGGCGTACCCAGGCAGATCTGCACCTGTTCCAGCGCCTTCTTGTTGCGCATGACGATGTGCGCCTGGACCTTCGGCGGCTCCTGGAGAAAGCCATTCTTGCCCGTGGGCAGGGAATCGAACTTCTTCCGCACCAGGTCCACCATGCGCTCGTGTTTCAAATTACCGGCGGCGGAAACGATCATGTTGTTGGGAATGAAAAACCGCTGCCAGTAATCCAGAACCACAGCCCGTTCGAATCGCCGTACCGTCTCTTTGGTGCCGAGGATGGGCCGTCCCAGGGGATGATTCTTCCAGAAGTTCTGCATGAACAGCTCATGGACGAGATAGTCCGGGTTGTCTTCGTCCATCTTGATTTCTTCCAGGATCACTCCCCGCTCGCGCGTGATTTCCTTATCTTCGAAGACCGGGTTGAGCACGATGTCGCTGAGAATGTCGAAGGCTACAGGCAGGTGATCATCAAGAACCTTGACGTCGAAACAGATGGTCTCCTTGGCGGTGTAAGCATCCATGTTGCCGCCGATGGAATCCACCTGCCGGGCAATGTCTTCCGCCGAGCGTGTGCGGGTCCCCTTGAAGACCATGTGCTCGCAAAAGTGGGAGATGCCGTTGAACTCCGAGTTCTCATGCCGCGAGCCGGTCTTGATCCAAATGCCGATGGAGACCGAACGGATATGTGGCATCTCCTCGGTCAGGATGATCAGACCGTTCGGCATGATCTCGCGGCGGATGCTGCGTGGGCTCTCCATGATGTCGTTCCCTGCGCCCGCGGGCGCAGCGGTTTTCAGATGACCTCTATTCCAATTGTGGCATACCCTTCGGCCGGGCTGCCGGAATCGACCTCTTTTTCCCAGGGAAGACGTTCCGAAGCGACTGCGGCTTGAAACGGGTAAAATTTACCGGCACACGATTGGATGCATGAGCAAACCGCCCCAGCATGAACTATTAGGCCTTGATATTCCGGAGCTTACGGCTCTGGCCGAGTCCCATTCCCAGCCTCCCTACAGGGGCAAGCAGATCTTTGAGGCCGTTAATCGTCAACGAGTGAGCGCCGTTTCCATGATATCCACCCTCCCAGCCGACTTCCGCCAAGCCTTGCAAAAGCAGGGTTACACGATCGGCCTGCCCACGGTCCTGAAGCGCTTTCTTTCGGCGGACGGAACGGTGCGCTATCTCATGGGCCTGAGCGATGGCGAGAGCGTCGAGACGGTGTGGATGCCAGACGGCGACGGCGGTGAGGCAGGAGACGGCACGGAGGCCGGAAATGACGTGGATGACTCTGCCGCACCCGGCGCTTCGCAGCCGTGGCGCCGAGCCACCCTATGCGTCTCCAGCCAGGTGGGGTGTGCGGTGAATTGCCAATTCTGCCTGACTGCACGATTGGGAGTGAAACGCAACTTAAGCCCGGGCGAAATCGTGGGGCAGGTGCTTGCCGTCCTCAACGATCAACAGGTGGAGATTGGACGCGATCGTGTCAACCTGGTCTTCATGGGCATGGGCGAGCCCTTTCTCAACTACGACAACTTCATCAAAGCCGTGCGGCTGCTGGTCGAGGGAGCGGGGATCCCCGAGTCCCGCATGACCGTCTCCACGGCGGGCATTGTTCCCCGCATCTATGATTTCGCGAAGGAGCCGGTTCGCCCCAAGCTGGCGATCTCCCTGAACGCCTCCAATGATGCCCTTCGCACCCGGGTGATGCCGATCAACCACAAGTGGGATCTTAAAGCTTTACTTGAAGCCGCAGCAAAGTTTCCTTTGCGCAACCGCGAGAAGCTCACCTTCGAGTACGTGCTGCTGGCGGGCGTCAACGACTCGCTAGATCAGGCGGGTGAGGTCGTCGCCCTGTTGCGTGGCGTAAGGGCCAAGGTGAACCTGATTGCGCTCAATCCGGGTCCGGACATCCCCTTCGCCACTCCCTCCCCGGAGCGCGTGCTGGCGTTTCAAAAGCGCTTGGTGGACGCCGGAATTCCCACGTTCGTCCGCCGTCCTCGGGGAAGAGACATTCATGCCGCTTGCGGACAGCTGAAGGGCACAGAAGACCTGGTTACCCTCGGCGCTTAAATCGCAGTCTCCGTTTCCAGCCCTTCTTCGAGACTTTCGGCTGTGCCGCGGGGCGCAACTCGACTACCAGTCCCTCGCTCCAGCCATACTTCTTGCGAAAAAGACGCTGGACGTCGCGATTCAGAGCCCCATCGGAACTGGCATCGACCACGCGCGCCACACCGTCGAACTCCTCCTCCAGAACGGAAAAGCGAACGTGCGGCTGAGAGCGCAGGTTCAGTACCCAGTTTGCGGTGTAAAACTCGGCGATGACGTAAAAGCAACCATCACGCTGCGCGTACCACAGCTCCACCTGGCGCGGCTGGCCGCTGCGGCGCCCGGTGGTCGTTAGTTGCAGGAACGGTGATAGCTCTTCGCTCAAGGTTCCCGCGCTATTCTTTCAGCTTGAGCTTGGGCTTGTTGTCCTCGAGGAAGGTCTTCAGCTCATCGGCTTGCCCCAGCAGCCGCATCCACTGCTCGTAGTAGAGGGTGACCGGAAAGCGGCCCAGGCCATATACGCTCACGCCGCCTTTCTCGCCCACACGGAACTCCAGGGCTCCGCTGCGGCGTCCCGCAGCCTGTTTCTCCAATTGCGCTAAGCGTGCTTTCAATTCCTCGTAGCTGGGCTCAGTCATGGTTCCTCGCAACAATCTGCGCTCGAATGTAATTCATTCCCGGCCCAGCGGGCTAGGCTGGATGAACAAATCTTCTGTGCCGCAGGTTTCGTATTCGGGCCAAAGCGTCCCCCTCATCCGCGCCCTTACAATGCAGGAGTGGACATCCGCATTCGTGAGTCGCGCCCGGAGGATTTCGAGGCACTTTGGCGATTGGATCAGGAGTGCTTTGTGCGGGGCATTTCCTACTCCAGGCAGGAATTGGGGTGGTACATGAAGATGAAGGGCACATTCACGCTGGTAGCCGAGCCGGCGACTCCGCCGCATGGGAAACCTTCTTTGCGCAAGCAGGCGGCACCGCCCGCGGGCGCTCCGGTTGCCGGCTTCATCGTTGCGCAGGACCTGGGGAAGGGCATGGGACATGTGGTCACGATCGACGTGCATCCCCGACTGCGCCGCAGCGGGGTGGGGCTGAAGCTGATGCAGGCCGCAGAACAGCGCTTGCAGCAGCGGGGCTGCCACACCATCTACCTGGAAACGGCGGTGGACAACGATACTGCGATCCGTTTTTACAAGCGCCTGAGCTACTTCGTCCTGAAAGTTATTCCCCGCTACTACCTCCACAAGATCGATGCCCTGCTGCTGGCCAAGCGGCTCAGTTGATGGACACACGCACTGCTGCCCTGGGAACGCGGTTCCGTCAGGTCGGCGGCTCCGCGCGGCATGCTAGAATCCGCTATCTTCCACTGACGCCATGTTCCTGCTCGCCGCCATCTTTGCTGCCGGACTGCTGCACGGCGTTGGACCGGACCACCTGGCGGCCATCACCACCTTTGGATTCGCGGTAGGGCACAATTTTCGGCGCGTAGTCTTTTTTGCGGTGCGATTTGCCGCCGGCCACGCACTGGTCCTGGGGGTGGCTGGCCTGCTAGGACATTTCGGACGCATGCTGCTTTCTCCCTCCTGGGAACGGCGATTCGATCTGGCCGCGGGGGGGCTTCTGGTATTCACCGGACTGCTGGCCCTGTGGGCGCTAATCACCCGCCGAGTCAAGATCCACGACCACGGGCACATGCATAGCGCCGGACATCACGATCACTACCATTTGCACTTGGGACGCGCGCACGCTGCGGCTGGGGAGCATCGGCAGGAGCAGCATCAGCACATGCACGGCGGACTGGCGGCGACCCTGGGCGTGCTCTTTGCCCTGGGCGGGACGCGCAGCCTGCTGGCCGTGGTTCCCATCGCGATCTCGCAGACACTGGCGGTCACGATGCTGCGCGTGAGCGTGTTTGTGCTGGGCATCATTATTTCCATGGTGGGCTACGCCTTTCTGACCCAGAGGGCATTCTCCCGCATGGCGGCCAAAGCCGAGTCGGCGGGGCGTGCGCCGCGATTTCTGCTGGCTTCTTCGTATCTGCTGGCGCTGTTCTGCATCGTTGCCGGGTTGATGACCATTCATGAGCGCCTGCTGGTCTGACGATGGCCGCCAAGCGCCGCTCCATTTCCTCAGCCTCCAGGGTCATTACGATGCGCGATCCCATTCTGCGCATCGCCGTCGATACCGGCGGCACCTTCACCGACTGCATCTGGGTGGAAGAAGGCCGAGTGCGAATGCTGAAGGTGTTCTCCACTCCCGCCGATCCCTCACAGGCCATCGCGGATGCTCTGGGGAGGATCACCAGCGGCGGCGGGGCGCCGCTTCTGCTCCATGGAACCACCGTCGGCACCAATACCGTCCTGCAGCGCAGGGGTGCGCGTGTGGCGCTGGTCACCACCGCGGGATTCGAAGATGTAATTGAGATCGGGCGCCAAGCTCGCCCCCGCCTCTATGACTTCTTCTTTGATCGCGTGCCTCCGCTGGTCGAGGGTGCGCTGCGTTTTGGCGTCGAGGAGCGGACGGGGCCGGAAGGCCAGATTTTGAAACAACCGAGCGGGGAACAACTGCAGCGGCTGGCGGCGTCGGTTGCAGCAGGAAGACCGGAAGCGATCGCCATATCGCTCCTGTTTTCCTTCGCGAATGCGGCGAACGAATTGATGGTGGCTGAGGCATTGGGATCCTACGGCCTGCCCATTTCGATTTCGCACCGGATCGTGCCCGAATTCCGTGAGTACGAGCGCACCAGCACGGTGGTGATGAACGCATACCTCCAGCCGGCGATGGGGAGATATCTGCGGCGGTTGTGGGAAGGCATAGGGGAGCGGCATGGCAGCCGGCCAGGCTCAAGGCCTTCGGTTTTTGTGATGCAATCCAGCGGGGGAATCACCTCGCTCGAAGCTGCAGCACGCGAACCGGTGCGCACCGTGCTTTCGGGGCCCGCGGGAGGAGTCGTAGGCGCATCCACCATGGCCCGGCGCAGCGGGTTCCAACGCGTCATCACCTTCGACATGGGTGGAACCTCCACCGACGTCGCCCTGGTCGATGGCGAACTGCACCCCAGCACGGAGGGCGAAATCGCCGGCCTGCCGGTGCGCATTCCCATGCTCGACATTCATACCGTGGGCGCCGGAGGCGGCTCGATTGCCAGGTTCGATCTGGGAGGCGCATTGCGCGTGGGGCCGGAATCGGCGGGCGCCGATCCCGGTCCCATTTGTTACGGCAAGGGACGGGAGCCGACAGTCAGCGATGCCAACCTGCTTCTGGGGCGGATGCGGGCGGATCGCTTTCTGGGAGGAGAGTTTCGCCTGGATGCTGATCGTGCGCGCGGCGTGATCCAGCGGTGGCTCGAGGAGCAGCGCCAGCGGCTGAGCGTGGAAGAGTTCGCCGCCGGCGTGATCCGCGTGGTTAACACGACCATGGAGAAGGCCATCCGCGTGGTTTCCATCGAGCGCGGCCACGACCCCAGGGAATTCACGCTGGTCGCCTTCGGAGGAGCCGGTGGGCTGCACGCGTGCGAGCTAGCTGCCGCGTTGGGCATTCCGAGGGTGATCGTCCCCGCCTGGCCGGGCGCCATATCCGCCTACGGCATCCTGGTCAGTGACGTGGTGAAGGATTACTCGAGGACGGTGTTGCGGCGCGTTAAGCCCGGGGCGCAGGCACGGGCCGGGCAGTCGCTCAGCCAAAAGGAGTTTTCAGATCTGCGCCTGGAATTCGAGACCCTGCGCCGATCCGCAAAAGCCGAGTTCGATGGCGAAGGCTGGCGAGGAAAAATTGAGTTCCGGACCAGCGCCGATGTGCGATACCGTGGACAGGGTTTCGAGCTGAACGTGCCCTTCGCGCGGAATGTGTGCGAAAGCTTTCACCAGGAACACCAGCGGCGCTACGGATACAGCAGTCGAGATCGGGAGTTGGAGGTCGTGACGCTGCGTCTGCGGGCGCGAATTCGCGGCCGGGAACCTTCGCGCCGGCGCCCTGTAGCGAGCGCGAAGGCGGCGCCGGAGCATGCGCCGGTGTACTTTTCGGGCAAGGCTCGGCGGACGGCGATCCTGGCGAGGGAATCGCTATCTCCCGGACGCAACTACTACGGCCCGGCAGTGGTGACGGAATATAGCGGAACGACGGTAGTGCCGCCGGGGATGCCCTTCCACGTCGATTCGGGGTCAAACCTGGTCATTGGCCTGGCCGGCATGAGGACGACTGCGGTATGAAGATCGCCATCCAGGGAGAGTTGGGATCGTTCAGCGACGAAGCGGCGCGATCTTTTCTGCCGGGACATACGGTTGTGCCCTGCGCGGTTTCGCTGGAGGTCTTCGACAAGCTGGACTCCAATACGGTGGCGGCCGCCCTGATTCCGATCGAGAACTCCCTCGCCGGCTCGGTGGCCGAGCACTACGATTTGCTGCTGGCGCGCGAGATTTTCATCCAGCGGGAATTTCGGCTGCGCATCCGGCACAACCTGATCGCCGCCCCGGGCGTGCGCCTGCAGGACGTGCGGGAGGTTCTGTCTCATCCCGTGGCGTTGGCACAGTGCCGCGACTTCTTCCAACGGCATCCCCGCATTCGCGCCGTGCCCTTTTACGACACCGCCGGCAGCGTGAAGCGCATCGTCGGCGAGAGATTGCGACATGCCGCGGCCATTGCGGGAAAGCAGGCGGCCGCGGTCTACCGGGGCAGCATCCTCAAGAGAAACCTGGAGGACGACAAACAGAACTTCACGCGCTTCTTTCTGGTGCGCAAGCAGAAACGCATCCTGCCGGGCGCCAATAAGACCTCGGTGGCTTTCTCACTACACAACGTGCCGGGGGCATTGTTCAAAGCCTTGAGCGTGTTTTCCTTGCGCGACATCAATCTCACCAAGATCGAATCCCGGCCACTGCGCGGCCGCCCCTGGGAGTACGTCTTCTACGTGGATCTGCTGCGCGGGGACGATGAGCCTGCCCGCAACGCGCTCGGCCACCTGGCAGAGATCTCCGACTTTGTGAAGGTGCTGGGCGTTTACCGCGCGGCTTGAATCCGGCTGACCGCAATCCTGGCGTGAGCATCCAATCCAGCGGAGGTCGCAATGCAAGCTGATTCCAACCGGAGGCAATTTCTCATCCACACAGGTGCGGCATCTCTCCTGCCCCTGATACCCGCCGGCGCTCTGCTTGCCCCGGCGGTACCCAAGGCGGACGAGGGCGGAGAGGAGGTCACCGCCAACGAAGATCTGATGCGGGAGCACGGCGTGCTGCGGCGCATCCTGCTGATCTATGACCACGTCTCCAGCCAGCTGGGAAGCGCCCGGATCGATTTCGATCCCAGGCTGATCGTCGAGACTGCCGGCATTGTGCGCCGCTTCGTCGAGGACTATCACGAGAAGCTGGAGCAGGACTATCTGTTTCCGCGCTTTCGGAAAGCCGGCAAGCTGACCAGCCTGGTCGATACGCTGCTCGAGCAGCACCAGGTGGGCCGCCAGCTCACTGACCGGATCCAGTCCCTGGCGTCGAGCGCTAACCTGAAGCAACGCGAGAACGCGGCCCGCATGCAAGAAACGATCACGAAATTTCAGACCATGTACCGCCCGCACGCGGCTCGCGAGGACACCATCCTGTTCCCAGAGTTGAAGAAGATCATCAGCCGGCACGAGTACGATTCCCTCGGCGACGAGTTCGAGAAGATCGAAGACAAGCAGTTTGGAGAGGATGGCTTCGAGAAGATGCTGGCCAGGGTTGAAGCTATCGAAAAGCAATTGGGAATCTACGACCTGGCGCAGTTCACGGCCAGAGTGTGATCGACCTCTTTCGCGCTGCCGTCCGCATCTCAATGTCGCAGGGTTGCCTTTCCGGGTTCCGTTACGGAAAGAGGTTCACCTTTGGGCGGGCAAGGCTCATTGCGGAGGGCGGGATGGCGATTTACAATCCGTCGGCCACGCGGGACCAAGCCGGGCAGGGGGGTTGCATCTTTTCGGCTCCAGGGTTCATCCAAGGTTGAGTATAGTTCACTCAAGGGAGCGATATGGCTAATCCATCGCGCAACTTAGAGCGCAAAGAAGCGGCGCCTCAGGAGCCAGAGGCGGAGGTGCACCGCAGCCTGCCGGTGCTGCCAGTAAGGGACACCGTGCTGTTTCCGCATGCAGTTTTGCCGCTCACCGTGGGCCGTGAGAGCTCGGTGCAACTGATCAATTCCCTGGGAGAGGACAAGACCATCATCGTGGTGGCGCAGCGCGAGGCGCGTGTCGATAGCCCGCAGCCTGTGGACCTGTACACCATCGGCACGCTGGCCGTGGTTCACAAAGTAGTCAAGATGCCCAACCAGAGCCTGTTCGTTTTTGCGGAAGGCCTGGAGCGGGTGCATATCACCGAATACACCCAGTTGACGCCGTTCATGTCGGCTGTGACCAGTCCGATTGGGGAGATCACTCCTGCCAAGAGTCCGGAGCTGGAGGCGTTGCAGCGCAACGTGCTGACGCTGTTCCAGCAGATTGTAGCCGGATCACCAACTTTGTCCGACGAGCTGGCTACGGTGGCCATGAACATCGAGGAGCCGGGGCGGCTGGTGGACTTCATCGCCTCCTCGCTGCCGACGCTCTCCACGCGCGACAAGCAGGAGGTGCTGGAAACCGCCGACGTGCGCGCCCGGTTGGACAAGATCAACCAGCACCTGGTGAAGGAGCTGGAGGTCCAGCAACTGCGCAACAAGATTCAGTCGGAAGTGCAGGATCGCGTGCAGCAGACGCAGCGCGAGTTCTACCTGCGCGAGCAGATGAAGGCCATCCAGAAAGAACTGGGTGAGGTGGACGAGACCACCAAGGATACCGAGGAACTGCGCCAGAAGATCGAGCAGGCGGGCATGCCGGAAGAGGTGAAGAAGGAGGCCATGAAGGAGCTCGGCCGCCTGGCCCGCATGTCGCCCATGGCGGCGGATTACGGACTCACCCGGAACTACATCGAGTGGCTGGCGGTGCTGCCGTGGAGCAAGTCTTCCGGGGTGGAAGTGGACATACCCAAGGCGAAGACCATCCTGGACGAAGACCACTACGATCTGCAGAAGGTAAAGGATCGCATTCTTGACTACCTGTCGGTGCGGCGCAACAAGCCGGCCATGAAAGGCCCCATCCTGTGCTTCGTCGGGCCTCCGGGAGTGGGCAAGACTTCACTGGGCAAGTCCATCGCCCGTTCGCTGGGGCGCAAGTTCGTTCGCATCTCTCTGGGCGGCGTGCACGACGAAGCGGAAATTCGCGGTCATCGCCGCACCTACATCGGGGCGCTGCCGGGACAGATCATCCAGGGCATCCGCCGGGCGGAGACCAACGACCCAGTGTTCATGCTGGATGAGATCGATAAAGTAGGGCGCGACTTCCGCGGCGATCCCGGTTCGGCGCTGTTGGAGGCACTCGATCCCGAGCAGAACTCCACGTTCCGCGACAACTACCTAGATGTGCCCTTCGACTTGTCCAAGGTGCTGTTCATCACCACCGCCAACATGCTCGACACCATCTCCGAGCCGCTGCGTGACCGCATGGAGATCATCGAGCTGCAGGGCTACACCGAGGACGAGAAGGTGCACATCGCCAATCGCTATCTGGTCCCGCGGCAGACTGAGGAGAATGGGGTGGAGAAGGACCAGATCGAATTTCCTGAAGAGGCCATCCGCTTCATCATCCGGCACTACACCCGCGAGGCCGGGGTACGCAACCTGGAGCGATTGATCGGCACCATTTGCCGCAAGCAGGTGCGGCGCCAGGCGGAGGGCCGCCACGAGAAGCTGGTGGTAACGCCGGAGTTGATCCAGACCCGGGAGTTCCTGGGCGGAATCAAGATCCGCGTGGACACCGAAATCGCCGAGCGCACCAAGCGGCCTGGAGTGGTAGTGGGACTGGCGTGGACGCCTTCCGGTGGGGACATTCTCTTCGTCGAGGCGACCTTGATGAAGGGCAAGGGCGGGCTCAGCATCACCGGGCAGATTCAGGACGTGATGCGCGAATCCATGCAGGCTGCGCTGAGCTGGGTACGCTCCAACGCCGCCAAGCTGGGGATCGACGAAGAATTCTTCGCCAATCACGACCTTCACATTCACGTGCCTGCGGGAGCCATTCCCAAGGATGGCCCCTCGGCAGGCGTGACCATTGTGACCGCCCTGGTTTCGCTGCTCACCGGCAGGCAGACGCGGCCGCTCACCGCCATGACCGGCGAAATAACCTTGAGCGGAAACGTGCTGCCGATCGGCGGGGTGAAAGAGAAGTTTCTTGCCGCCAAGCGCGCCGGGGTGCACGACATCATCTTCCCCGCGGAAAACAAGATGAACGTGGAGGAGGATCTGACGCCGGAGCAACTGGAGGGCGTCAACGTGCACTATGTCTCAACGATCGACCAGGTACTGAGCCTGGCGCTGCCGTCGTCACCCGACGAGGCCAGGAAGGATGCTGAAGAGCGTGAACATGTGCTGAGCGGCGCCGGCGTCCCGGTAGTGCAGTAGGCCGCGACGCGTAACGCGCTGAACAAAACTTGAGGCCGCCCAAAATTGGGCGGCCTTTCTGCTTGCGGGAGCCGGCGGTTTATTCCGGCTTCATCTTGGCTTTCGAAATAATCTCCTTCTGCGTGTCGGTCCAGCTCCCTGGAGTGGGCCGCTTACCACGGTCCGCAAGGGTGGTTTGCCGCCGATGTCAAGGTGCTTACGCTTTCGCAACCGCTCTGTTACTATCGAGTTATGAATCAGTTTGAATATTCTGTTACAACCCGGGCTCATCCTCGGCTTGCCTGGGAAATCTTTTCCAATTGGCGCCGGTGGCATACCTTCGCCAGCGTATACGGCAGCCTCCGGTGGTGGCGGGGCAAGCCCTGGGAAGTGGGAAGTCGGATGCAAATCGAGATCCTTCAACCGGTTGTGGCCATGGTGGATCACGTGATCACAAGCTGCGAGCCGGCCCGCAAGGTCTCATGGCTCGACCACGCTCTGGGGGTCACGTTGGAGCAGTGGGTGCTGTTTGAAGAACTGCCTCGCGGTAACGGGACCGAGGTGCGAACCCAGGGCGACTACGTCGGGCCGGAACTGAACCTCGCGGGAAGAACAGTAAAACAAGTGCTCACTGACTTTACACATACTTGGTACGACAACTTCCGCTCCGTCTGTGATCAATTGGCTGTCGAGCATGTGTAACCCTGCCGCGGCGTAACACTCCCGGATAACAACCAGCGGTTGGGCACATCAGCTTTGCTCCTGCCAGGGGCAGGGCGGAAAGAGTGGAGCAGCGCCAGCCAGAGGTGGAGTCTGCCCGATCCCTGCTACAGCGCGGTCTGTCCCCAAGTTCTACATAACCTTGGGTGATCGGGGCGATTGGTCAAGAAGCGCGGAACAAAAAGTGCTTTTTCCACACGCAGGCAAACCGCGCGCGAGGCGGCTTGGTTAGAATAGGTCCCTGCAAGTGGGGTCCAGCCGAAATTTCCATCCTGGAGAAAAATACCCATGCCTAAGTCTGTAAAACCCGTTCCAGAAAACTTTCACACCGTTACCCCCGGACTGGTGTTCCGCAATGCCGCCAAGGCTATCGATTTCTACAAGCAGGCGCTGGGAGCGCAGGAGCTGATGCGCATGCACGGGCCGGACGGCAAGAGCATCATGCATTGCGAACTCAAGATCGGTGATTCCGTTGTTTTTGTTACGGACGAAAACCCGTGGTCCAATATCAAGTCGCCAGAAACGACCGGCGTCAGTACCGCATCGTTATATCTCTACGTCGAGGACGTGGACAGCGCTTTTCAACGTGCCATCAAGGCCGGGGGAAAGGAAACCATGCCGGTAGGCGACATGTTCTGGGGCGATCGCTACGGCATGTTCGCCGATCCCTTTGGATATGACTGGGGGCTGGCCACTCATGTTGCCGACCTCACTCCCGCGCAGATCGAGGAAGGACAGAAGGAGTTTATGGCGAGCATGCAGCAGCAGCAGCAGCACGCCAAGACCGCCTGAGAGCTGTCCCTCGGGCTATGTTCCACTGCGCGATTTGTAACCTCTGTCTGATTCAAGGGTACGAAGTGTCCCGGCCAGCTCTTGAGGAGTTGCCACACACCGTGCTCCCGCCGTCGCGATTACGCAATCAGAGCAAAGCCGGGGAGCTTGATCACACTCCCCGGCCGATGGGAGGGGGAAGATGCCGTCTGTGGATAGCCCGGACCAGGCACAGCCGGTACAGGTGACGTGTTGCATAGCCGGCGGCGGTCCGGCAGGCATGATGCTGGGGTTCCTGCTGGCGCGCGCCGGCGTCGAAACCCTGGTGCTGGAAAAACACAAGGATTTTCTGCGCGACTTCCGCGGAGACACCGTTCATCCCTCCACGCTGGATGTGTTCGCCGAACTGGGGTTGCTGGAGGACTTTCTCAAGCTGCCTCACCAGGAACTCCACGAAGCCAGAGCTAAGATTGGAGACGTGGTCATCCGCGTGGGCGATTTTTCTCACACCCCTACGCGCTGCCAGTTCATCGCGTTCATGCCCCAGTGGGACCTGCTGAATTTTCTAGCCGAGCGTGGCCGGCGCTATCCGGCTTTTCATCTGCGCATGGAAGCCGAGGTCACGGACCTGGTCGAGGAGAAAGGCGCAGTCGTCGGGGTGCGTGCGAATACCCCGCAGGGTCCACTGATGGTTGGCGCCAAGCTGGTGATCGGCGCCGATGGCCGGCATTCCACGGTACGCGCGCGGGCGCAGTTGAAGGTGAAAGACCTGGGATCGCCGATCGACGTCTTCTGGATGCGTTTGTCCAAGAAAGCGAGCGATGCCACCCAAGGGCTCGGCTTTTTCAACCTCGGGCGCATACTGGTCATGCTCGACCGCGGGGATTACTGGCAGTGCGCTTTCGTGATTCGCAAAGGGCAGGCGGAGGAAATTCGCGCGCGCGGCCTTGCCGCGTTTGGTGAAGACATCGCCCAGATAGCACCCTTCCTCCGCGATCGGGTGGGAGAGTTGAGAGACTGGAGCCAGGTCAGTCTGCTGACGGTACTGGTCGATCGCCTGGAGCAATGGTGGCGGCCGGGACTGTTATGCATCGGCGATTCCGCGCACGCCATGTCGCCGATCGGCGGGGTGGGCATCAATCTGGCGATCCAGGACGCGGTGGCAGCCGCCAACATCCTGGCTCGCCCCCTGCAGCAAGGAACGCTCTCCCCGCGCGATCTGGCCGAAGTTGAGCGCCGCCGCATGTTTCCCACGCGGGTCACGCAGGCGATGCAGCTGGTGGTCCAGGAGCGTGTGTTGAGCCGCGTTCTGGGAAGCACTCAGCCGATGTCTCCGCCCTGGATCGTGCGTATGTTCAACCGGCTGGGGTGGTTGCGGCGAATCCCGGCGCGCATCATCGGGGTAGGGGTGCGGCCGGAACATGTGCGGACACCGGAAGCGCAGCTTACTTCTTCGCCTTGATCTCCTCGCGGTGCTTTGCCACTTCCAGCGGCATCACCGGCTCGACCATGCGGTTGGGATCGAGGATCTCCTGGATTTCCTTTTCGCTCAGCAGGCCCTTGGAGCGAGCAATGTCGATGATCGACCGCCCGCTTGCCACCGATTCTTTCGCAATCTCCGCCGCCTTGGCATAACCGATATAAGGATTCAACGCGGTAGCCAGCGAGACCGTGGATTGCGTGTAGAACTCGCAGCGCTTTTGGTTGGCCGTGATTCCTTCCACACACCGCGTGGTGAACTGGCGCAGCATGTTGGTGAGGATGGTGATCGAGTGCATCACGTTGTGCGACATAGTGGGCATCATCACGTTCAGTTCGAGTTGCCCAGCCTGCACCGCCAGCGCCACCGCCGTATCGTTGCCCACCACCTGGAATGAAACCATCGCCGCCAGTTCGGGAATCACCGGGTTGATCTTCCCGGGCATGATGGAGGAACCCGGCTGCAGGGCGGGCAGGTTGATCTCGGCAAAGCCCGTATTTGGCCCCGAGGAGAGCAACCGCAGGTCATTGGAGATACGAATGATCTCCAGCGCCAGGTTGCGCAGCGCAGCCGAAACCGCCGCCATGGCGAAATTCGACTGCATGGCGTAGCGCATGTCGTCCACCGGCTTCAGCTTCTGTCCGGAGATCCGGGATAGATGCGCAATCGCCTTCTCGCGGTAGTGGGGATGGGTATTGATCCCTGTGCCCACGGCGGAGCCGCCCAGGCCCAGTTCGCGCAGGTAGTCGGCGGCGTGCCGGATGTTGTCGGACGCCCGGCGGATCGCTCCCGCGTAGGCGGCAAATTCCTGGCCCAAGCGCATGGGCACTGCGTCCTGCATGTGCGTCCGCCCCGCCTTGATGATGGGCCAGAACTCCTTGGCTTTGCGGTCGAAGGCGGCAGCCAGGCCGTCCAGGACCGGATAGAGCATTTCTAATTCCAGTAGGGCGCCCAGACGCATCCCGGTGGGGAAGACGTCGTTGGTGGACTGCCCGTAATTGACATGATCGTTGGGGTGGACGCTCTTATATTCGCCCAGACGTCCACCGAGAATTTCCTCCGCCCGGTTGGCGATAACTTCGTTGGAATTCATGTGGAAGCTGACACCGGCCCCCGCCTGGTAAATGTCGACCACGAATTGCTCGTCCCACTTACCTTCCTGCACCTCGCGGGCGGCTTTGATGATGGCGTCAGCAACCTTGGCGTCGAGCAGGCCCAGATCCCGGTTGGCTTCGGCCGCCGCCTGCTTGATCATGCCGAAGGCGCGGATCAGGGTGGAATGAGCCCGCAGCGCGGAAATCGGGTAGTTCTCCACGGCGCGCGCTGTTTGGATACCGTAATACACATCGGCGGGAATTTCTTTGGTTCCCAGCGAGTCTTTTTCCGGGCGGGTGCTCAAGCGGGTGGCGGTTGCCATAGAAACTCCTCGGGAGATGATGAAGTGACGTCGGGGAGCCGCGCTGCAGCCAGCTTCAGGCCGGGTGAAGCGAACCCAAAAATTATAACAATTGCAGCCGCGGGCAGTGAGCGAGCGCACCGAGCTCTGTGAGCGTCGCACAAGGGCGAAGCCAACCGGCAGGACCGCGACCCGTGGGGTGCGCCAGAAGGATGCGAAGGCCGCATTCCAGCGTCGTGGCGAGGAACCTCGGCTTTTCTCGTTCTGCCGAAGGAATCCGCGTGCAACCGTTCTTCCCGAATCGGGGTGAGGTACTCTGGTAGCTGGGAAAGTGTGACAGGCCCCCGTGGCAGTCGCTAGGATAGCTGAGCTGGAGAGCCGGAAGTCGCATGCGGGAGCTGGAAATCAATTCGGAGAGCGGCCTGGAGCTGGAGCCGCAGGCGGAACGCCTGGCGGTGGAACACCGGCGGCGCGCCTGGGACGTAGTCATCGTGGGCGCGGGCCCCAGCGGTCTGGCCACCGCCATCGAGGCGCGGCGCCGGGGCCTGGCGGTGTTGAACATCGACAAAGGCTGCGTGGTGAACTCGCTGTTCAACTACCCCACCAACATGGTTTTCTTCACCACGCCGGAGCTGCTGGAGA
>DATHDM010000117.1:0-12173 GCA_035319065.1 Terriglobales bacterium
GACGGCCTCTTCCAAATTGCGCAGCTTCCCTTCCGCGCGGCGAATCTGCAGCCCGTCGCCGTTACCGGCTACCGCGATGCCGGCCGAGTCGTAGCCGCGATATTCCAGACGACGCAGGCCGTCGATGATGACCGGCACCACTCGCTTCTTGCCAACGTATCCCACTATGCCGCACATAAGGCTGTCTCCCTGGCAGCGTGTGCCTGAGCCTCACGCTGCGGGTGCGAAATGATGCGAATCTCCGAGAAACTACTGCTCAAGGGAGTAATGGAACTCCTCAATGACGGGGTTGGTCAGCACTTCGCGGGCGATTTGCTCCACCTGCGCCTGGGCCTCCGCCTTCTCGATCCCGCCATCCAGATCGATAACAAAATACTTGCCCTGGCGAACGCCGCCTACCGACTTGTAGCCCATCTTATTAAGCGCGCCGTGGATAGTCTTACCCTGCGGATCCAGCACGCTCTGCTTCAGCGACACATACACGTATGCCTTCATTTTTCTGGGAATGATTATACAGCCCTAAGCTGCTGGAAGGTCTCGACTTCCTCTTACCATTGTAATGACAAGGCGAGTTACTGTCAGATACTGGAGACTTGACAAGCCGAGGAGACCCGAAAATGAGCGCTCTCTGGACAGCCGTAGTCATCCTGACCCTCGCCGCCTCGCTTGGGGCGCAAACCGCAGCGCCGAAACCGACCACTGCACTCCCGCGGACGGCAACTGCAAGCGACTCCCCCTGCGCCGCAGGCGGCCGCCGCCAGTTGGAGGAGGAGATCACGGAGATCAACAAGGACATTGGCGGAATGACCGCCCGGGTCACTATGCTGCGCTCGAATGCCGGGATCGTTCAGGACAGCGCGGTCAGAAGCGCGTTGCAGATCGATTCCGATTTGTGGCTGTCGCTGATCGCCAACATGCGGAGACGCGCCGAGCGCTTGCAGACACAACTGGACGCGTGCGATGCGGGAAAGCCAGTCACGACAGGCGAAAAGCCGCCTCAGTAAGGTGTGGCGCGAGCGCGAATGCAGTCAATGAGCGAACACGGAAACCACGGTCGAGCAATTCTGACCGGGATTGAAGGTCACATCGACGAAGGTGTTCATGGGAAAGAAGCTGGTCTGATTGCCGCAGAAGGTGAAGTCTTGCGCGGAGCCTGAGTTGGTCAGCGTCACCGCGGTAACATTCACCGCGATTCCGCCATCCCCAATGGCAATAAAGTGAACGATGCTGACCACACCGCTGGCCATCCCGGGATTGAAAAAGCCACTTACGCCGACTATGCCGCTACAGCCGGCCAGCCCCAGGAGAGAGAAAAGAAGGATCGCGGACAGGGCGCCGCGCATGGCTGGACTCCACACAGAATTGTAGCGCGAAGGGAGCACTCGGCGCTTCTGATAGGAATGCCTCCAGCAGGATAGTTCCTGCTTGGGCTGGTTTCGTCCCAACTCTATCTTGCCGATTTGCAATACGGTTGTTGCAGTACAAAGCCTGAAAAACCCTGACCATAGACTAAAGTCCGGGACGTGTGATAGGGTTTGCGGACATTTTGTGGGGCGGGTCAATCAACCGGGCTCAGGAATCGCCCGACAGCAGGCGGGTTTGTGTGCCTGGCTTGTACCCGTGAATCAGCTCTCTTCTTCATGCATGTGCCGCTTCGGCTTGGGATGACCAGGGCAATCCAACTGGGCTGGACCTGCGTACTCCCTGTGTCCATTCACCGGTAACTTTCTTCGCGGTGGGGAATCAGAGGTGGTTGACGCGTTCGATGTATCGAATTCATACCCGTGCAGCGCGGGCTTTTTAGCTTGGATCCCCGGCGAAGTGCCGTGGGGAACAGAACAACCCTAACAATCGAGGAGGAATAAACATGAGCAAGTCCATGAAGGCGTTGGTGGCGGGAGCGGCCCTGGCGGGTCTGCTGACAGGCACCAGCGTCCGGCTGCAAGCCCAGGACCAGAGCACCGATGCTGGTAAGAAGGCTTCGCAGACCGCCAGCAAAGACAAGGCAGACAAGACCGACAAGCACGCCTGTAAAGGCCAGAATTCCTGCAAGGGCAAGGGCGGATGCAAGTCGGGCGATAATGGCTGCAAGGGCAAGAATTCCTGCAAGGGCAAGGGCGGGTGCGCTACGGATGGCTCCAAGCCGCCGTCCCAGTAATCGGCTGAACAACCAAGTGTAGGGCCGGGAAGAGCAAAGGCCCGGCCCTTTTTCGGAATCTTAGTCAATTATGGTGGGTAATCGCTTCAACGGATTCAGTGATTTGGGGATCGGCATCGGTCTGCGCATCCCCCACTACGACCATATTCTTACCAACAAGCCGGTCGTCGACTGGTTCGAAATCATCTCTGAAAACTACATGGTGGATGGCGGACGTCCACTGCATGTGCTCGACCAGATCCTGGAACAGTATCGCGTGGTCCAGCACGGCGTTTCCATGTACTTCGGCTCGGCGGAGCCGCTGAACCGCGAGCATCTGAAGCGACTCAAGACCCTGGTCAGAAGAACCCGTACCCCGTGGCTCACTGACCACCTGTGCTGGGGCAGTGTGGACGGCACGTACAGCCACGATCTGCTTCCCATGCCCTACACCTTCGAGGCGGCGCGGATCACCGCACAGAAGATCCGGGAGGTGCGCGATTTCGTGGAAGTGCCGATCGCGGTGGAGAACGTCAGCAGCTACGCCGAATTTCATGTCTCGGAAATGACGGAGTGGGAGTTCCTCTCCGAGGTTGTGGAAATGGCGGACTGCGGCATACTGCTCGACGTGAATAACATTTATGTGTCTTCCCGCAACCACAACTTCGATCCGTTCGAGTATGTGAACAGCGTTCCCGCGAAGAGAGCGGCGCAGATCCACATTGCAGGACACTCCAAGTTCCAGAAGTACATCCTGGACACGCACGACCACCCGGTAATCGATCCTGTGTGGAAACTCTATGCGCGCGCGATCGAGCTTGCCGGCCCGACGCCAACGTTGCTGGAGTGGGATGACAACATCCCATCGTTTGACGAAGTTCACGGTGAAGCGCTGAAGGCCAATCGTTTCGCCGGCGCACTGGTGGCTGCCTCATGAAACTGGAAGAGATTCAGCGCCGCATGTGCGAGGCGGTGATGACACCGCTGACGAGGTCCGAGACCAGCCAGCCGCGGACGAACCGCGGCAAGTCCATGCGCAAGCTTGCCAACGAGATCATCAAGCCCAATGATCGCCTCACCTCGTTCGAGCGGCTGGAGATCTACAACCGCCAATACTGGTTCCGCATTCTCTCCGCCTTTAGTGAGGATTTTGTCGGGCTGCGGGCCCTGGTCGGAGAACGCCGTTTTGACCGGCTGGCGCAGGCGTACCTCAACGAGAATCCATCCACTTCTTTTACGCTGCGTAACCTTGGATCGAAACTGGAGTCCTGGCTGAGGGCTCATCCGCGGTGGGCGCACCCGCGCCAGGCGCTGGCCGTAGACATGGTCAGGCTGGAGTGGGCGGATATCGAAGCCTTCGATGGCGCTCAGGAGCCACCTCTTACTCCGGCGGATCTCGAGGGAATGGGAGAAGACTCGACCTTCAGGCTGCAACCGTACATCCAGTTGCTGGATCTTCACTTCCCCATCGATGACCTGCTGCTTTCGATCCGCAAGGGCGAAGACTACTACGACAAGGCCAGCAATGCCTTCGTACGCCGGAAAAAGAGCTCGCGGCTGAAGTTTGGCAGTATCAAGCGCGAGCCGGTCTATCTGGCTGTCCACCGCATCGACTTCTCCGTGTACTTCAAACGGATTGACCGAGAAGGGTTCCTGCTGCTCGGCGCCCTACGGGATGGCAAGAGGCTGTCGGAAGCGGTGGAGCTGGCGTTTCGCGGCAGTTCAATTCGGGAAGCCGAATGCGTCGAGCTGATTCAGAGATGGTTTCAGGATTGGGCGCGCTGGGGCTGGTTCTGCCGTCCGACTTCGAAAGAAAATGGATGAAGCACGATGAGCCCCTGGGCACGAAGCGCGGCCAAGCTTTACGCGCTCTATGTTCGCCTCGCCAACTACCTGCAATCTCCGCTGCTGCTGGCGGTGCGCCTCTACTGGGGATGGCAGTTCGCGCAGGACGGGTGGGGCAAGCTCGGGCACATCCCCAGAGTGACCGACTACTTCGCCAGCATCGGCGTGCCTCAACCTCATATCACGGCCTATGCCATCGCGTTGCTGGAGTTGGCAGGGGGAATCCTGTTCATCTTCGGACTAGGTTCGCGGCTGATCGCGCTCCCGCTGACCATTAATATGATGATGGCATATGTGTTTGGCGATCGCGAGGCGCTGCATTCGATCTTCTCTGATCCCGGGAAGTTCTATGCAGCGGATCCCTATACCTTTCTGTTTGCCTCTTTGCTCATTCTGGTCTTCGGCCCGGGCAAGTTCGCGCTCGATACCCTGATCGGCCATATTGCCGGCGGGCGGATGGAAGCAGCATCGCGCGAGACCACGTGAGCGGAGCCAGGTAGAAGTGAGTCGATTGCGCCAACGCCTCCGATCCTTGCCGCATCTATGGGGAAAGTGATTAGCGTAGCGAAGGCCACGACCGCGGAACTGAACCGGACGGACAGCACACCGGAGCGGTCGCGATTTCTGAAAGCCCGCGCACCGCTGATTCTTCTCGTGTTCGTGACGATGGCGTGTGCTCGAAACCCCGTTGATCCCTACCCCCTACGAATCGGCGGCGGGACCATCGACATCGACTTCCAGCCGGGAGACTTTTCCCTCGGCCGAGAGAAGATGCTCGCCTGGGTAAATGCCGCCGCAACCTCGGTCGAAAAGTATTACGGACGGTTTCCCCTTACACACACGGCGCTCCACATCCGCTCATTTGCGGGAAACGGCGTTCGTGGCGGAAAGACCTTCGGCAGCCGCGAGGGCGGTCTGATCTACATTTCCGTGGGCAAGAGAACCGATGAAACCGAACTCCGCCAGGATTGGGAAATGACCCACGAGATGATCCATCTCACGTTCCCATCCGTGGCCGACCAGCACCACTGGATCGAAGAAGGCATCGCCACCTACGTGGAGCCGATCGCGCGCGCTCGAGCCGGCTATCTGGAGCCGGCACAGGTTTGGGGCGACATGGTTCGCGACATGCCCCAGGGTCTCCCGGAGGCGGGAGACCGCGGTTTGGATCACACACCCACATGGGGGCGCACCTACTGGGGTGGGGCCATCTTCTGTCTGCTGGCGGACATGGAGATTCGCCAGCGAACCCACAATCAGAAGGGCCTAGAGCACGCTTTGCGCGGGATTCTCGACGACGGCGGCAACATAACCCAAACCTGGGAGCTAGAGCGTGCCCTTCAAGTCGGCGACCGCGCTGCTGGTGTTCCGGTACTGCAGGAGCTCTATCAGAAGATGAAGGACAAGCCGGTTGAGGTAGATCTGGACGGACTGTGGAAGCAACTCGGGGTGGAACGGCAAGGCGGGCATACATCCTTCAATAACACCGCCCCACTTGCCGCCGTGCGCCTGGCGATCACAACGGGGGAATCCTCACACTGAGATGATTATCGACGACGCGACCGCCTTGACCACCAGCCGGCGATCGCTGAACCCGTGGCCAACAGCGCGATGGTACCCGGTTCCGGCACCGGCGCAGTCGAGAGGGGCGCCACATTTCCCGGCCCCTTCCCGCCGCCTCCTCCCACCGGCACGAAGAAGGGCGCGATCGGCGGAGTGCCGCCTGCGCCGGGCGGACTGACGCTGGGAAATGGCAGAGTTGGACCGGTCCGCGCAAGATCGGGAATCAGGATGGGCAGGGGCGGATCGGGAAACTGCGGGAATTCGGACGACGGTACACCTGCTATATCCAGAGCCTGCGGCGGAGGTTCATTGGGCGCGTGCGGCATCCGCGGCGCCAGAGATACCCTGTTGGCGCAACGTGTGCGTGCAACATTCACGCCGTCGGTCAGAACAGCCTCACCCCGCTTCAGCAACAGGGGCCGCCGGGTCCAATAGACGCCGTCTTTCAGGCGAAAGGACACATAGGCGAGAACATCTGCCTGGAGATGAACTACGCGCGCCTGATCGACACGAAAGTCCGAGTAGTGGCGCGCCACGACGGCGTCGTTTGCGATAGCCAGCCTTAGTCCTTGCTGGCTTCGCACTCCTCCGGGCACGACGGAATATGGATAAATTACCGGCCCGGGTTGTTCAACCGTGGCGGGCGCTTTTTGGACGACCGTCCGAGGGACATCTGTGATCTTCTTGAGGAATTGCGAGGAAGGGATTTTGGGTGTGCGCAGCCTTGAAGACGTCAGCCACCGCCCGATCGCGCGGGCCGATGCCAGCGGCTGCGGCCATAACAACTGCACTGCCCAATACGACTCCGCCAGCGCGGGAAGAATCAGTAAGAACAGAACCAGAATGAAATAGCGTGGACCCTGTGAGCCTTTGGGCCGATGATTCCGCATTATTGGACCTGTAGCGGGGAGCGCTACCCGGAGGCGGACCCGTCCTGATTGGCCTTAAGGGCTAGAAGCCCATTTCGGGAACCAGATCTGCATCCTTCACACCTTGCAAGTGCAATTCCCCCGCCATCCAAGGTCACGCAAAGAGCCTGATAAATCGCGCATGTGAAAACTACAGGTGCAAACATTTGCACCAGATGTGAAGCGGATGGGAACCGCGCAAAAGGCGGAACCTCGTCTGGGAGAAGTCCGTGTGGAACAGGCGATCCTGCGGATGCGCCAGATCTTGCACTCTTCGAGACCGGGACCTCCTCGGCAGCAAGAGCCAAGCTCATGCAGGACGGGTAGTCCTGCCTGTCTACTGACAAAGGACCTTCCGGACTGAAGCCGAATTCCGGAATTCGTAAACCCGCCCGCTTTTTGACCTTGCAACGAGAAATCCAGGGTATGGTTTGCCGGTGCCAGACCCTGCGCACACGCATCAGACCCCGGCAGTACTGCCACTTTGGGCGCATACTTGCACGAAAAACGCGGCATTGTTATTGACAAGGACCCTTGCGACACGTAATTAATCACCATTCCGCTGTGAAAAGGGCTCCCTGGGTGACCCGCACCTTCACAATCCTGCTCGCTTGCTTTTGCCTGATAACTGCGACAGCCAGCCACGCTCAGCGCGGCGCAATCACCGTCCCGCGAGGTCTCGACGAACTCACAGGGCGGGCCGAGAACATCTTGCGTGGCCACATCGTCGAGGCGCACGTAGAGCCGGACCCCAAGCTGAAGAACCTCATGACCGTGGTGGTGAAGATGAAGGTGGACAAGACGCTGAAAGGCAAGGCGGTGTCTGACCACACGTTCCGTCAGTTCATCTGGGACATCCGCGATCAGTATGACGCGGCCCGCTACCAGAAAGGACAGGAGCTGTTGCTGCTGCTCAATCCGGTTTCCGAGAACGGGCTAACGAGTCCCACCGGCATGGACCAGGGACGATTCCGGATCTTACGCACGGCGGACGGCAAGGCTACGGCCGTCAACGGCACCCACAACGTCGGCCTGTTCGATGGGGTGGCTCAGCGCACGGCGAAGCGCGGCGTCCGCTTTTCGGCGAAGAGCGCGGCACTGCTTGAGCGCACAGCCGGCGGGCCGGTGCCGCTGGATCAATTGGAAGAGGTCATCTCGACGATCGCGAGTACAAAGTGACCCAGCGACTCAACTGCCTTCTGTTGTTCGCAGTTTGCTTGAGCGCCCTTCGGGCAGTTGCCGGCGGTCCGCTCGTCGTCGGTGGTCCCAATTTTGGAGTGGAGGGGCAGCCATTCACCTGGGATCTGGCTTCGTTCCCGATCAAGTACCGGGTCGATGGCGGCCCCATGAGCACGAGCAGCGGAAAGGTCGTCATCGACAATGCGACCGGCTTGGCGCGCGTTCAGAAGATGTTTGGTAATTGGCAAGTGGTGGGGACCACAAACATCAGCTACTCCTACGCCGGGCCGATCCAGTCAGCCGGAAGCTTCACCGGCGGCGACGTAGCAACGGTTACCCAGTTCAACGATGTAATCGGCTCCTGCCGATCCGGTACTCAGAGCCCGATTGTCTTCGATGCGGGCGGAATCATTGTCGCTGGCCTGGGTCTGGATCCTGACATCATCGGTTTTGCCGGTCAATGCAAGCTAGACACTTCAAGCGGTCACATCGTGACCGCGTTCGCTCTGCTAAATGGCCAATTCCAGGATGGCGTGAACTCCCCACCCAACTATGAAATCACTTCCGACCAGTTCGATCAGGCGATCACCCACGAATTTGGGCATTTCTCCGGGCTGGACCACTCGCAGATCAACGCGTTGGTGATGGTGCAAGAGTCGGTCGACAACTGCGACAGCGACAGTCTCACCGGTATGCCGATCATGTTTCCTATTCTGTATTGTCAGGCACGTTCCACCGCCGGTTTGCCCGTCCTGAGTCCCGATGACATGGCATGGATCTCAAAGCTGTATCCTGCAACCAATTATTCTTCGACCTACGGGACGATCAGTGGACTAATCCTATTTTCGGACGGAATTACGCATGCGCAGGGTGTGAATGTAATCGCCAGGCGGGTGGACGATCCTGCGACATCCCAGAACGAATCGCTGCAGTTCGCGGTGTCAGTGGTTTCGGGTTATCGCTTTACGGGAAATCCGGGGCAGGCGGTGACAGGCGACAATACCAACGGCGACAGCACTGGGTCTCGTTCGCCGCTGCTGATCGGCGCGTACGAAATTCCGGTACCGGCGGGAACGTACACGGTCGAGGTGGAATCGATCAATTCAGGCTTCACTTTATCCTCCAGCGTCGGCCCGCTGGATCCTCCGATTTTCATTCCAGGACGAGCCGAATTCTGGAACTTGCAGGAATCCGCGTTCGACGATTACTCCGCCCGGGATCCCATCACCGTTGCTCCCGGACAGACCGTCAATGGGATCAACATCATTCTGAACGGAACAGAACCCAGATTCGACCAGTTCGAGGATGGCGGAGCCAAGCTTGATTATCCGCGGCAATTGCTCCGGCCCGTGCGGCAGAAAGAGGAGTCTGTCGCATGACGAGGCTCGCACGAAGCTTTATCCATCTCACAATTGCTTTCACGCTGATCGTTCTGGGAGGCTGCGGCGGCGGGGGCGGCTCCAACAGCTTGACCAGCGGAGGCGGATCTAACAGCGGTGGCGGGTCGACTGGTGGAGGATCATCACCTCCGTTAGTGATAACGACCACGTCCCTCCCGGATGGTGTAGCGGGCAAGCTTTACAGCGCCACGATGACGGCCAGTGGTGGTCATCCACCCTATCAGTGGGCTGGTAATGGGTCGCTGCCTGGCTCGCTGCAAATTGACGGGTCCACTGGAAACATCTCGGGCACATATAACGTTGCGGGAGTGGCCATTGCAGGTATCACGGTTACCGATTCAAACAACCCACCGGCGAGAGTTGTCACCTCGTTGCCTATCAGGTTCGCGGCTCCCCTCATTATTTCGACCGCATCCCTGAGTAATGCCCACATAAACGCGCTCTACGACATAATCATTCAAGCGCAAGGGCAAGTTACGAATTGGTCGATATCCTCGGGTCAGGCGCCTGCCGGATTTCAACTTTCCAACCCTTCCAGCCAAATGGACCCCTCGGGGGCTATTACCAGCCAAATTGAACTTACGGGAACGGCGACGCAGACCAGCACATACAATTTCACGTTGCAAGCACAGGATGGCAGCAATCCGCCGCAGGTGGTGACCCAAGCCTACACTCTAGTGGTCGATAACCACCTGGCTGTTGCTACCGCCAGGCTTTACGATGCTTTTCTTCAGCGACGCTACGACTTTCAAGCTTCCGCTGTGAACGGAACCCCACCCTACCAGTGGTCGGTGGTGGCACCAGGATTACCGTCGGGATTGACAATCAATTCCAGTACAGGCGAGATCACCGGTTTTCCGACCCAACCCACCTTCGGCTATAGCGTCACACTGCAGGTTTCAGATACCAGTTCGCCAACGCAAAGCGACTCCAAAACCTTGCCCTTTTTCGTTGGTTTTCCACTTGCGTTGTCTTTCCCTCCGGGCGTCAAAGCAACGATCAATCTGCCTTTCTCGGCGAGCCTCAGTGCCGTAGGCGGAAAACAGCCCTACGCCTATTCCATCGTAAGCGGGAGTCTGCCACCGGGCATATCTCTGACAAGTCAGCAATATGGCACTCTGGCGGGAACTCCAACTCAGCTAGGCACCTCCAGCTTCACGGCGCAAGCACTGGACTCGTCTTTTCCCCCACAAACGGCTCAAGCTCAAATAGCGATTACCGTTTCCCCACCCGTTCTCGCGGCGTTGGGAACGCTCCCGACTCGTGCCATACAGGGCGTGGCGTTTGATGGAGTGATCGCGGCAATCGGCGGCACTCCGCCGTATGCTTGGAGCATCGCGAGCGGTAATTTGCCCCCGGGCCTGCATTTGAATGGCTCCAACGGCGAGGTCAGTGGAACTCCGAACACCCTTGGCACTTACGACTTCAATGTCCAGCTCACCGATTCCGGTTCACCGCAGCAGGTCCTTACCACCAGGTTTGAAATCGTCGTGGCTCCGGCATTAGGCCGTAACGATACGATCGCGAAAGCCACGCCCCTAGGTAACGGAACGGCATCCGCGTCAATAAGTCCTTACGCAAATCCTGCGGACGTGGCCAGTCCAGACACAGACTACTACAGGCTGATTGCCGTCCCCGGCTCAGTTGTGCAAATCTCAATC
This sequence comes from Terriglobales bacterium, assembly GCA_035319065.1. GTDB lineage: Bacteria > Acidobacteriota > Terriglobia > Terriglobales > Acidobacteriaceae > DASPRM01. Next base: position 10,694 of record DATHDM010000117.1, read on the forward strand.
TTCGCCAAGAGGCTGTCTTATACCAATCCGCTGGATTCGGTATTGGAATTGGTGGATGCAAACGGAATTCGCCTGACCACATGTCAGCAGCCCGATACAACTGGCAACTTCACGAAGGGAACGTTCACCGACAGCTGTCTTAACGACGACATCAATCCGGGCATCTCACAGGATTCGGAGCTGCAGTTCCAAGTTCCCGGAACGACAGGAGTTCAGACCACTTTCTTCGCCCATGTTCTAGACTGGCGTGGCGACGCCAGGCCGGACATGACTTACAACATCCAGGTCTCGGGTGTAGTCGATCCGCTGACGATTACCACGCCTGTGTTGCCAGCTGGCGGGGTGGGGATCAACTACAACCAGAACCTTGCCTACAGTGGCGGTACCGGGGTTGTGAATTGGAGCCTTGCCTCGGGAACGCTACCGCCCGGAGTTGCAGTCAGTGCAGCTGGCGTCCTCGGTGGCACGCCCACTGCTGTTGGAAATTATCAATTTGTCCTCCAGGCGACTGACGGTTCCACGCCGCAACAGACGGCCACGAAGACCTTTGGCATTACCATCGAGATACCGCCGATCATCACCAGCACCTCGTTCCCCGATGCCTTTACAGGCGTGCCCTACAGCCAGCCGGTCCTTTACACGGGGGGAACGCCTCCCTTTTATTGGAGCTACCCGGGAGACTTGCCAGACATGGGGGTTGATCCATCCGGAACACTCAAAGGGATCCCTTCCACCCCAGGAACATTTACCGGTCACGTAGGAATTCTGGATGCTTTGGGACTTTCGGACTATCGCGCCTTCACGATCACAGTTCGGCCTGGGCCGCTGACGTTGAATTCGGTTGTTCTTTCGTCGGGAGCCGTCGGGAGTTTCTATCTCGACTTCCTCCCGGCCTCGGGTGGCACGCCTCCATACAGTTGGAGTGTACTGTCAGGGGCTCTTCCCGCGGGACTGACCCTGATTGCAAACTCACAGACCGTTGGTGAGGTTACGGGTACACCGACGAGTTCAGGAACGTACACCGCAACCATTCAGGTGACGGACTCTGGGACCCCGCAGGAACAAACTACGGGAACGGTTACCATCACGATCAATCCCTGATTGGAGGACGAGGAACGGGTAGCCATCCCTTTCTTAGGCTTCAGACATTGAGTGGATGCGTCGCCCTCGCTTTTGGAGGACTAGGACTGTGGGTGCCCCATCCTAAATGCAGCGAGGCGTGGGATCCGCGCATTGGTATTAAACTGTCGCTCCCATCCCACAATTCGCGGCGCCTCAAGTCCCCTACTTCACACTCCGCCAGTCTAGAATCACTTTCCCCGAGTTACCCGACTTCATGGCTTCAAATCCCTCCTCATATTCGTCCCAGCGCAGACGGTGGGTAATGACCGGGGTGATATCCAGGCCCGATTCCAGCATCACCGTCATCTTGTACCAGGTCTCGTACATCTCCCGCCCGTAGATGCCTTTGATGGTAAGC
>DATHDM010000118.1:0-11067 GCA_035319065.1 Terriglobales bacterium
CCTGGCCCCGAATGATGTGACTGATGCGCAGGTCTGCATCGTCGGCGCACGAAGCCAGGTGGTAAGTTGGCAGGCCGTCGCTGCGCAGCAACGCGAAGTCCTCGATGTCGGCGGTGGACTTGGCCTGCTCGCCGTAAACTCCATCCAGAAACTTGACCTGATGTTCGGGGGCGCGGGGTACGCGAAAACGCAGCGCGAAGGGCTCGCCGCGAGCGGCGAGCTCATCGCTCTCCGCCGTGGACAACTCCCGCATCCCCGGGTTCGAGACCCAGGCGCCCTGAGCGCTCGCGCTCTCCTGCCCACCCGCTGGGGCCGGAGTGAAATCGCGGTAAGCAAGGCCCTTGCGGAAGATCGCCTCGGCCATCTCCCGGTGCAATCCCAGGCGCTCGGACTGGCGGTACTGCTCGTCCCAACCCAGGTCCAGCCAGCGCAAACCTTCAAAGATGGAGCTGAGCGAGGCGTCGCTGTTGCGTTCTGCGTCGGTGTCGTCCACGCGGAGAATCATGGTCCCGCGGCTGCTGCGGGCATAAAGCCAGTTAAAGAGAAAAGTACGCGCGCCGCCAACGTGCAGGAAGCCAGTCGGCGACGGCGCAAATCGGACTCTGACCACGCTTTTGAGTATAACAACGCGCTCTCAATCCTGGACCGCGAGGCCTGACCGCATAGGACAGGAAGGAAATCAGGTAGCCCTTTATCCCTTAATCGGCCAAACAAAGCGCAGCCCTCTTTGACCTGAAGGGGAGTGTCATTTGGGTACGTTCGTCCGGCGCCCTACGACGGATCACTGCTTTTCGATGGATTCAAGAGCTATAAGTAAACAAGGATGCCAAATCGGACCAGATTGGCACTTGCCGTAAGACAGAAAAGGAGGAGGCGCTATGAACCCTACCATGGAATTGCAGGAGGCGACGAGCGTCAGCCTCAAAAGCATCCTCTTCGCCACTGATTTTTCAGTAGCTTCTGAAAAAGCCTTTGAACACGCTTCGGCGCTCGCTCGACGCCATGATTGCAAATTTTCTGTGGTGCACGTGATCCCTCAGGTCCGGGCTGCCCTGGTTCCGGCACTCGAAGAGGACCTTCAGTGGCAACACGCCAGACAGGCGATGGATATTCTCGCCGGTCGCGACGAACTTAAGCACACCAGGCACCAACTGTTATTGCGACGCGGTTCAGTTTGGAACGCGCTTTCCAATCTGATCCAGGAAGAAGCGGTCGACCTGCTGGTGGTCGGAACCCACGGTCGGGGAGGGCTTGAGAAACTCATCGTAGGGTCGATCGCGGAGGAGATGGTCAGACTAGCTACTTGTGCGGTGATGACGGTTGGGCCCAATGCCGCGGTTCCCAGCCCGTTGAGTGGGGAGTTTCACAGGATTCTCTTTGCGACCGATTTCAGTCCGGCCTCCGAAAAAGCCCTGCCCTACGCGACATTCTTTGCTCAGCAGTCCGGCGCCAAGCTCATGCTACTGCACGTGGTGCAAGGTGCGCCTTTGCCGTCAGGCGAGCTGGGATCAACTTTCTACGACGAGGCCACTACTGCGAAATGGGAATCTGAGACAAGAGCAGTCACCCTGGAGAGATTGAAGGAACTGCTCTCCGCAGAGGCCACAACGTTGTGCAAACCGAACTATGAGGTAGCCTTCGGTATTCCAACCACAGAGATCCTATATTCGGCTGAGAAACATCAGTCAGACCTCATTGTCATAGGCGCGAAGCGGGTGGTATCCGCCGCGGCTTCCGCGCACATCTCCTGGGCAGCGAGCCACGAACTCATTTGCCATGCGATGTGCCCGGTGTTGACCATCAGGGAGTAGGGCTGCAACGGGCCAAGAGCGGAGAGTCTGCGATGGAATACAGTTGCAGATATTGTGGCAAGCGGAAGAGCGAGGCAGAAGGCTGGCTGCTGGCTTTCGAAGGCACCGAACGGCCGGGCAAGGTCATGAAGTACACCATCACCCTGCTCGGCAAGTGGGACGAGCGACGTGCCGGCGATCGAAATGCGGTGCACTTCTGCTCTTCGAGGTGCCAGAACAAGTATCTTCGCGAAAACTATGGCGACCAGACCTGGGCGGCATAGTTGTTCCGGGAGCGCGGCGGGTCAGACTCAGCGCCAGCATGCGGGCCGCAGGCAGGACGAGCGCCGGAGCCATGGGGTTCAGGTAGCGGTGCAGTTTGTTCCAACTGCACCACTACCGTGTTTCGTATCCAGGTTGATAACTCTCTTCTCCGCCGGAGTCAGGCCAGGTCGAAGCGATCGAGGTTCATCACCTTGTTCCACGCAGCCACGAAGTCCTTCACAAGCGCCTGGTTCGAGTCGTTACAGGCATAGACTTCCGCGATTGCGCGGAGCTGTGAGTTCGAACCCAAGACAAGGTCGACGCGGGTCGCGGTCCACTTGAGTTCGCCCGTCTTCCGATCGTGCCCCTCGTACACCTCTCCCGCGCCATTCCCCGACGGCCGCCACTGCGTACCCATGTCGAGCAGGTTGACGAAGAAATCGTTCGTCAGCGTCTCGGGCCGCTTGGTGAAGACGCCGTGCTTCGACTGCGCGAAATTGGCACCTAGGGCGCGCATGCCGCCGATGAGAACTGTCATCTCGGGAGCAGCCAGCGTCAGCAACTGTGCCCGATCCAGCAGCAGTTCCTCCGCCGGCCTTTGCTCTCCCTTCCGGCGGTAGTTGCGGAACCCGTCTGCACGCGGCTCCAGTACCGCGAAGGAGTGCGCATCGGTCTGCTCCTGCAAGGCGTCCGTCCGTCCCGGCGAGAAGGGAACCTCCACCTCGTGCCCGGCGTTTTTCGCAGCTTTCTCCACGGCTGCGTTGCCGCCTAGAACAATCAGGTCAGCCAGCGAAACCTTCTTCCGCTTATTGCCGTTGGATTGCGAGCCGTTGAACTCCTTTTGGATCGCCTCGAGCTTCTGCAGGACGGTTGCCAGCACCGCCGGCTGGTTCACTTCCCAATCCTTCTGCGGCGCGAGGCGAATGCGTGCTCCGTTCGCCCCGCCGCGCTTGTCGGACCCGCGGAACGTTGCCGCCGATGCCCAGGCAGTGGTGACCAGTTGGGAAATCGAAAGTCCGGATGCGAGAATCTTGGCTTTCAGGGCAGCAATGTCCTTCTCCCCAATCAATTCGTGGTCCACCGCCGGAACAGGGTCTTGCCAGAGCTGGGGCTGCGCGGGAACAAGCGGGCCGAGGTAGCGCGGGAGAGGCCCCATATCGCGGTGCGTCAGCTTGAACCACGCCTTGGCGAACGCATCGGCGAACTCCTGCGGATGGTCGTAGAAGCGCTTCGCGATCGGCGCGTAGATGGGGTCCAGCTTCAGGGAGAGGTCCGTCGTAAGCATGAATGGGGAGTGCCGCTTCGCAGGATCGTGAGCATCGGGAACGGCGCCCGCCCCGGCCCCACCCTTGGGCGTCCACTGGTGTGCACCGGCCGGACTCTTCGTAAGCTCCCATTCATAGCTGAACAGGTTTTCCAGGTAGTTGTTGCTCCACTTCACTGGGGTGGTGGTCCAAGCACCCTCCAGCCCGCTGGTGATCGTGTCGTCACCCTTGCCGGTGCCAAAGGTATTTTTCCAGCCGAGGCCCTGCTCCACGATGTCCGCGCCCTCGGGTTCGGGGCCGACGTACTGAGCGGCAGCCGCGGCTCCGTGGGTCTTGCCGAAGGTGTGTCCGCCGGCGATCAACGCGACGGTCTCCTCGTCATTCATCGCCATGCGGGCGAACGTCTCCCGGATGTCCCGCGCCGCAGCGAGCGGATCCGGCTTTCCATTGGGCCCTTCGGGATTGACGTAGATCAGGCCCATCTGGACTGCGCCGAGAGGATTCGCGAGCTGACGATCGCCGCTGTAGCGCGCGTCTCCCAGCCACGTACTTTCGGGCCCCCAGTAGGTCTCGTCGGGCTCCCAGACGTCCGCGCGCCCGCCGCCGAAGCCGAAGGTCTTGAAACCCATCGATTCCAAGGCAACGTTGCCGGCGAGGATCATGAGGTCGGCCCAGGAAATTTTGCGGCCATACTTCTGCTTGATGGGCCAGAGTAAGCGGCGCGCCTTATCGAGGTTCGCATTGTCCGGCCAGCTGTTGAGCGGGGCGAATCGCTGCATCCCCGAGCCCGCCCCGCCGCGGCCGTCGGCGATGCGGTAGGTGCCGGCGGCGTGCCAGGCCATGCGAATGAAGAACGGCCCGTAATGCCCGTAGTCGGCCGGCCACCAGTCCTGCGAACTCGTCATCAAGGCATTGAGGTCCTTGATCACGGCCTTCAGGTCGAGGCTCTTGAATTCTTCCGCGTAATTGAACTCAGTGCCCATGGGATCGCAAAGGGGCGAATTCTGGTGCAGAACCTTCAGGTTCAGCTGATTTGGCCACCAGTCGGCATTGGTGTGGGTTCTAGTGCCATGCGTTACCGGGCACTTGGATTCGGTTGACTTGTATTGTTCCTGAGTCTGGGGGACGGCAACCCCCGCTGCAGCGGCGAGTTTGTTCTCCATATGCTTATCTTCCTTTGAATTAGTCAAGAAACTGCGATGAACTTCGAAACCCTTCCGGCGTTCCGGCTTGCACAATCGTTGCCGGCCGAGCTTCCTGTGGCGCGCCATTCATCTAGCAGCGAGACGCTTACCAAACTTAGCGGGAAGCGTTCCGCCGAGCGCACTTCGTGCAGAGCCCCCGAAAAATAAGTTCACATTCGCGAAGGACCCGCTTGCCGAGGGAGCCTGAGGCAGGCCTGGGCACGTCATACCATTCCATGTCTTCCACGTTGCCGCAGCGGTCGCAGATGAAGTGGTGATGCCGCATGCCCCTCGCATCGAATCGCGCGGCGCGGCCCTCGACGGCCACTTCGCGCACCAAACCCGCCTGCACCAGGTCCCGAAGATTGTTATAAGTGGTGGCTCGGGAGGAGCGCGGATCCACGCGATTCACGGCTTCGAAAATTTCCGCTGCCGTGGGATGCCGGTTGCATTCCATCAAGAACGCCATCACAGCATGGCGCTGCGGAGTGCACCGCAACCCGCTGCCCTCCAAGGACTGTTTAATCGCTGCGGCGGCCATCATTGTTTAGAATATATCTAATATGACACTTTGTCAAGGCTATGCTTTGTTTGCGGACTGCAGCGGACGGGCAGCAGTCCCTATCGAACACCTCATCGCTGCTGAGCGAGTTCAGCAAGCACCGAATTGCAACGGAATCTGGTGGCGGCGGTTGGACTCGAACCAACGACCTAGGGATTATGAGACCCTCGCTCTAGCCACCTGAGCTACACCGCCAGACTGAAAGGAATCCTTGACGAGAAGCCGGAAGGATTGCGCCGAAGCCGGGCACACCATCGCCCGCTCCATTCGATTCTATGAGTCGTCCCGAAAAAGTGTCAAACGGTGCATTTTTTGCAAAACATTTGCCGGCACTTGGCGTCCAAACAGGGTGTTACCACATCCAACCAAGGTGCTGGCACAAAAGTGTGCCCCAAAGGGTTTTGCGGGGAACGAACGGTCCGGGGGGCTTCCAGCGCAGGTCTATAATAAGGATGAAGCGGCGGGGGATTCGTTTCCTCACAAAAGGTGTTCATGTCCAAGAAACTGAAAGCGTGCTTCCTTACCTTTTCCCTGGCATTGGTGCTGTTTACGGTTACCGGCGGCCTGCGGGTGCGGGCTGCCTCCAACGACGGTGCGTACCGCCAGTTGGGCGTCTATAGCGAAGTTCTTTCCCGCGTGCGCACGGAGTACGTGGAGGAACCGAACATCCCGCAGGTGACCGACGGAGCGCTGCACGGATTGCTGGAATCGCTGGACGCCAATTCCAGCTACCTGACTCCCGCAGAGTACAAAGAGTACAAGAATCACAAGAGCGAGGGCCGCGGCGGGATTGGCGCCACGGTTTCCAAGCGCTTCGGCTACGCAGCGGTGGTTTCCGTGATTCCTGGCGGACCTGCCGACAAGGTCGGCGTTGACGCCGGCGACGTCATCGAGTCGATCGAGGGAAAGAGCACGCGCGACCTGTCGCTGGCTGAGGTGCTGACCATGCTCTCCGGGCCCCAGGGTTCCAACGTCAACCTTTCCATCGTGCGGGCCCGCCGCGCCGAGCCCTTGCGGCTCACCATCATTCGTGATGTGGCCAAATTCCCCCCGGTGTCCGACAAGACGATGGAGGACGGAGTCGGCTATCTGAAGGTCGATGCGCTGACCAAGGGGAAGGCCCAGGAACTGGCCGCGAAAATCAAAGATCTGCAGGATCACGGCGCGCACAAGCTGGTGCTCGACCTCCGCAATTGCGCTGAAGGTGATGAAAATGAAGGCATCGCCGTCGCCAATCTGTTTCTGAATCACGGCACCATCGCCTACCTGCAGGGACAGAAGTATCCGCGCGAGACATTCAACGCCGATCCGCAGAAGGCCATCACCACGCTGCCGGTGGTCGTGCTGGTGAACCGCGGCACCGCGGGAGCGGCTGAGATCGTGGCGGCTGCGCTGCTGGAGAATGCTCGCGCCGACGTCGTCGGCGACAAGACATTCGGAGCCGGCTCCATCCAGAAGGTGATCGACATTCCCGATGGCTCGGCCCTCATTCTCACCGTGGCCAAGTATTACAGCCCCAACGGCAAGGCCATTCAGGATACGGCGGTCACCCCCAGCGTGCTGGTGGCGGACAACAGCGACGACTTCATCCTTCCCGATGAGGATGAGAACAATCCTTCCGAACCAGAAAAGAAGCCGCGCACACAGCAGAATGACGACCAGCTCAAACGCGCGATCGAGGTGCTCAGCAAGCGCGCCAACAAGAGCTAGCGCAGTCACGGATCTGAAGATTGAAAAGTATGGCGGGCCGCTTGCGCCCGCCATTTTCCTTATCGATACTCTCGTGCGCAGATCGGGCGGGCTCCCATGAGCGTGCTATTCTGAGCGCTGGCGAGTGAGTATGGCGACCAGGACTCCCGTGGAAGAGCTGGAGGCTCATCAGCCCGGGCGCAAGCGTCTCGTGCGGTGGGTGGTCTTCGGCTTGCTGGTGCTGGCCTCTGCCATGGTGGGAGCTTTGGGCGGACTCCTGCTGGTCTACACCACCGACCTTCCCGAGATTGGCGAACTGGAGCACTACCGGCCCAGCTCCGTCACAGAGCTCTACGACGATCAAGGCCGGGTGATCGGCTCGTTCGCCCTGCAACGCCGCGTCGTGGCTTCTTACGACGATTTTCCCAAGGTCCTGCGCGAGGCCATCATCTCGATTGAAGACAAGGACTTTGAGAAGCATTGGGGCATCAATCTCTGGCGGGGCATCGGCGCCGCTTACCGCGATATGACCTCGGGCACTCGCGCGCAGGGAGCTTCCACGCTGACCATGCAGCTTGCGCGTAACCTGTTCCTCTCCCCCGAGCGCACCTTCAACCGTAAGGTGCAGGAGATCCTGCTCTCGATTCAGATCGAGCGTCGTTTCACCAAACCCCAGATCTTCACGCTTTACGCCAACCAGATCTTCCTGGGCCACGGGGTGTACGGATTCGAGGCGGGAGCGCAGTATTACTTCAGCAAGCGAGCGCGCGATCTCACGCTGGACGAAGCCGCGCTGCTCGCCGGCTTGCCCAAGGCGCCGAACGCGTATTCGCCAATCAACAATCCGGACCGCACCCTCCGCCGTCGCAACCTGGTGATCAACTCCATGCTGGAGGATGGCAAGATCACCGCGTCGGAGGCGGCGCGGGCAAAGAACTCTCCGCTGCGGCTTCATCTGCAGGCGGACCCGAACTTTCTTGCCCCTTATTTCGTGGAAGAGATTCGCCGCTACCTGGAGAAGAAATACGGCAGCGACGAGGTCCATCAGGGTGGCCTGCGCGTCTACACCTCGCTGAACTCCGAACTGCAAGCCGCCGCCAACCAGGCAGTGCTTGATGGCGTGGCCGCTTATGAGCGCCGCCATGGCTGGAAGGGAAAGCTGGAGAATGCGATCGCCGAAGGCATGGAACTGGACAAGTTCGACCATCCCGATTGGGGCAAGCCCATCCAGGCGGGATCTTACGTGCACGCGCTGGTCAACTACGTCTCGCCTGCCCTGGCGAACCTGAAATTCGGCAAGTACAGCAGCGAGATCGCTCCCCCCGGGATCGCTTGGACGGGACACAAGCGGGTGGACGAGATCCTGGCCAAGGGTGACGTGGTGTACGTCAAGGTGTCCTCGATCTCGCCCGATAGCAGCGCGCAGGTTACGCTGGAGCAGGATTCGGGAGCTCAGGGCGCCCTGCTGGCGATCGATAACGCCACCGGCGACGTAAAAGCGATGGTCGGCGGGCGCGACTTCGATCTTTCCAAGTTCAATCGCGCAACGCAAGCGCAGCGCCAGGTGGGCTCTTCCTTCAAGCCGTACGTCTACACCGCCGCCATCGACGAGGTCGGTATGACTCCCGACGACGTTGTCGTGGATGCGCCGGTAACCTTTGAGACCGCTTCCGGCCCCTACATACCTCACAACTACGACGGCAAGTTCGAAGGCGCCATCACTCTGCGGCGGGCTCTGGCGCAGTCACGAAACATCCCTGCTCTGAAGGTGGCCGACCGTGTCGGCATCAAGACGGTGATCGAGTACGCGCACAAGTTCGGCATCACCTCTCCCATCCCACCCTACCTTCCGGTCGCCTTAGGTTCGGCGGATCTCACCCTGATGGAACAGACCAGCGCCTTCACCACCTTTCCCGGAGACGGCGTTCGTGTCGTCCCGCGATACATTCGCAAGGTGGAGGATTACAGCGGCCGCACGCTGGAGGAAGGTTACCCCGAGGTGCACGATGTGGTGAGTTCGCGCACGGCGCGCATCCTGACGGGCATGTTACGGGAAGTGGTCCTGCACGGCACCGCCTACTCCGCCAGCAAGCTGAACCATCCCCTGGCCGGCAAGACCGGAACCACCAACGACTTCACCGATGCCTGGTTTATCGGTTTTTCGCCTTCGATTACCTGTGGGGTCTGGGTTGGTTTTGACGAGAAGAAGTCGCTGGGCAACCGGGAAACAGGAGCGCTGGCGGCCCTTCCGATCTGGATGGAATTTATGAAGATCGCGCTGAGAGGAAGAGATCAGGAGCAGTTTCCCGAGCCCCCGGTGCTGCCGCCGAAATCGCTGGCGCAGCAACTGGACACTCCCGACTTCCACCCGGGAGACGGCGAGACTCACTAGGATTCCGCTGAGGGAAGAGGGGCCTGCAGAACTCCTTACCGCTCTCGCTTCTGGGACGACAGCGCGGGGCTGTTCCTGGTGTCGTTCTGAAACATCGCTCGTAAGCGCGCAACCAGCCGCATGAAAAAGGAGTACCAGCGCGACTCCAGCGCCGCTGGCGCCCTTCCCGGATGATGATTGAAACCAAAGTTGCTGCACATATCGCGCGGTTCCGTCGTAGAGTGATCGAAGCCCTATTTTAGCGCTGGCCGCAAGATTCTGCTTACCCCATGCTCCCCGGCTCGTCTAAAAGTGACTTCGCAAATCTCGACCCTTCCAGGGGAGGAATGTATGGGCAAGGCGTCTCTAGCAATGGCAGCTACGATCATCGCGGGAACGCTGGCTCTGCCGGCAGTTGCCCAAGGTCCTGCGACCGGGAAGGCGCTTAGTCCTTCCCAGGCCGTGTTGGCATCCTGGAACGACATTGGGCGCAAGCTGATTGCTATGGCTGAGGACTTTCCCGAGACCAAGTACGACTTCAAGCCAGTGCCCGCACAGCGGAGTTTTGCCGAGCAGTTGTTGCACGTGGCGGGATCGAATGATCTGTTCACCCAGGTGGCCAAGGGGGAGAAGCCGGTGGACGATGAAAGCCGCCCACACTATCCCACCAAGGCAGCAGTGGTGGCTTACCTGAAGAAGTCCTTTGCCGACGGCGCTGCGGTAATCCAAGCCAAGGGCGACGCTGGGATGGCAGGCACGGCAGTCGACCCGGAATCGAAGCTGACGCTTCACCTTTCCGATCTGGCTTATGGGTTGATCGAGCACTCAGGCGAGCACTATGGCCAGCTCGTGGTGTACTACCGGGTTGCGGGCTTGGTGCCGCCGGAATCGCGGCCAAAGAAATAGCGGACGACAAGCCGCGAAGGCGCGAGATTGTGTCTGCCTGCCGCGAGTTGGACTGACTCATCCCACTTCGACCAGGCCATAGCGTCTTTGCCAGCTTGCGCGCAGGTGAACCAGCGCGCGGCTCACCTCGGTTTGCGGGACTTGCTCGCCGCCCTCGAGCACCAGCGCCGCTTCCCGCCTGGCAGCTTCCATCAACTCGCGGTCGCGCAGCAGGCTGGCCACGCGAAAGCCCGGCGTCCCCGACTGCCTGGTTCCGAAGAATTCGCCCGGCCCCCGCAGTTGCAGATCCATCTCGGCGATCTCGAAGCCATCCTGAGTGCGCACCATCGTCGCCAGCCGCTGCTCACCCTCCTCGGAGATCTTCTGGCCGGTCATCAGAATGCAGTAGGACCTGGCAGCCCCGCGTCCAATGCGGCCCCGCAGTTGGTGCAGCTGGGACAGCCCGAAGCGCTCGGCGTGCTCCACTACCATCACCGTCGCATTCGGCACATCCACTCCCACTTCGATCACGGTGGTGGACACCAGGATGTCAAGTTCGCGCCGCTGAAAACGCCGCATCACCGCATCCTTATCGTCGGCCTCCATGCGCCCGTGCAATAACCCAATGCGCAGCTGGGGAAGGACGCGCGTGCGCAGCTCGTCATACATCTGAATCGCCGCTTTCAGCTCTCCTTCCATCGCCCCTTCCTCGATCACCGGATAGACGACGTAGGCCTGGTGACCGGCGGTGACCTGCTTGCGGACAAAGTCGAACACCGCGTCGGAACGGGTGTCCTCCACCCGTCGCGTAATCACGGGAGTGCGGCCGGGCGGCAGCTCGTCGATGATGCTTACGTCGAGCTCACCGTAGAGGGTCAGGGCCAGGGTTCGCGGAATCGGCGTCGCCGTCATAACCAGGACGTCGGGTTCCGGCATCTCGGTGTTGTCTTTGCTCTTCTTCATCAGCCGCAGCCGCTGCATAACTCCGAAGCGATGCTGTTCGTCGACGATGATCAAGCCCAGGCGTGCGAATTCCACCTTTTCCTCGATCAGCGCA
>DATHDM010000119.1:0-5694 GCA_035319065.1 Terriglobales bacterium
AGGAGCGCGACAGCCACGGCGCAAAGGTCGCCAACCAGCACCCCATCGGGAACCGCTTCCTCATCAACGGCGAGCCCACCGACAACCGCCTGGCCACCGCCTCCAAGGGCGTGCTTCGCGTCGAGGTCACAGCCCGCGGCCGCATGGCTCACTCCGCTTATCCCGAGCTGGGTGAGTCCGCCATTGACAAGCTGCTCGAGGCCCTACAGCGTCTGCGCGCGATGAGTTTGCCTACCAGTCCGGAAGTTGGTCCCACCACTTTGAACATCGGGATCATCGAGGGCGGCCGGGCCCCCAATGTCATCCCCGATCACGCAAAAGCCTATCTGCTCTACCGCCTTGTGGGCCCATCCGACGGGCTGCGGCAGCGCATCGTGGCGACGGTCGGAACGCTGGCCGATGTCGATTTCACTCTCGAGATTCCCTTCGCCAGGCTGAGTACTGTCGGCTCGCTGCCGACCGTGGTCGTTTCCTTCACCACGGATATCCCGGCGCTCGACCAATGGGGCCAGCCGCTGCTGCTGGGTCCCGGCTCCATTCACGTTGCGCACACCGAGCATGAGTACGTTGCGAAAGCGCAACTGCTCGCTGCTGTCGACCTCTACTGCTCGATGGCGAAACAACTCGTGGCCCAGATCCTTCATCCCCGGTAACATGATCGGAACCGGCCGGGCTGTTGTGCCGGAAAATTCTTATGGCGACTGAACCCAAGACCGAGCAGCCCCACACTAATTCACTGTCCGGCGCGTCTTCCTCCTATCTGCGCTCCGCCATGCACCAGCCGATCCGCTGGTACCAGTGGGGGGAACAGGCCTTTGCGGAAGCACAGCGCCAGAACCGCCCCATCCTGCTCGACATCGGCGCAGTGTGGTGTCACTGGTGCCACGTCATGGACCGCGAATCCTACGACGATCCGGAAGTCGCGGCTCTCGTCAACCAGAACTTCATCGCCATCAAGGTCGACCGCGATGAGCGCCCCGACATCGACAGCCGCTATCAGGCCGCCATCGCCGCCATGACCGGGCAGGGTGGCTGGCCGCTCACCGCGTTTCTTACTCCCGACGGCAAACCGTTCTTTGGTGGCACCTACTTTCCGCCGCAGGAGAATTGGGGACGTCCCAGCTTCAAGCGCGTGCTGCTCTCTATCGCCCAGGCATTCCGGGAGAAGTCGGCCGAAGTGGCCGAGCAGGCCAAAACGGTCATGTCGATGATCGGCCAGTCCGAATCCTTTGCCGGCCGCGCCGAGCGAGTCTCCGCGCAGGTCATCGATCGCATCCTCGGCTCCGCGCAGAGCCTCTTCGATGCGCGTAACGGAGGCTTTGGGAGCCAGCCAAAGTTCCCGCACTCGTCCGCCATCGATCTGCTTGCGCATCGCCTTGCCCGCACCGGCGATTCGGACGCCCGCAACATGGTCGTAACCACCCTCGAGCACATGGCCCGCGGCGGAATCTACGATCAACTAGCCGGGGGCTTCCATCGCTATTCCGTGGACGAGCGCTGGATCGTTCCTCACTTCGAGAAAATGTCGTATGACAACTCCGAACTGCTGAAGAACTATGTCCACGCCTATCAGGCCACGGGCAGCTCTTTTTTCGCTGCAGTCGCCAAGGACATCGTTCGCTGGATGGACGAATGGCTCAGCGACCGCGCCCAAGGCGGCTTCTACGCCTCCCAGGACGCCGACTACTCCATGGACGACGATGGCGACTACTTTACCTGGACGCAAGCCGAGGCACGCCAAGCTCTGTCGGAGGACGAGTTCATGGTGGCTTCTCTCTACTACGACATCAACGAGGCGGGCGAGATGCACCACAATCCCGCCAAGAACGTCCTCTACGTTCGCGCTTCCGTTGAGGAAATCGCAATACGCACTGGAATGCAGCCGGACCGCATCGGGTCGTTGCTGGAGTCTGCGAAACAGAAACTCTACGCCGCCCGCCTCAAGCGTCCCACCCCCTACGTGGATAAGACGGTGTATGTGAGCTGGAATGGGCTGTGCATCTCCGCCTACCTGCAGGCCGCGACGGTCCTGGGCCTGGATCGGGCGCGCGCTTTCGCGCTGCAATCGCTGGATCGGGTCCTGCGCGAAGCCTGGGATCCGGCCCGCGGACTCAAGCACGTGATTGCATACTCCGATCCCGATGCCGTTGTCCCCACCTCCAGGGGCCTGCTTGACGATTACGCTTTCCTCTCCCTGGCCTGCCTCGACGCCTGGGAAGCCACCGCCGAGCTCCGTTATTTCAGCGTCGCGCGCCAGATCGCTGACAAAATGATCGAGCGCTTTTATGACTTCGCCGGCGGCGGCTTCTTCGATACGCCGTCTGATCACTCTTCCGCGGTAGGCACACTTGGGGCTCTCAGCATTCGTCGCAAGCCGTTTCAGGACTCTCCCACGCCGGCCGGTAATACCTCCGCTGCCATCGCGTTACTGCGCCTGCATGCATACACCGGCGAGAAGTCTTACCGAGACAAGGCTGAGGACACGCTGGAGGTCTTCGCCGGACTGGCCGAGCAGGTGGGGATCTTCGCCGGGACTTATGGCATTGCGGCCGTCTGGTACTTCGAGCCGCACACCCAGATAGTGGTGATCGGGGACGATGCCCGCGCCGACGAACTCCATGCCGCCGCCATCGCGCCTTTTGCTCTCAACAAATTGGCGATTCGGTTGCGGGCAATCGAGGTCAGGGGGGAGAACTTGCCTCCGGCCCTGTCCGAGACTATTCCTGCGTTGCTGGCCGCCGGAGAACGGAGGTCGTTCGCGGTAATCTGCTCGAACTTTAGCTGCCGCCCGCCGATCTTCAATCCTGACGAACTTGCCGGTACCCTGCGTGAGGCGCTGGCTCGCTAACTTCCCAGGAGGCTGGTCCCCCGGCCTTTGCTTTTGCCGCCCTAGCTGCGGGTCAGCGCGCCCGGGAGATGGTCCGATTGCTCCACGGGCTACAGGATTTCTGCCTCATGTCTGAGGTATTTCCTCGATTGAGGATTAACCAGAAAATTATTATTCATATAACTAACCGACGCGAAGCAAGGCAGGCGCACTGGCCCGGCGCCTGCCACTTTTTCTTCAGGGAGTCGCAGGGAGCCACGGCAGAGACCGGAACTAAGGCGAAGGCGCGGACAAGAGCGTCCGCGCCCGTTTGCTGTCAGGTTACCGCGCCGGCTTTGGGTCAGTAGCGCGACCGGTAGCCGCGATCGTAGCCCACCTGGTATCCGCTTCGGTACTCATCCTTGTACGCCTGTTTGCTGCCGAAGGAGGAGTTGTAGCCACGATCGGCGTTACGCCAATCATCGTCGTGTGTCGGCCGGTAGCTGTGACCGGTGGCGCGGTCCTGCGAGCCGTGCCTCTGGCCATCCTGGTAGCCTATGTTGTAGGCCTGGTTTCGCCCGTAGGGATAATTGTGCCCGTAGGTGGGGTTGCCGCCGTAGGGGTTGTACCCGCCATACCAGCTTTCCTGGTAGCTCCCATATCCGGCGCGGTAGCCGGCCAAGTAGGCGTCCCGATCCCGGTTGTCGTCCCAGTTGCGGTGGCGGATGTTGGCGGAGTGATGGTGCTCCCGATCATAGGCCCCATCCCGCAGGCCCTGCTCGTAGAAGCGATTGTGTTCGCGCCCTTCCTGGCTGTAATAGGCATCGTCGCGATCGTGATCTCCGTCGGCACGCCAACGCCAGTCATCTGCCGAGCTTGCCCCTGAGAGACCGAGGAGCATTGCGGCAGCTAATGCCAGCCTGATTGTTCTGGATAACATGTTCACCTCCCACTCCCCAGGATCCATCTTGATCCCTCTCACTGCGCACTGGCTCCCGGGAGAGCGACATGTCACAAAGTGGCTGTAATTTGAAACCCGGCAGGGTGGTGATTGTTGCGCCGCGGCGCCATCCAAGAGTCAGCCATGAAGTTTCGGTAAGACCCGTGAAACATCCCGGCAACGCCCGTTGCAGCGGGATTTCTGACCGCATCGGGCATGGGGGAACCCAGACTCCCCTGGCTTTTGTCCGGAATGATTGTCCCTTCGGCCACTGAAGCTTGGCCGCTGGGGCAGCGCCCGGCGTAATTACTCGGGCGGCAGCTTTTTTCCACAGGGGCTATGCATTGCGATACCTTCAGCGCGGTGGATAGAATGTTCTGTCCGCGCCGCCTCGTCGAATCCACCTGACAGTTCATTCATGACAAACAAAAATTTGGCGGTACTCCCCCTCGGACTCGACGTCGATTCGCCAAGGCTCAACCCCAAGGTTCATCCGTCGGTTTGCCTTTTGACAGCACTCGTAATTCTTGGTCTTGTCGTTCTAGTGGGTTGCGGAGGCGCAACCCAGACACTTTCCAACACAAACCCCGGCGCCACGCCAGACTTCGCAGCCGCCGTCAGCCCGGCGTCGGTGAGCGTGCAGGCGGGCAGTTCGGGCTCATCCGCACTCACTACCAGCGTAAGTGGCGGCTTCAGCGGCGCTGTCTCCCTCAGTGCCTCCGGGCAGCCGACCGGAGTGAGCGTCGCGTTCAGTCCAGCCTCGATTGTGGCGCCTGGAGCGGGCTCGTCGCAGATCAATGTGAGTGTCGCCGGAGCAGTCGCCACCGGCAGCTATGCGATTACCATCATCGCCAGCGGGGGCGGCGTGAGCCACTCCGCAACGCTGACCTTGAACGTCACTGCGACCCCGCCAGCCGGCGCCAACGACTTTAGCGTGAGCGCCAGCCCCGCGGCTCTCAGCGTGACTCAGGGCGCCGGTGCGGCCTTCAACGTGAGCACAACGGTGAGCGGCCACTTCAGCAGCGCGATTGCGCTCAGCGCTTCCGGACAGCCTTCCGGCGTGTCGCTGATCGTGAACCCGGCGTCGATTGCCGCGCCGGGCTCAGGAACTGCACAAGCCGGTGTGAGCGTGGCCAACTCGGTTCCCGCCGGGACCTATCCCATCACCATCACCGCCAGCGGGGGCGGCCTGACGCACACATCCACTCTGATGTTGACCGTGGCCGCGGCTCCGCCGGCGACCCCAGACTTTGCCATAACCGCCAACCCCGGATCGCTGACCGTCGCCCAGGGCGGCTCCGGCGCCGTCTCCGTTTCGACCACGGTAAGCGGCGGATTCAGCAATGCGATCGCGCTGGGCGCTTCCGGACAGCCGGCTGGTGTCTCCGTGAGCATCAATCCCGCATCCATCGCTGCGCCGGGAGCAGCCGCAGCACAAGTCACCTTTAGCGCAGCTAACTCGACGGCAGCAGGCTCCTATCCAATTACGCTTACCGCCGTCGGTGGCGGGCTGACGCGCAATACAGCCGTGACGTTGACTGTCACCACGAACGCTCAAGCCGACTTCACCGTTACGGCCAGTCCCAACGTGGTAACCATCCCGCAGGGCAGTTCCGGCTCTTCCACCGTGAGCACCAGTGTGAGCGGCGGGTTCAACAGCGCGCTGTCGCTAAGCGTTTCCGGGCAACCTGCGGGCGTGACCGTGAACCTGAATCCAAACAGCGTTGCTGCGCCGGGAGCGGGTACGGCGCAAATCGCCATCAGCGTGAGCAATTCCGTGGCAGCCGGCGCCTATTCCATTACGCTGACGGCATCCGGCGGAGGCGACTCCCACACGGCGTCGCTTACCCTGAACGTTACCGCACAGCCTCAGCCCGCGCCCGACTTCAGCGTCAGCTCCAGTCCTTCGTCCCTGAGCATCGCCCAGGGAAGCGCGGGCTCCGCCACG
>DATHDM010000120.1:0-2015 GCA_035319065.1 Terriglobales bacterium
TGTGGCGGACCCGGTGACGCATGTAGCAAGCAGCAAGCTCGTGGTTTTGAGCCTTGAAGGGAATCCTCCGGCGGCGCCTCGGTTTGTCGCGCTGGATCCCAGATTCACTGCCAATGTGGCCCGGCTGGTTCCAGGGAAAAACGCGATCGCCTACACAATCACGCTGGAGGGAGTCAGCAACCTCTGGGTGCAGCCTCTCGATGGTGGGGCCATGTACCAATTGACGCACTTCCCATCCGACACCATCACGTCATTCGAGTGGTCTCCCGATGGAAAGAGCCTGGCAGTGAGCCGGGAGCATGATGTGGCCGACGTGGTCCTGCTAAAGGAACAATAGTCCCACCGTTAGCTCAGTAAAGCGTGGTGGGCGCGTGGCCGGCCTGTCGCCGTTCCGCTACGGCCGAACCTAAAACAGAGGAAACGGCAAAAACCTGTACCGCACCCCACTCTCGTTCAGGCTAATGTTGCGCGGGTGTTGACCGCAATACGTAGATGGTTGTACGCAGGCTTGCGTCGGGACTTAAGGAATCCCGGCAGCTTTAGTAGAAATCCGAGCAACTCAGGTAGAAGCCGCACTGCGGGCAACTCAGCTTGCAGTGATGTTCCCTCAGGCTCGAGGAGCAGTTAGGGCAGAAGCGTGAGGCATCGGTCGCGCCCGACACCTGCGAAGGGTTGGGAGAGTCGTTGGAAACCGCTGGCGGGCGTGCCGATTCGGGGCTAGGCAGACTTAGGCACCTCGCTGATCACCGTGACATTGTCTTTGGCCGGACCAGTTCGCTCCTCCACCAGATATTCCACCCGCAGACTGCTGCTCCAACAGGCTGCAGCGATCCGCCAAGCACCCAGCCGGCGCCACACGGTCAGATATTTTCCCTCGTCCGTCTGCTTTCCACGGGCGTCGCTGAAAATCGACACCGAGTAGCGGCCGACTTCCATGGCCATGTCGCCCGAATTTTCCACGCGAGTAGTCTCAAGCCGGAGGTCCTGGAAACCGGAGTCGCCGAATTCGCGCAGCTTGCGTTCGATCGGCCGGTTGCCGGTCACGGGTTCCTGATGCGGCGCCAGGAACATTCCGTCCGATGCAAACAATGCGGCCACCTGATCGTAGTTACCCGTATTGAAATTCATGCGGAAATCCTGGGTCAATCCGCGAATCGTGGATTCGACATCTGACGACGCAGTTGACCCTCCCACCGAGCCGGGGTAAGGGCGATACATCAAACAACCTCCTGGGAGAAGGCACGTGCGCACGTCTGAGTTTGGAATCTTGGGCTAGGCGTTGACGTCGCGCACCACTATTGCGCGAATTGTAACGCAGAACATTGTGCATGGACCATGAAGTTTTTGTAACTTCTGGAGAGAGATCTGTCGTTTTTCACAACAGTTAACTGGAAACAGGAGGTTATGAACCAAAGTACTTGGTTCAGGGCACCTTGCTGCACAGTGGAGTAATGCGGAGGTGGCCTGAACAGTGATACCCTCTACAGAGAAAGTCGCGAATGCAATCGTTTGCGGCGTTGTAACGGTTTGCAATCGGGACAGCCTCTACCCTCACACGCAAGGCATGGCTAGTGCACAAGAACTCGACCTGGGGCCGCCGAGCGACTTAGACCGTCCGCTCTGGAAGTCGCTCATCTTTAATTTTCGCGACCGCTTCCTGCCCGAACATTTGCCGCCGCTGTACCTCACGTCGCGCCCGGTCAATCTCGGAATGCTGCTGGGCGACTTCCTCAGCTTGCCCTGGTATCGCACGGTTTTCACGAATCTGGGGGACGTGATTACGCCCGAAACGCTCCCGCCCCTGCAGCTGGAGTCGCAGCCCGTGGATGTTGGGGAACTCATCGGCGACTCGATGGCGCGGCCCTGGTGGCGTTCGCTGCTGCGCAGCCTGGCGGATGCGGTCGCCCCGGAGAAATTGCCTCCTCTGGACATCACCTGGGAACCGGCGAACCCCATCATTCCCTCGCAGGCGTTATTGCTGACCTCCTGGTCGAATGTGGTCAGTGGACCGAAGA
>DATHDM010000121.1:0-2247 GCA_035319065.1 Terriglobales bacterium
GAGGTCTGCGATCCGCCATGGTCCCGCAGGATTCACACCGCGTACAACGTTAAGGTTGACGGCCCCACTCGCGGCAACACCGGTAACGGGAATGACTCCGATGGCGCCTCTGAATTTCAGGCTGGTATTTTCCTGTGCGAAAGCGATGCCAGTGATAGCCATTGCTACCAGCGCTGCCAGCAGTCCGCGGGACATGGTCCGCGCCGCTTTGCCATTGCGAAATTCTCCAATGTGCTTGCTCTCCAAATCATCCTCCTGGTCACAAACGTTGTTATGAGAGACACAACTGGCTCGCAAGCCGTTCGGCGCGCTCGGCCTACAAATCAAGTTGGCCGCACGTCTGAAGTCACTCGTGTCTTTTCTGTTTAGCAGTTGCTCGGAAGGTGCAAGCTGCTTCATTAGACAGGACGAGATCTTGGAGGAGTTTGCTTTTTTGCGGCAGCAGTCTTGCTGGATGATTGTTGCTAACAGGCGTTCTCACCAATTGACCTAAGACCGCGTTGTCGCGCTGGCACTTCAGAATCCCGCCGGCCGCTCGTCCACTACCCCAAACGACTTCTCCAGCGCCAGGCCCACCCGCCCGATCGTCCCCTCGTCAAACAGCCGCCCGATTAGCGTCACCCCATGTGGCACCCGCCGCGGAGTCGCAAACGTCGGCAAGGGATGCTTCGGATCCGGCGCCCAATCGCTTCGCGCCTTCTTCACTTCGATAAACCCTGCCCGCAGTGTCAGCGACGGATGCCCGGTGAAATTCGTAATCGTCAGCATTTCATCCCGCAGGGAAGGCACCAGCAGCACATCCACCTGTGAGAACACGTGCTCCATCTCCAGCGCCACTTTGCGTCGTAGCCGGTCCGCCTGCACAAAATCCACCGCCGACAGAAACCGCGCCTCCCGAAAAATGTTTGGCCAGGCATCGGGCACCTGCATCTTGAGCTGATTCAGCCCGCCGCTCAGCGTCAATTCCTCAAACGCCGCCGCCCCCTCCGCAAATAAGATCAGGTTCAGGCAGTCATACGGCCAATCGGGCAGCTCCATCTCCACCGGAACCATCCCCAGTTTCTTCACATGCTGGACGGCCTCGCGATCCACTTCCGTCGCCGGATTCTTATCCAGCCACTTGGGCAAAAATCCCACGCGCAATCCGCGGATCGAAGCCGCCGCGTCGAAGTCCAGGCGGCTCGGCACGCTCGCCACATCCCCTGCATCCGGCCCCGAAATTGCCCGCAATACCAGCATCGCGTCTTCCACGTGCCGCGTCATCGGTCCCAGCTTGTCCAGCGACCAGCACAGCGTCATCGCCCCCGTGCGCGGCACGCGCCCATACGTCGGACGCAGTCCCGTCACCCCGCACCGCATGCTCGGCCCGATGATGCTGCCCCCGGTCTCACTCCCGATCGAGAATCCCACCAGCCCCGCCGCCGTCGCTGCTCCCGGCCCGGCGCTTGATCCCGCCGAGCCTTCCTCCAGCAGCCACGGATTCATCGTCTGCCCGCCGAACCACACATCGTTCAGCGCCAGCGCCCCCAGGCTCAGCTTCGCCACCAGCACAGCCCCCGCGCGATGCAGCCGCTCCACCACCACCGCATCTTTCGCCGGGACGCGATTGCGGAACGGCTCCGCCCCATAGGTCGTCGCAATCCCTGCCGTGTCCAGCAGGTCCTTCCCGCCCCAGGGAATCCCATGCAGCGGCCCGCGATAATGCCCTGCCGCAATCTCCTCATCCGCCTGCTTCGCCTGCTGCAGCGCCAGTTCACGCGTGATCGTGATCGCGCACCGCAAAGTCGCATTGAAGCGCTCCAGCCGCGCCAGATAGATGTTTGTCAATCTCTCCGAGGCCAGCTTGCGCTGCTCCATCCACCGCGAGAGCTGCGCCACCGACGCGAACGCAATGTCCTCATCGCGCGCCGGGAGCGGTCCCGGATCTCCCGCGCTTCGCACAAACCGGTCTGCCGGCTCCGCGATCTTCACTCCGGGCATCGCCGGGTCCCACACCGAAGCCGGTGCCAGCGTCTCCTCCAGCGCCAGCTTGCGCGGTCCCGTGCGCCGCTCATACAGCGATGCCATCGTCCGCCGCCAGCTCTCCGCCGCCAGCTCGCATTCGCCATCGGTCAGCGGGAACTGCACCAGCTTTTCCGCCTCCGCAAACGTCGCCGCCGAAACTTCCGGCCCCACCTCCGGTCCCGTCCCAAACGCCGGCGGTATTCCCGGAGGCAAGTTCGTGGGATTCTGTGCGCGCTGCGTTGC
>DATHDM010000122.1:0-18499 GCA_035319065.1 Terriglobales bacterium
GCTGCGGTTGCTCCACCACAGTGAGGCTGGCAAAATCTTCTGACTTAACTGCAAACAACGCCTCGAAGTCCCCGCGGTCGGTTCGATACAGGGCAGCTCCCTTCTGCCAAGCAGAGGGGCGTGCCATCTTCGATCTCAGCACACATTTAACCTGAAGGCCACCCCTCGATAGGATTTGCGACAGCTGTACGGCATCGGTGTAAACAGGGTCGTCGGCCTGCAAACGCCCAGTAAATTCCCTCGGATCACATTTCCATGATGCAGGAACTGCAGGTTGCGCTACAGCACGGCAAACAGCCAACAAAAACATGCCAATGAGAACTGATCTCCTCATGGGAAACCTCCCATGTTCTCGCGGCAAGACAGACCGATTATAGGGGCTTATCGGCTAACTGTCGTAACATCGCCATTGCCCTCATCTTCAGTGCATTTAGTCTTGTCGTGATTGGGTTGATTTCCTTATCCGGGTGCGGCTTGCCCTGATTACTTCCAGGAGGAAATTTTGTGGTGGAACCATTTCGGATTCATGTCGCGGATGAGGTGCTCGACGATCTGCGGGTACGGTTGCGCCATACAAGATGGCCCGACCAAATACCCGGCATAGGGTGGAACCAAGGCACCGAGCTGGACTGGTTGCGGCGGCTTGTGTCTTATTGGGCCAATGAGTTCGAGTGGCGTGGCTGGGAGAGGAAGCTCAACACTCTCAACCACTTCATCTGGGAGGGCATCCACTTCGTGTACCAGCGTGCGGCATCTGGCCGGGGCATTCCGCTCATCCTTACGCACGGCTGGCCCAGCAGTTTCCTTGATTACGTGGACATGCTGCCGATGCTTGAGGATTTCGACGTGATCGTACCCTCCCTGCCCGGGTATGGATTCTCTCCGCGCCCATCCAAGGTTGGTGTCAATTACCGATACGTCTCGGAGCGCTGGCACCAGCTCATGTCTGAACTTGGGTATTCTCGCTATGGTGCGGGCGGCTGTGACTTTGGGGCAGGCGTGACAACGATCCTTGCGCTCGACCATTCCGAATCGGTAATTGGGATTCATCTCACTACTCTGGAGTCGGACCTCACGCCCGTGGTGGACGACACGAAGTTGTCCGATGTCGAGCGTTCCTACCTCGCCGTGACCCGGCGCTGGGACGCGACGGAGCGAGGCTACAGCGCGATCCAGTCCACCAAGCCGCAGACCGTCGGCTACGGACTCAACGACTCTCCAGCCGGATTGGCCGCATACGTGGGCGAGAAGTGGCACTCGTGGAGCGACGTCACGCCGAGCGACGACTTCCTCTGTGCCACGCTCACCCTATACTGGGTCACGCAGACCATCACCTCGTCGATGCGCGACTATTGGGACAATCGCTGGCACCCTGTCGGCCGCGCCCACGTCGCTACGCCCACGGCCTTTGGTGTCTTCGCGCATCAGACCGTTCCCGAGGGTGAGCCACCGCGCTCCTATCTGGAGCGGGTGTACAACATCCAACGCTGGACAGTCTTTCCACGCGGCGGGCACTTCGCTCCGGCTGAGGAGCCAGCGGCGGTTGCGGAGGACATGACCGCTTTTTTCCATAACCGAGGCTGAGGCCCATGCTGACGATCCGCGCTCCCCACGGCACCAGGATCATATGCAGCCGTTTCCGGATTCTTCTCTCTCTGGGATCACTCTACTGTCATCCCGCTGTTGAGCATTCTTGGTCGTTGGCCTTATATCGCCATCTCTAGCAATGTCGGTGCTGTGTAGTAATGAGCTAACGATGCCCAAGATCCGCAGCTCCCGCTGGCGTTCCACGTGGAACAATTCTCAGAAGCACGGTAATGGGGAAGAGTGAAAGGGGAAGAGTGAAATCGGAGATTCCCCCTCGGTGGAGTGATCACTGTCTGACCGATTACCGCTTTTCGCCGCTGGCCGCGGCTTTTTGCACAAGCTTGCACAGAATCCACCATTGCTCCCTTGCCGCAACCTCGGTTAATCTCAACTAGCTCTCCGCGATCTGCGAAGGATCATGGGACGTATCATCGCTGTAGCCAACCAGAAGGGTGGCGTGGGAAAGACCACCACCGCCATCAATCTAGCTGCCTCCTTCGCCGCCGGAGAGGTTGCCTCGCTGCTGGTGGATTGCGATCCGCAGTCGAACAGCTCCAGCGGCGTGGGCTTGGGAAAAGATCCCAGCCGCCTGAACACCTACCAACTGCTGATGGGCGAGGCCCCGGCCGAGCAAGTGATCCAGGTCACTGAACTCGAGCATCTCTCCGTGATTCCCTCCAGCAAGGACCTGATTGGGGCAAACATCGAGCTGGTGGGGATGGAGAGCCGCGAATTCCGCCTGCGCGATGCCCTGGAGCCGCTGCGGGGACGATTCCCGTTCATCGTGCTGGATTGCCCGCCGGCGCTGGACCTGCTGACCCTGAATGCCCTGGTGGCGGCCGATTCGGTGCTGATTCCCATGCAGGCCGAGTACTTCGCCCTGGAGGGGGTGAGCGAGCTGCTGGACACGGTGGAGCGCATCCGGCTGAGCTTCAACCCACGCCTCCGCATCGAGGGGGTGGTGCTGACGATGTTCGACGACCGCACCCACCTGGCGCAGCAGGTGGCGGAGGAGCTGAGGAGCTTTTTTGGCGAGCAGCTGTTTACTACTTCGGTTCCCCGCAATATCCGGCTGGCGGAGGCCCCCAGCCACGGCAAGCCGGCGCTCCTCTACGACGTGAGGTCCAAGGGAGCGGAGGCCTACATTCGCCTGGCGAAGGAGATCATGGGGCGGGTGATGGCCGAGCAGCAGGCGGCGGAATCGGCTGCCGCAGGCGCGCCCGAGGCCGCGTCCGCGCCCCAGGAAGTTGCATCGTAAAGAGACTATATCGTTATGCGATGTTAAAAAAATGATCTTGCAAGCCGGCGCACGAGAAGCAGGCGCGAGTCCGGGACGCAGGGCGAAACTGGGGCACAAGGGCCGTGGGCCGGGGCTAAGAACCTCTGGGTGGCGGGAGAGAGACATTGACGGCGATCAACCAGGATAAGAAGCGGGTGCTGGGGCGGGGCCTCAGCTCCCTGATTCCGGCAGCGCGGGGGAATGGCGGGGCGGCGGCCACGGCGGTGGCGGTGATGGCCTCGGCGCAGGAGCCAGGCGAGACCATCCAGGAGCTCATCCTGGATGAGATCGAGGTGAACCCCCTGCAGCCGCGGACCCACTTCTCGGAGCAGGCGCTGGCGGAACTGACGGAATCGGTCCGCGTCTCCGGCGTGCTGCAGCCAATCCTGGTGCGCTCGCTGCCGGAAGGGCGCTACCAGTTGGTGGCCGGGCAGCGCCGGCTGCTTGCCTCGATGCGCGCCGGGCTGAAGACAATTCCCTCGCTGGTGCGGCAGATGTCGGAACAGGAGGCGATGGAGGCGACCATCGTCGAGAACCTGCAACGCGAGGACATGAACCCCATGGAGCAGGCGCGCGCCTACGAGACCCTGGGCCGCGAATTTGGCATGACCCAGGAGCAGATCGCGCAGCGCACCGGCAAGGATCGCGCCTCGGTGGCCAACTACCTGCGCCTGTTGCGCCTCTCGCCCACCGCCCAAGAGGCGCTGGAAAGAGGCCGGCTCAGCGTGGGCCATGCCAAGGTCATCCTGGGGCTGCCCACGCTGGAGGAGCAGGACCGCGTAATCAGCAAAGTGATAGCCGAGCAGCTTTCAGTACGCGCCACCGAGGAGGTGGTGCTGCGGATGCTGAAGCCGCCCGCGCCCCATGAAGCCGTGGAGCGCCAGGTGGATCCCAACGTGCGCGAGGCCGAGCGCGAACTGGAGCGGGCGCTGGGCTGCCGGGTGGAGATCCACGACCGCAACGGCCGCGGCAAGGTCGTGATCGAGTACAAGTCGCTGGAGGATTTCGACCGGATTGTGGAGGCGCTGAGCAGGAAGTAGGAAGTTCGATCGATCCTGCTTAGTGCTTGCCCTGCTTACCCAATCGCAGTTCGTACTTGATCGACCTCGACGCCCGCCGCACTCTGGCGAAGCTGCTTGATGCGCTTGGCCATCGCCCACTTCAGTTCCTCGATTCCTTCTCCCGTTACCGCCGAGATGGGATACAGCTCGTAGGGATGCTTCTTGCTTTTGCAGAAGCGCCTCAGCTTGGCGAGCTTGTCCTTGTTGGCGATGTCCACCTTGGACGCCGCCACGATCATCGGCTTGTGCTCCAGCCCGGCGCCGAAGCTCTCCAGTTCGTTCATGATCACTTCGAAATCTTTGAGGGGATCGGGACGGCCGCTGGAATCGGAGACATCCACCAGGTGCACCAGCAGGCGGGTGCGCTCCACGTGGCGAAGGAACTGGGTGCCCAGCCCGGCGCCCTGGTGGGCGCCTTCGATCAGCCCGGGAATGTCGGCCACCACGAAGCTGATCAGGTTGGGCTCCTCGCCCACGGCAACCACTCCCAGGTTCGGCTCGAGCGTGGTAAAGGGATAGTCCGCAATCTTGGGACGCGCAGCCGAAATGCGGGAGATCAGGGTTGATTTGCCGACGTTGGGATAACCCACCAGGCCGACGTCGGCGAGCAGCTTGAGTTCCAGGCGGAGAACCCGTTCCTCGCCGGGGCGTCCGGGCTCGGACTCGCGCGGCGCCTGGTGGGTGGAGGTGGCAAAGCGGGCGTTGCCGCGACCGCCACGGCCGCCGCGGGCGACCACGATGCGCTCGTCGGGGCGGGCAAAGTCGTGCACCAACTCGCCGGTGGTGTCGTCGTAAACGATGGTACCGACCGGAACTTTAAGGACGATGCCCTGGCCCTCGCGGCCGGTGCGATTGGAGCCCTCGCCGTGGCGCCCGCGCTCCGCCTTGTATTCCGGATTGAAGCGAAAGTGGACGAGCGTGTTGTGACGCTCGCTGGACTCCATCAGGATGTCGCCGCCGCGGCCGCCGTCGCCACCCGAGGGACCGCCGCGGGGCACAAATTTCTCGCGGCGAAAGGCAACGCAGCCGTTGCCGCCGCCGCCCGCCTGGATGCGGATCTTGGCCTCGTCGATGAACACAGAACCATGTTACAGGAGGGGCAGTCAGCCTTCAGCAAATCAGATCCCCTGCCTGCTGATCGCTGAACAGACCGTTCCATCCGCGCTGTGCGCTTCTGCCACGAATCGTTTACATTGACTGGATTTCTTCCCAAGGAGAATTGCGGAATGAGGAAAGCCGGGCTCAGTTGGGTGTGGCTGCTGGTGTGGAGCGTGGCGGTAAGCTGGGGGCAGTCAGGGAGTGCGCCGGCTCGCGTGGTGCTGCGGGCGGGCAAGCTGCTGGACGTCAAGACGGGGAAGATGCTTTCCAACCAGCAGGTGGTGATTGAAGGCGACAGGATCGTGAGCGTGGGAGCGGCCGGCACGATTCCCGCCGGCGCCACGGTCGTTGACCTGAGCAACGCCACCGTCTTGCCGGGACTGATCGACGCGCACACACACCTGACATTTTCCCCCAACGTCATCGGATACGCGCAATTGGGCGTCTCGGTGCCGCGCGAGGCTCTGCTGGGCGCAAGGAATGCCCGGGTCACGCTCGAGGCCGGCTTCACCACGGTGCGCAACGTGGGGGCGCACGGATACTCGGACGTAGCGCTGCGCGACGCCATCAACGACGGCGATATACCGGGGCCGCACATTCTCGCCAGCGGGCCCTCGCTGGGTATTACCGGGGGGCACTGCGACGACAACCTGCTGCCGTTTGAATTTCACCATTCCGCAGCGGGTGTGGCCGATGGCATCGAAGCGGTGCAGCACAAGGTGCGGGAGACGATCAAATACGGAGCGGACGTGATCAAGATCTGCGCCACCGGAGGAGTGATGTCGAAGGGGGACGATCCCAACGCCTCGCAGTACACGCTGGAGGAGATGAAGGCCATCGTGGCCGATGCCCACCGCCTCGGCCGCAAGGTGGCCGCGCACGCCCACGGCGCGGAGGGAGTGAGAATGGCGTCGGAGGCGGGCGTGGACTCGATCGAGCACGGACATCTTATGGACGAGGCCGCCGCAGCCACGCTGAAGAAGAACGGCACGTACCTGGTTCCGACTCTCTACTTGACGGAGTGGTGGCGCGAATCGGGGCAGGTTCAGCGGTTGCCGGAATATTCGCGGAAAAAGGCTGAAGCGGTGGTCGAGCTGGCGCCTAAGAATGTGAAGCGCGCCATGGACGCGGGCGTGAAGATCGCCTTGGGCACCGACGCCGCGGTGTATCCCCATGGCCTGAATGCGCACGAGCTGGCAACCTACGTGAGGCTGGGGATGACTCCGGTGCAGGCGATCCAGACGGCAACCGTCAATGCGGCCGATCTGCTGGGCTGGTCGGACCGGGTGGGAAGCCTTGAGCCAGGCAAGTGGGCGGACATCATCGCCGTCGATGGCGATCCCACCGCCGACGTTACAGTTCTCCAGCACGTGCGCTTCGTCATGAAGGGCGGGAGCGTTTTCAAGAACGACTACGCCGCGGCGAAATAGAGGCCTGCGACGCCCTCGTCCTGAAGGAGAAGGGGGCACGCAAGAAACGGGTGTGCGGACGGTTCGCCGCAACACCCGTTGGGTGGGTGATACGCAATGGCGCAAGCTTAGGGTGGCCGGAGGCGCGGCCACGGTATTTCTGGATTCTGTTACGAAATCAGGAACGGGGTTCGGATTGCGATCAGGCCGGGTCCTGCGACTCGGGGCTCGTTCTTACGTTCGGCCCTCAGGAGGACGATCACAGGGGGCATGCAGGCACCGGCCTAAAATCAAACGGCGAGGGCCGGCTCGTGGCCGGCCCTAAGGATGTGGCTCGCGCTCAGTCAGCGTGAGGGGTTGCCGCGGGCTTACTTCTTGCTGGGGGCGATCGCTTCTTTGGCGATCTTGGCAACGCGGAACTTCACCACGGTCTTGGCAGGAATCTTGATCGGTTCACCGGTTTGCGGGTTGCGGCCCATGCGTGCCTTGCGATTCGACTTCACCAGGCGGCCCAGACCCGGGATGACGAACACTCCACCCTTCTTGGTCTCCTTGACCGCGGTCTCGGCAAGGCTCTCGAGCAGCGCCGCTGCCTGCTTGTTGTGAACGCCTACCTTTTCTGCCAGGTGGCGCACCAGTTGAGTTTTGGTCATGCCAGCTGCCATGAATCCTCCTTCAGGAATTGTGGTTTCGAGTGCGGGTTGATAACCAGCAGACGACAAGATACACGTTCCGCCCGCGATTCATGCGGGTTTTCAAGGGGTGGCGGTGAAAAAGCTGTGGAAAACCCGCAATTTCAGCGGTTTTGGGAAGGGTAGAGGGCTGGAAGCCGCGCAAAATCTGGCGAAATCGGTGTGCGCCGGGTGGCGAAGCGCTCACGCCAGGCGGATGGCGCGCGCCTTGGTGATGGCAGGAATCTTTCGCAATTCGGCCAGGACATTCTCCGGTGCGGGCGTATCCACCTGGATCACGGAAACCGCCTCCTCGATTCCCGACGGACCCCCCGGGCCGGGTTCCTCAATCCGGCCGAGCGAGAAGCTGGCGATGTTGATCTGGTGCTCACCCAGGATGGTGCCGATGCGGCCAATGACGCCGGGCACGTCGCGGTTGCGGAGAAAGATCAGGTCGTGCGACAGCGGGGCCTCGATATCGATGCCGTCCACACGCAAGATGCGGGGTGAGCGGCCATGCAGGACGGTGCCGGCAATGGAGTGCTGGCCCACGCCGGTTTTCAGGGTTACGTCGATGACGTCCCCGGCGCCGCCTCCGGGGGTGGTCTTCTCCTTGGAAGATTCCCGCACGCGCACACCTCGTGAACCGGCGATGGTTTCCGCGTTCACCAGGTTGGCTTCTTCCGCCAGCATGGAATTGAGCACTCCCATGGTGACCGCATTGCGCAGCAACTGGGTCTGCCAGTGGGCGACGCGCCCGGTGTAGCGCAGGGCGATCTCCCGCACCCCGCCTTCTTCGCCGATGGCCTGCGCCAGGAACGAGCCCAGCCGCTCGCCCAGCACGATGAAGGGCTGCATCTGCACGTACTCTTCGTAGGAGACGGAGGGCACATTGACGGCGTTCTGAATCACACCCCGGCTCAGGTACTCGCGCACCTGCTGGGCGATCTGCACTCCCACCGCCTCCTGGGCTTCGCGGGTGGAGCCGGCGATGTGGGGCGTGGCCACCACATTTTCCAGGGCGAACAAGGGCGTGTTCTGGGGCGGCTCGTGCTGGAAGACGTCCAGGGCAGCCGCGGCCACGTGCCCACTTCGGATCGCTTCGGCCAGCGCGGCTTCGTCCACCAGCTCGCCGCGCGCGCAGTTGACGATGCGCACCCCCTTCTTCATCCTGGCAATCGAGGCCGCGTTGACGAAGCCGGTGGTCTGCGGCGTCAGGGCCAGGTGCAGGCTCAGGTAGTCTGACTGGGCGAGCACCTCATCCAGGCTCTTGAGCTCAACTTTGTTTTCGCGGGCAATGTCGGGCGAGATGTAGGGATCGTGAGCGATGGTAGTCATCTCAAAGATGCGGGCGCGGCGCGCCACCTCCATGCCGATGCGCCCCAGCCCGATGATGCCCAGCGTCTTGCCGCGAAGCTCGCGACCCTCCAGGGATTTCTTCTCCCATTTGCCGGACTTGGTGAGTTCGCTGGCGCGGCACAGGTTGCGCGCCAGCGACAGCATGAGGCCCAGCGTGTGCTCGGCGACCGCCACCGCGTTGGCCCCGGGGGTGTTCATGACCGCGATGCCTTTGCGGGTGGCCGCTTCCAGCTCGATATTGTCGACGCCAATGCCGGCGCGCCCGATCACCCGCAGTTTGGGGGCATGCTCCAAGAGATCGGCAGTGACCTTCACCGCCGAGCGCACGATGAGCGCATCGGCATCGGCCAGCTCGTCGGCCAGCTGCCCGGCGGGGATCTGGTCTGCGGTGACCACCGACCAGGCGGGATCCTTGCGCAGCACCTCGATGGCAGCAGGAGAGATTTTCTCGGCGACAACAATTTTCATGAACGACCCTTGCCCTCGATAACGGACTTCAGCGTCGCAAACCACCTCTCGGAACGGCGTTTCTCCTTGAACCATCCGCGGCACGAAGAAACACGACTTCAGGCCGGCGCCGGGGCCAGCGAGCGGGCCGCCGACCGGGCGTAAACCTCCTGCGCCGCCCTTACCGCGGCGCCGAATTGGCTGCGTCCAACGTGCAGCGAGGCCAGCACCTGCTCCAGCCCGGCGATGACCGCGATTGTGTCCATGTAGTCGTAGTACCCGAGATGGGCGATGCGGAAGAGCTTGCCTTTCATCTCGCCCTGTCCGTTGGCGATCACGGCGCCGAAGTGCTCGCGAAACGCCTTCACGATGGCGCCGGAGTCGATGCCGTCGGGCGCGGCGATGGCGGTGAGCGCGGCCGCCGGGGAAGAGGCGGCGAACAGGCGGAGGCCCAGCGCCGCGGCTGCCGCCCGGGTCATTTCGGCCGCTACCTCGGCGTTCTGGATGAGGGCCACGCGTCCGGCAGCCAGGTCTCCATCTCCGAATTCGCGGATGTAGTCCAGGGCCGCGCCCAGCGCCGCGATCAGGGCAATGGCAGGAGTGAACGCTGATTCTCCCTTGGCGGCCGCCTTCCGTTCCTTGCGGAGGTCGAAGTAGTAGCGCGGTTGCTTGGCGCCCGCCATCCGCTCCCAAGCCCGCGCGCTAACAGCGCAGTAGGCCAGCCCCGGTGGAATCATCACGGCTTTCTGCGAGCCTCCGACGATTACGTCGATGCCCCAGCCCTCCACGTCGAAGCGGGTGGTGCCGAGGCCGGTGATCGCGTCCACCACAAGCAGCGTGTCACCACCTTTGCTCTTGAGGAGGCGGGCGACGCCCTCGACGTCATGGCGCACGCCGGTCGAGGATTCGGTGGCCTGCATGTAGACCACGCCGGTCTCAGGCGTGAGCCTGGCCCCAATCTCACCCAGGGGGACGGTTTCGCCGTAGGCTGCGGCCGCCAGATCGACCTTGCAGCCGTAAGCCTGGGCCAGGTCGCGCCAGCGTTCTCCAAACTTTCCCGCGGTGACGACGAGCACGCGGTCGCCGGGCGAAGTCAGGTTGGACACCGCCGCTTCCATGGCGCCGCTGCCGGAGGCAGCCAGCAAGATCACATCGTTACTGGTGCCGATGAACGCCTGCAGGTCCGATAGGACGCGCGTGTAAAGAGCGCGGAAATCGGCGGTGCGATGGTGCACATTGGCCGCGGCCATGGCCAGTTGGGCGGCGGGCAGCAGCGGCGTCGGGCCAGGAGTAAAGAGTCGGTTCTTGCGCAGCATATTGCTTTCGACAAACGCCAGCTTCGAATTGGCCGCAGCCCTGCCGCGACCGCACCCAAAGAGTACCAGAGCGCGAGCGCGAAAGTCCCCACCGCGGACTCGGGATCGAAAGCAGGTCGTGCATCTTTCCCACAAAGGTCCGCGGCCAGGCCGCAGCGTGGCATACCGGCGCCGGCGGGCGCAGGGGAAATCCGTGCGCGCTCACTATAATGGTCGTCCAGGCCGGCGGGAGTGGATGCCGGGAGGTACGGGGCGCCTATGAGCATCAGCGAGCAGATACAGAAAGACATGACCGAGGCCATGAAGGCCCGCAGCGAACTTCGCCTTTCCACCCTGCGCATGATGAAGACCGCCATCAAGAACCGCGAGATCGAGAAGCGCGGGCCGCTTGACGACAAGGAAGCCATGCAGGTGCTGAGCACGCTCATCAAGCAGCACAAGGATTCCATCGAGCAGTTCGTGAAAGGCGGCCGCCAGGAGCTGGCCGACAAGGAGCAGGCGGAGATCGGGATCATCGAAAGCTATCTGCCCAAGGCGCTGGGCGAGTCGGACATTGTGTCGGCCGTGCGCGCCACCATCGCGGAGATGGGAGCGGTGACCATGAAGGACATGGGAGCAGTGATGAAGAACGTGATGGCGAAGTTTGCGGGGGCGCGGGTGGACGGCAAGCTGGTCAGCGAAACGGTAAAAAAAGAGCTCGCAGCCAAGTAAGACTTTGGGTTCTAGAAACCGAACGGCAGTGCCAGAGCCCACTTCCCATTGATCTTCTTGAATTGCAGGCTGTGCGGCTCGATCTTGGTTGTCACCGTGCCCTCGGCTTTCGGGAATTGCGCATGCATAGCCGCCGGCACGGTGTGTTCGACCAGGGGCTCGCTGGCAAAGACCGGCTCGTGGTTGGTTCGACTGACGGTAGCGATCTGCCCTTTCACGGAGAATTCCAACCCATCTGCAACGTAAGGTTGCATCTTAAATCTGGGATTGCGAATCAATTCGGCCTGCATCTCCATGACATTCTTCACGAACTCAACGCCTTCGGGATACACCGTCTTCACATCTTGCGATGCTGCATTCCACAGCTCTTCCCAGGTAGCCGTGTTTTTCTTCGCAAGCGCCCGGTAATAACACTCGACGAGCTGCAGGATTTCGTATCGGTCGGCATCGGTCAGCGAAACAGGTGGCAGCGTCCGCGGGTGGGCTTCGAAGGTGACGAGTCTCCTGACACTTCTGCCCTTGGTTTCTCCAGCTTCGCTTGAAAATGTCACCAGCCTAGTGATGGTGGCCCCATTGGGATGCCGCTCTTCGACCCAGACGCTCAGGCCGACATCGGGATCACTGGTGCAGTTGATCTCCAATACATTTGTGCCGTCGAGCAGGTAGGGACTGACGTAGAGCGGAAGGCTGACGGAGATCAGGGTACCCGAAAGCACCTCTTTGCCGTTGAGCGCCACGCGATCCAGGAATCGGCCTTTGCCGTCCATCCTCACGAAGTGGAGAGGCACTTCTTCTCCCGGCCTGGCCAGCGGAGCTGGTTGTCCCAGTTGCGCGCCGCCGAAGCGATCGGCTTCAGGGCGCTGGCGCTCGTGACGCGCCAGATCGCCGAGCGATGGCTCCTGCGCCCGCATCGGCGAGAGCATCGAAACCATCAGCCAGGCAATGATTGTGAGCCTGATCTTCACAAGTCCTCCCAGGGGGACAGCGCTCGTACGGGCCGAATTAGCGGAAGGCATCTCCGCTCGGCAAGCGCAGCATCATGAGTCTGACATCAAGAGACGTGGTGGAGGTAGTAACCAAAGATTGGAATGCGATCCGGCTTTGGTCATCACTGCTGAACTGCTGCACGGACTGGGCGGCAACTTGAAAGTTTGCGCGGGAAAACGGAAACTACCTGAACATGGCCACGACTGAGCAACTCTCGGCGGCGGTGCGGGCGAAGTATGAGCCAGTTATTGGGCTCGAGGTGCACGTCCAGCTTCTGACGGAGAGCAAGATCTTCTGTTCCTGTTCGGCGAGATTTGGCGCGCCGCCGAACACCAGCGTCTGCCCGGTCTGCCTGGGTCTTCCCGGGGCGCTGCCGGTTTTGAACCGCAAGGCGGTGGAGTACGCCGTGCTCGCCGCCAAAGCGCTGCAATGCGAGATCAAGGAGAACTCGATCTACGCCCGCAAGAACTACTTCTATCCCGACCTGCCCAAGGGTTATCAGATCTCGCAGTATGACCGGCCGCTGGCGGAACTTGGGCACATCGATGTGAAGCTGAAGGGAGCCACAAAGAAGATCGGGATCACGCGGCTGCATCTGGAAGAGGACGCCGGCAAGAGCCTGCACGAAGGCTTCGCCGATTCCGCGGAAAACACCTATCTCGATCTGAACCGCTGTGGCACGCCGCTGATCGAGATCGTCAGCGAGCCCGACATGCGCTCACCCGACGAAGCTTACGAATACCTGACCAAGCTGAAGGAGATCATCCTGTTTACCGGGGTGAGCGATTGCAACATGGAAGAGGGATCGCTGCGCTGTGATGCCAACGTCAGCGTGCGGCCATTGGGTCAGAAGGAGTTCGGCACCAAGGCGGAGGTGAAGAACGTGAATTCCTTCCGCTTTATCCGCGAGGCCCTGGGGTACGAAATCGAGCGGCAGATCGAGGTGATCGAAGCCGGGGGCAAGGTAGAGCAAGAGACGCGGCTCTACAATGCGCACGAAGGCAAGACCTACGCCATGCGCAGCAAGGAGCGGGCCCACGATTATCGTTATTTTCCCGAGCCCGACCTGCTTCCGCTGGTGGTGGATGCGGCGTGGCAGGCGGAAATCGAGCGCCAGATGCCGGAATTGCCGGATGCGCGGCGTGCCCGCATGGTGGTGGAATACGGAATCACCGACTACGACGCGGGTGTGCTCACGGTCAGCCGGAACCTGGCCGATCAGTTCGAGGAGGCTGCGCGCGCGGCGAAAAACCCCAAACGCGTGGCCAACCTGGTGCAGGGTGAATTGATGGGCAGGCTGAAGGCCGCAGGCCTGGAGATCGAACGATCGCCCATCTCGATGAAGGGGGTGGCAGTTTCCGCCGATCTGGTGGAGTCGGGGACAATCTCCGGCAAGATGCTCAAGGAGCTCTACGACCTTGCCTTCGCGCGCGGCAAGGACTTTTCGCTGGTTTACGAGGAAGAGGGCCGCCCGCGGCAGTCCACCGATGCCGGAGCGCTGGACAAGATCATCGACGAAGTGCTGGCCGCCAATCCCAAGCAAGTGGAGCAGTACCGCGCCGGCAAGACCACGGTCAAAGGCTTCTTTGTCGGGCAGGTGATGAAGGCTTTTAAGGGCCAGGCCAACCCGGCACTGGTGAATGAACTGCTGGAGAAAAAGCTGGCGTAGATGCAGCGGACTGCAGTGGGCCGTGCGCCTTCTGGACGGGCGCGTTCTTCCTAGTATTTCAGCCCCAGCGCCTGTGACAAGAATCCGACCAGCGGGCTTATTCGCCGGCCCGCTTTCACAGACTCCGCCATGAACCCCGAACTGCAAACCGTCGCGTCGGTGAACGTTGACAAGGCAACAAAGCTCTTGTGCTTGAGGTCTTCGACAAAGGGATGATCGGCAGGGTAGCCTCGCGGCGGACGGCTCAGGCTCTCGCTCTCCGTGCTCAGCCCGCGGCGGGCCTTCTTCCACATCTCCGGCTTCTGCGCGATCGCGTTACGGATCCGCGCCAGCGACTTTGGATCCGGGCGCCAGGAGCCGGCTGCCAGGAAACAGCTCTCCGGTTCCAGGTGCAGGTAGAAGCCGGGGGCGTGAATCTCTTTCTTGCCCGCGGAATGGGAAAAGTGCATGCCGACGTTGGTCTTGTACAGGCGCTTGTCGGGGGAGAAGCGGATGTCGCGGTAGATCCGCATCAGCGAGCCCCCACTGGGACGCGGGTCGGCCACCAGCCAGGGACTGAGCCGGTGCAGCGGCTCCGCCAGATCGGCGATGAAGCGCAGACAGGGATCCCGCAGCACCGACTCGTAGCGCGATTTGTTGCGCAGGAACCACTCGCGACGGTTGTGGCGCTTCAGTTGTCGCAGGAAATCGAATAGTTCAGCCGTGAAGTAGGTTTGCCCCATCGTCTTTTCCAGGCGTCATCGCCATCAGTTGTGCTTGATGATCTCCCCGGGCTTCTTCCCGGTCAGGTCGTTGTAGAGGGTTTCGATAAACTTGTCGGTGTTGACGAAGTCACCGGAATACTTCTCGTATCCTGCCAGCACCTTTTCCTGCTTGAGCTGATCCAGCGTCTTGCCCTGCTGGATGCCCTTCTCGACGCGCGCTCTTGTGTCCTTGAGCATTTCCAGGTACGGCTTCATGTCGGCCACGGTGGAAACTGGACCGTGTCCGGGGATGATCCTGGTATCCGGCGAGACGGTGGCGCTCACCTTCTCGACGGCTGCGATCATGCCTTTGGAGCTGCCGCCGCTGTCGAGGTCGATGAAAGGAAAGCCATAGGTGACGAAGTCATCCCCCATGTGCACCACGTTGGATTTGGTAAAGAAGATGACGCAGTCGCCGTCGGTGTGCCCGTTGGGGAAGTAGATGGCGCGGATCTCCTCGCCATTGAGGAAGACCGTGGCACGATCATTGAAGGTGATGATGGGCAGGGCGTCCTTAGCCGCCGGCTCGACCTTCATCTGGCCGCCCATCAGGACGCCGCCGCTCTCCATGCGTTTGCGTACATTCTCGTGCGCGATCACCGGACCCTGTTTCTGGAAATACGCGTTGCCCCCAACGTGGTCGCTGTGCCAATGGGTGTTGATGACGAAGCGCACCGGCTTGTCGGTGATGCCCTTGAGCGCGGCCTCGATCTTGGGCGCCAGGGGCGCGTACTGGTCATCGACGACAACAATGCCATCGTCTCCGACGGACACCCCGATGTTGCCGCCCGCGCCCGTCAGCATGTACACCGAGCCAGCAACTTTCTGAACCTTGATCTCTACTTTGCTGAAGTCGCGTTGCTGAGCCGCGACCGAAAGACAAAGAGCCAAAGGTAGTCCTATGAGCACTCGGAGCATTAAGTTTCCCTCACCTGCGTAGTGGCGGGATTCTAAATGCAGGAAGCGACTTCGTCATCTGAGCAAGAGGCGGGGAAGGCCGAAGGCGCGCCCCGACTTACGATTCCGGCGCCGCGCCATCAAATAGCGGAGTCATGGCATCCAGGCTGACGCGGTAGAGAATGTAACTTGAGCCGCGATCGGAAATCTGTCGGAACAGCAGAGCGCCGGGGCCGCTGCCATCGGGATCTACCGCGTCCACCAACTCCAGGCGCGGGGTCAGATCCAGCCGCCGGCTGTCGGTCACCGAGGAGAAGACTTTCCTCAACTCGCCACTGAGGTTCTGACGCGCCACCAATGTGACGTAAGTGTCCACCGGCTTGCTGAAGGGTGAGGGCGATGGCGGAGCCGGCTGCGCCTGGCCTGCGGTGCCGGTTTTGCCGCGGCTTCCGGGCCGGGTGGCAGGAGGCGTGCCCTGCGGAACCCGGGCGGTCAGCACCAGGCGGGCTTCGTTGCTGTAATTCAGATCGAAAGCATGGATTTCAAGATCCTCCAGCCTTGCCGCGGGAACGATCCCGGGGTGCTGCCTGGCATAGGCGTTGACCTCGGCTAAGGCCATGGCCTGAACTTCCTTGATCAGGCGCGGCTTTTCGTTCTCGTTCCACACCCAGGTATAGGGGTGAGGGACGGTCGTGCGCACGTCTGAAACCGCGACCATCACCGGCTTGAGGCCTTGTGGAGGTGTGCTTTTTTTCGCCGAAGCCTGGTCTTTGGCTATGGATCTCTGCTGCGGTTTTGCAGCCTGCTGTTTCGCGCTCGGAACCTTCCCGAGCGCCTGCGGCTCGCCGCCGGGGTGAGAGCCCCGCTTCAGGATGGGACGCCCGGAGTCATCGCTGCCTGCGTCGGGCTCGGCGGCGACCGGGGGCGAGGAAGCAGGTGGAGCCGGAGCGCTGGTGTTGCCGGCGCTCTTGTCGTCAGCGGGCTTCTTGAGGACAGGCGGCTCGTCGTCGGGGTTGGTCTTGCCATCGCTGGGCGGTTCGGAGGGAGGCGGAGAAGGCGACGATGGCGGGCCGGGCGAAGGGCTGGGCCCGGGAGTTGGAATGGGCATGGGAGTCGAGGTGGGTCCCGGCGCAGGGGTCGGATTCGGCCCCGGGGCGGGACCAGGCGTTGGGGAAGAAGTCGGACCGCCACCTCGCCGGCCCGAGCCGGAACGCCGCAGCGGGGGAGGCGAGTCACCCTCAGTCTTTACGATCACCGTATCGGGCACCTTAGGCTTGGACCGCTCGAGTTCAGCTCTGGTCTTGATCTGGCCTTCGCCGAACCATGCGCCTCCAGGAAGGGATTTCGCCTGGGTCACGGTGAACAGTCCCTCCGATTCGCCGGCGGCCATGAGCTCATAAACCGTTTCCGGCTCCAGGGCCATGGGCACGGGGCGCGCCAGGTACGAAGAGGCGTCGTAATACTTGCCATCCACGAGGATGGTGATGGGCACCAGGCGCGGACCGTCGGCGGTCCACTCCAGGACGGCGATGGCGCGCAGCGTCGGGGGCTTGCGCGTGCGACCCGTCTGTCCCCAGGCAGAGCCTGCCACAAGCAGGACCGAGGCCAAGACACTGTGAATCAGCCGCCGCTGATTTATCATCTTTGACCCGTACGGAGGCAAAGGCATGAACGTCAATGATAAAGCTCCCGAATTCAGTTTGAATGATCAGAACGGCGAAAAGGTTTCATTGAAGGACTTCAAGGGCCAGACGGTAGTGCTTTATTTCTATCCCCGCGCCGATACGCCCGGCTGTACCAAGGAAGCCTGCGAATTCCGCGATGACTACAGCAAGGTCCGCAAAGCCGGAGCGGTGATCCTGGGCGTCTCGCCCGACCAGCCGGAAGCACAGAAGAAATTCATCGACAAGTACAGCTTGCCTTTTCCCCTGCTCGCCGACACGGAAAAGAAAGTGGCCCAGGCTTACGAGGTGTGGAAAGAGAAAACCATGTACGGCAAGAAGATGATGGGCATCGAGCGCAGCACGTTCATCATCGGCCCGGATGGACGGGTGAAAGCCATCTTCCGGCGGGTAAAGCCGGAAGGCCACGCCGAGCAGGTGCTGGCGGCGCTGAAGGACGAGACGCGAGCCAAGGCGAGCTGAAAAGCAGCAGTTAGCATTTAGTGGTCAGCATTCAGCCGAGAATTTAGAGTGTCAGCTTGAGCGAGGACAGTGCGCCAATCGCCACCGCGACCTCTTAATTCTTGTCATCACAAGCGGCCGTCAGGCACGAGGGATCTGCAGTTCCGTGGGCCTGGTCTTCTGATGGAGGTTGTTTGCGCCTTTCTGCCGGGCCTTGGCCACAAGGCTGAGAGTTCTTTCGATTTCTTGGTCAGCCTTCCTCTGGTCAGCACGCAAGACCTCTTCGCTGCCTCGAAGACTTGGAATCACCCGCTCACGCGTGTGGACAACCTTCGTTGCTTCGTGGCAAATAGCCTCAGCCTCACCGTAGCGTCGTCCGTAAACCAGAGCTTCGGCACTCAGCCAACACGCTTGCGAATACATATACGCCGGCAGGCTCCCACCGTTCTTTAGAATTTTTCTCTGCCCCGCAATTTCAGGAATGTAGAAGTTTGGGAAGCTTTCATTTGCCCGGATGAATTTTCCTCGATTCCAGACATAGAGATTCGTTAAGGAGGACTCTCCAGTTATAGCGATTACAGGCTTACCTCCCATGTACTGTATCCGCACACCTTGTCCGGACCAGGAACCGATTTTTCGCAGATGTCCATGCGAATACGTGTACGCGTCTGCTTCGAAGGTCTTCGCTCCAGCTCCCCCAACCAAGAAAATCTCCGGGCAGCGATCGCCAGTAAGATCATAGATGCCGGTGGCTTCCGTGAGCGGCAAGGTTGCAGAATCATCTTCGTTCTTAGTGATCTCACGACCCGACAAATCGAGCACCGCGACGCCAATAGATTCGCCAATCCTCTGATAAAAGACCACTCTTACAGGTGCCGCCTCTCCGCAGAAGTTGACCATCTTCGTTGCGTAAACTGTGGTGCCATCCGGAAGTCGAGACCATGCGGGCAAAACGAAATAGATGCTTGCAAAGGCAGTGGCCGCTGCTCTTCGGAAGAAGGAGGTCATAAATCCTTAATCTGACTTCGTTGGAATTGAATCCTGGCCTCGCAGTCCATGGATATCAACTCGCGCGCTCGCTACTTCACCGCCCCCACCGTGAACCCGGAAATAAACCGGTCAAGAAACAGATTGTAAAGGAA
>DATHDM010000123.1:0-4004 GCA_035319065.1 Terriglobales bacterium
GCGTACCACTCCCCCCCGCGATTGATGATGGGCGCAATATTGGCGAAGGTCTCCACGTTGTTGATCAGCGTGGGACAGCCCCACAGGCCCGACTGCGCGGGATAGGGAGGCCGCGGCCGCGGTTGCCCGCGCCCGCCCTCCACCGAAGAGATCAGCGCGGTTTCTTCTCCGCACACAAACGCCCCCGCTCCCAGCCGCAGGTCGATGCGGAAGCTGAAGGTGGTATCGCAGATGTTGCTCCCCAGCAGGCCCAACTGCTCCGCCTGGCGAATGGCGATCTTCAGCCGCTTGATCGCCAGCGGATACTCGGCTCGCACGTAGATGTACCCCCGGTCCGCGCCCACCGCGTAAGCGCCGATGGCCATCCCCTCCACCACCCGTTGCGGGTCGCTTTCCAGCACGCTGCGGTCCATGAATGCGCCCGGGTCGCCTTCATCCGCGTTGCAGATCACGTACTTGGTGCGGTTGGTGCGGGCCTTGGCGACCGTGCTCCACTTCAGCCCGGTGGGATAGCCCGCGCCTCCCCGTCCTCGCAGGCCACTCTTCACCACCTGCTCGATCACCTCGTTGGGCTTCATGGAGGTGAGCGCGGTCAGCAGCGCCTCGTAACCCCCGGCGGCGATGTAATCCTCGATCCGCTCCGGGTCAATCCGCCCCGAGTTCTCCAGCACGATCTTGCGCTGCGCGGTGAAGAATGGAAGGTCATTAGACAACCGCAGCCTTTCCACCGAGCTGCCGGAAGCCAGAGCATCCGCAATCTCGCCCACATCCGGACCCGCGTCGGGTGGGCATACGCCCTGATAGAGCGTGCCCGCGGGCTCCACCGAAACCAGTGGGCCCGCGGCGCACAGTCCCATGCAGCCCACGCTCTTCACCTGGCAGCTCTTGTCCAGCCCGCGTTCCTTCAGCTGCGCCTCCAGGCCCGACTTGATCTGATCGCTGCGCTGCGACAGGCAGGCGGCCGCGGTGCACACGTGGATCTTCTGCGAAAACTGCTCCTGCTTCTCGCGCTCCTGGCGCACAATCTCGTGAAGTTCCTCAAGCGTCATGGTGGATCCACCTTTCGACGCGCTGCGTCAGTTGCTCCGGCGTGATCTTGCCCGCAACTTCGCCATCGAAAACCACCGCCGGCGCCAGCCCGCACGAGCCCAGGCAGCGGGCCGTGAGCAGTGACACCTGGTTGTCGGCGGTCGTCTCTCCGGGATGGATGTGCACCTGCCCCTCTACCGCCTTCAGCAGCGCGGGCGTGCCCTTGATGTAGCACGCCGTTCCCGTGCAGATCACGCAGGTGTGCTCTCCTTTAGGTTTCAGGGTAAAGAAGTGGTAGAACGTCGCCACACCATAGACCTTGCTCAGCGGCAGCCGCAGGCTGTGGGCCACAAAACGCAGCGCCACATCGTCGAGGTAGCCGAAGGCTTCCTGGATGGTGTGCAGCACCTCGATC
This sequence comes from Terriglobales bacterium, assembly GCA_035319065.1. Lineage (GTDB taxonomy): Bacteria > Acidobacteriota > Terriglobia > Terriglobales > Acidobacteriaceae > DASPRM01. The sequence goes on from DATHDM010000123.1 coordinate 1,445, forward strand.
AGCGCGTGCGACTGGTGTCCATGCCGGCGCATGGTGCCCTCCACGATGCGCCAGCGCTTGTCGTCGGAAGGTGGAAGCACGGGCCCGGGGTGAACATTCATTGCGATCTCCTTGGAGGACTTGCCTCTCCCGTCCGCCGCCTCGCGAAGCTGCGCCGTAGCTACTCGTCTGCGGGCACGCCTCCGCGCCATCAACACAAGAGTGTGCTACGGGGCTGGCGGCCAGGGTATGAGAGGGGTCACAACCACAGGTGAATCGGGTCACGAAGAGGGAATCGCTGCCGCTTTCGGGAACGTCCTGGGACGCCCCAGCGCCTCGCGACCATCAGCCTGCGACGCAAATCACAGCCAAAGGTGTGCCGGGCCGATACTGTCAAGTTGTGTGGCGCGGACCGTTTTGGGTCCGCTGGCCTCTAGCCTTGAGGGCTCGATTTCCCCGGCTGTCGGCCTTGTTCTTCCGCACTCATCGGGCTCGCACCCGCCGGGGAAGGGAGGCGGACATGAAAAGCTTTAGCCTGTTCTTTGGAATGCTGCTGGCCGTGGTCGTTATCGCCGTTCTGCTGTTGGTCTTCGGCGTCAGTTTTCGTCCCCAACCCGCGGTGCTGACTTACAATCCGGCAACCGAAATGACCGTCAGCGGGACCGTGCAGGAGGTGCAGGATTTCCGCTGCCCGGTCAGCGAAGGCGAAATCGGGACCCATCTGCTGCTCAAGTCAGATCAGGGGCCGGTGTTCGTGCATCTGGCGCCGGCGCGCATCATGCGCAGCCAGGACTTCAAATTCCTGGTCGGCGATCAGATCAAGGTCCTGGGCTCCAAGGTCCGCTTTGGCACTGGGGTTAACCTCATTGCCCGCGAGATCACCCGCGGCAACGACATCATCACCCTGCGTGACGCCCGCGGAACCCTGCTGCTGGTCCAGCGATAGGCCGCAAGCCAATCTGTCGGCTTGACCAGGCGAGCCCCTGCGCCAGCCAGCCCAGCGGGCGCAAGGGGCGACGTTCCCGGCGGGACTCGCCCTGGAAATGCAATGAAGCCGGCACCTAGGTCGAGGTGATCACCTCGGGAGCAGGTTCCTTCTCCGTCCCGATCTTGTCGTGCAGGCCCAGCGCCACCGCGATCAATCCCTCATCCACCTTGCGATTCTCGCGCAACGCTTCCTGCAGCGGGATGGCCACGATCTCGTTGCCGCGTAGCGCCGCCATTTTCCCGAAATCTCCACGATGCACCATGTCGATCGCGCCCGTGCCGTAGCGCGTGGCCAGCACACGGTCGAAGGCGGTGGGCGAGCCGCCGCGCTGCACGTGCCCCAGCACAACCGCGCGCGTCTCGAATCCCGTCAGGTGCTCGATCTCCTTGGCCAGCAGGTTCCCGATCCCGCCCAGGCGGACGTGCCCGAACTCGTCCTTGCCCGCGTCCTGGGTCACGGTGTGTCCGTCGCGCGCCGCCACCGGAGCGAAGGTCGCGCCTTCGGCCACCACGACGATGCTGAAATACCGTCCGCGGGCGTGGCGCAGCTTGAGCACCTCGGCCACGCTGTTGATCTCGAACGGCCGCTCCGGAATCAGGATCACGTCTGCCCCGCCGGCGATGCCGCTATAGAGCGCAATCCAGCCCGAATCCCGCCCCATCACCTCCACTACGATCACGCGATTGTGAGCCTCGGCTGTGGTGTGCAGCCGGTCGATGGCTTCGGTCGCGATCTCCACCGCGGTGTCGAAGCCGAAGGTGAAGTCGGTGCCGCTGAGGTCGTTGTCGATGGTCTTGGGCACGCCCACTACCTTCGCTCCCATCTCGTTGAGCTTCAGGCCCACCGACATGGTGTCGTCCCCGCCGATTGTGATTAGCGCATCGATGCCGTTGCGGTGCAGGTTGTCGAGGCAGCGCTGCAGCCCGCCTTCGCGCTTCGCGGGATTGGTGCGCGAGGTCCGCAAAATCGTTCCCCCGCGCGGAAGAATCCCCGCCACTTTGGAGAGGTCCAACACCTCAGCCTTGTTGTCCACCACGCCGCGCCAGCCTTCCAGGAAGCCGATGAACCTGTCGCCGTAGTGGAACGTCCCCTTGCGCACCACGGCGCGGATCACTGCGTTCAGGCCGGGACAATCGCCTCCGCCGGTCAGGATGCCGATCTTCATCGCTGCTCCCTCGCTTCCAGACAGTTCATCGCGGCTACCGCATTTCAGCCGTCGATTGTACCGTTTTGCGCCGCCTATGTCGTTCGTTAAGCGGCAAAGCAGCCAGTAGCTCTTCCTCCCATGAAATCTTTTGCCGGAACGGGACAAGGGTTAAGATGTCTCCTGTTAGGGGCTTGACTTTCGCCCCTCTTCTGAGCGCGACCATGCCCGATTCCCGCCAGTTCTCCAGTTACGACGATTTCTTCGCCTTCTATCTGCGCGAGCACAGCCGCCCCGCCACCCGTTATCTGCATGCCTGCGGGACAACCCTGGGTCTGCTTCTCGCCCTCGCCGCCCTGGTCGCGGGCAAGCTTTGGGGAATCCTGCTGTTCCCGCTGGTCGGCTACGGTTTTGCCTGGTTCTCCCACTTCTTCGTCGAAGGCAATCGG
>DATHDM010000124.1:0-2294 GCA_035319065.1 Terriglobales bacterium
CCCGGCGTGGACTTGGAGCCCTGCACGCAGGCCTGGGTCCCGCGTCAGCGCCGCGTTCACGCCCTGGTCTGCCAGCCGCAGCACGTAGGGAAGCGTGGCCTGGGTGAGCGCGAGCGTAGCCGTGCGCGCAACGGCCGACGGCATGTTGGGAACGCAGTAGTGCAGCACGCCTTCTTCGACATACAGGGGATGCGAAAACGAGGTCGGGCGTGAGGTCTCTGAGATACCGCCCTGGTCGATGGCCACGTCAACCAGAACAGAACCGGCACGCATCTGCGCCAACAGCCCGCGCGAGATCAGTTTTGCCGCCAGTTTCCCGGGCATCAGCGTGGCGCCAATGACGAGATCTGCGGCGGCTACCTGTTCCGCCAGGCCGAGAGGCTCGGAATAGCAGGTTTTCACCCGGCCCTGATACAAATCCTCCAAATGCGCGAGAGCTGCAGTGTTCAGATCGAACACCGTCACATCCGCGCCCATGCCGACGGCCACTCGCACCGCGTTGCTGCCTGCGGCTCCCGCACCGATCACCGTGACCCGTCCGGGCGCGACTCCGGGAACACCGCCTAGCAGCACGCCGCTGCCGCCATTGGCCGTCTGCAGCGCCCAGGCGCCGAACTGGACCGACAGCTTGCCGGCGATGCGCGACATGGGCGCGAGCAGGGGCAATCCCCCGGTCGCATCGGTCACCGTCTCGTAGGCGATGCCAATTACGCCTGCGCGCAACAGCGCGTCCAGCAGTCGCGGGTCAGGCGCTAGGTGCAGGTAGGCGAACAAGATCTGGCCCCGACGCGCAAGCCCGTACTCTGGGTCCTGCAGCTCCTTGACCTTCACCACCATCTCAGCCGACCAGACTTCGGCAGGGTCGCGCACGACGCGCGCGCCTGCAGCCTCGTAGGAGCGATCGGAGAAACCGACTCCCACACCAGAGCTCGCCTCCACGAGCACTTCGTGGCCGTGCTGCCGCAGCGCATAGGCGCCGGCCGGCGCAAGCCCCACGCGATACTCCTGGTCTTTAATTTCTTTGGGAACCCCGATCAGCATGGCGCGATCCTGCACTATGGTTTCGCTTCGACGCGCGTTGGGAACCGCAGTTCAACCGCCTCAGCGGCGCGGCCCCGCTGCCGCAGCGGTGCGTCAGGCAACCTGCGAGCGGACCGCGGTGCCAGGGGAGGCCGTGACCTTGCGGTTGTGATAGATGACACGCGCCAGCAAAAGCAAAGCCAGCAGCGTGCCAAAGACCAACGGCTCTCTGATGTCTTTCTTGACCAGCCACCAGAAGTGCAACACCCCCAAGCTGGCAATAACGTACACCGCGCGATGCAGTCGCTGCCAGCGCCTGGCGCCGAGCCGCCGGACCATGGCATTGGTCGACGTCGCCGCCAGCGGGATGAGCAGCACGAATGCCGTGAAGCCTACAGTGATGAATGGACGCTTGGCGATGTCCTTGAGCATGCTGTGCCAGTCGAAGAACTGATCGAGCCAGATGTAGGTGACGAAGTGCAGGCTTACGTAGAAAAACGCGAACAAACCCAGCATGCGGCGCATCCGCAGCAGCCAGTTCCAGCCGATGAGGCGCCGCAACGGCGTGACGCTAAGTGTGATCAACAGAAAGCACAGCGTCCACCAGCCGGTCGAATGCGTGATGTATTCGATCGGGTTAGCCCCCAGGCGATGATGTGTGCCAAGCCAGGCCAGTCGCGCGAGCGGAACCAGGCACAGCGCGAACGCCACCGCCTTGATCCATTTCACCTGGTCCGGCTTGAGCTGAGCTAAAGGCAAAGCCATGACCGGGTCTAGTAGTACTTCTTGAGATCCATCCCGGCGTACAGGGAAGCCACCTGATCGCCATAGCCGTTGAACATCAGCGTGGCACGCTTGCCGAACTCGCCGATGCGCCGCTCTCTGGCCTGACTCCAGCGTGGATGGTCCACCTGCGGGTTGACGTTGGAATAGAAGCCATATTCGCGTGGGTTGGCGAGTGCCCAGGTGGTCTTGGGCTGCTCCTCGACGAAGCGAATCTTGACGATGGACTTGCCGCTCTTGAAGCCATACTTCCAGGGGATCACGACGCGGACCGGCGCGCCGTCCTGGTTGGGCAACACTTCGCCGTAGAGTCCCACGCACAGTATCGTGAGCGGGTGCATGGCCTCGTCCATACGCAGGCCCTCGGTGTAGGGCCAGTCGAGGATTGGCATCCGGATGCCAGGCATCTGCTCGGGATCTGCGAGGGAGGTGAATTGCACGTATTTGGCGTTGGACGTGGGCTGAACCCGCTTCACCAATTCGGAGAAGGC
>DATHDM010000125.1:0-15975 GCA_035319065.1 Terriglobales bacterium
CCGATTGCCGAAGTGGGCGAGCTCTCGCAGCTGCTGGCGCGCATTTACATTCCCGAGTTTTCTATGCGCGATGTTCGCCTGGGAGCCAGGGTCCGGCTGCGGCCAGAGGCCTGGGTAGAGCCGATCTCCGGCCGTTTGCAGTCGGTGGCGCCCGCATCCACGCTGATCGAGGCCGGCCTGATCGCCCGCGACCAGCTCAAGGGCATCAATCCTCCGCAGTATTACGTGGGGACCGTGCTGCTGGATAATCCGGGAAATCTATGTGAAGGGATGAGCGGAACTGCGAAGATCTTCGCCCGGCGCCGCAGCCTGGCGGGGTTCGCCTGGCGATTCACGCGCGACCTGGTACAGCGCAGAATCTGGTAGAGGCCGGTCCAAAACGAAAGGGAGCAGCCAAGGCTGCTCCCGTCTTCAGCGTCAGACCCAGCGCAGGGTCGTCGCGGCCGCCTACATCTTCAGCTCGACTTCACAGTCGATCTTACGTTCGACTTGATGTTGGACTTGATGTTGGACTTGATGTTGGATTTCACGCTCGACTTAATGGTCGACCGAACATTCGGCTTCACGGTTGAATGAACCGCGGAATGCACGGCAGACTTAATCGTCGGCCGTATCCCATCGGATGTGCTGGGCGTGGCTACCAGAGCCTTCTTTACCGAACTGCGCTGGCTGATCAGGGACTTTTTCTGGATCGACATTGGCGCTCCTCTTGAAGTTTTTTATCTCTCAGACCGTGGTATCCATCACATAGCACGGCACTAGCCAAAGAAAATGGCGGGATTTAACGGACGTCGAGAACGTGAAATCAGCAACTTACGGGCTTATCAGCGGGCGCCAGACTGGTCCGGGGTTCAAACCCATGGGTAAAAAATTAACCCAAAATTAAGAAATTAACCCCACCCCGGTCAAATTTTGACGCGCACTCAGAGATTCCGCTTGCGGCAGAGGTACTTCATGCGTTGCGGATCGATGTGCAGCAGGGCAGCCGCGGCCGCTTTCTTTCCTCCCGAACGCCGCAAGGCCGCCGTCAGGTAGGCCATCTCGATCCGCTCCATCTCTGCATCCAGGTCCACACCGCCCTCAGGGATGAGAATTGCCTCCTGGCTGGTGGTGCTGGAATACAGCAGCTGCTGAGGGAGATGCTGGGGATGGATGGCGGCGCCATCGCTCATCAGTACCAGCCGCTGGATGACGTTTTCCAGCTCGCGCACGTTTCCCGGCCAGGAGTAGTCCTCCATGATCTGCAGGGCCTCGGAATCCAGTTGCTTCAGCGCCTTGCCATTGGCGCCGGAATACACGCGCAGGAAGTGATCCACCAGCAGCGGCAGGTCGCCATTGCGCTCACGCAACGGAGGAATGAAGATCGGAATCACGTTGATGCGGTAGTAGAGGTCCTCGCGGAAGCGCCCCTGCCGGACCAGTTCCTCCAGATCGTCGTTGGTGGCCGCGATCAGCCGGAAGTCGATCTTCCTCGCCGACCTGCCGCCCAGGCGTTGAACCACATGCTCCTGCAATACGCGCAGGAGTTTGCTTTGCAGACCATGGTTCAGGGTCGTGATTTCGTCGAGGAAAAGCGTGCCTCCGTCCGCCATCTCGATAAGGCCTGGCTTGGCGCTGTCCGCCCCGGTGAAGGCGCCTTTTTCATAGCCGAAGAGTTCGGATTCGATGAGACTCTCCGGCAGCGCGGAGCAGTTCAGACAGACGTAGGCCTGATCGCGGCGTCGTCCCGATTGAACAATCGCGCGGGCTACCAGTTCCTTTCCGGTGCCGCTCTCACCGCGGAGGATCACGGTGGTGTTCGTGTCGGCGAGCGCGCGAACGGCCTGGTATACCCTCTGCATAACCTCGCTTCCCCCCACCAGATCGCAGAAGGCAGACTTGCTCTCCACCTGTTCGACCAGGCGACGGCCCTCGATCTCCAACATCCGCTTTTCGATCGCGCGTAAGAGGACGATCTGCAGTTCCTGAAAATTCAGCGGGGCAAGAAAGAACTCGTCCGCCCCCGCCTGGCTGGCGCGGAGAGGAATAGCACGGCTGTTGGAGCGGGTGATGGCCACCAGCACCAGCTCTTCACGCGCCTGCCGCATCTTCTGCAGCAACTCCAAGCCATCGGAAGCGCCGTCGCCCACCGTGTCCAGATCCAGCAGAATGGCCTGCACCTGCGGATCTGCCAGCACCGCCTGGATCTGTTTTTGCGTCTGCGCAAGCGTGGTGCGGAAAGCAGGCGCCAGATGGCGCTGCATCTCCGGGAACGAGGCCGCCTCGGAGGTGATTACGCAAATCGAGTGTTGCGCCCCTGCAGGCGCAGGTTCGTTAGCGCGCATGCCAATCCACTGTGGTGCAGAACACGGATTATAGGAGAAGTCCTCTCGCTATAGAAGTGGTGCTAGCCTGCGGAATTCCGAGATTTCACATTCGCGGCCTGAGAAATCCGTTGTCGAGGGGGATCAGGGGGCCGAAAGCGTGATATCCATCTGATAAAACTTGAAGACATTCTCTTCCCCCCGAAACGAGCCGTAGCCAGTTCCTTTCAGCTCGGCAGATAATTCTTGAGTCGAATGATAGTTGATCTCCCCGGATTACTCTGACATCTAATCAAACCCAGGCCATGGGAATCGCAGTTGGAGACTTGATTGGCGAATATGAGGTGATCGGGAACCTGGGCGCCGGAGGTATCGGCAGGGTCTTTAAGGTTCGGCACCGCATCTCGCAGCGCATCGAGGCCCTTAAGGTCCTGCTGCCGGATGTGCGGGACAGCCAGGAACTGGGGGAGCGATTCACCCGCGAAATCCGGGTGGTAGCCAGCCTGAATCATCCCAACATTGCCTTGCTGCATACCGCATTCCAGCACCAGGATCAGTTGATCATGGTCATGGAATTCGTAGAAGGGACCACCTTGGGCGCCAAACGAGGGCAGATCAGCCTGTGGCAGGGCACGGACTACATATCGCAGGTGCTTGCCGCGCTGGCTTATGCCCACGGCCGCGGCGTCGTTCATCGTGATATCAAGCCTTCGAACATCATGATCACGGCCAACGGCCAAGCCAAGCTGCTGGATTTCGGGCTGGCCGCCAGCAACCGTGAGGCCGGGCTCACCACCTCGGGTGCGGTGCTGGGGTCGATGCACTACATGTCGCCCGAGCAAGTGAGCGGAGAGCGGGTGGATCTGCGTTCTGATCTCTACTCTCTCGGCATCACACTGTATGAAATGATTACCGGGCGGGTGCCTTTTTACGGCAGGGGCGAGTATGCGGTACTGACCGCGCACCTTAAGGAGACGCCGCAGCCGCCATCGCACCTGAATGCCGACGTCCCGGCTGAATTGGCCATGATAGTTCTAAGGGCTCTGGCCAAGAGCCCCGGGGAGCGCTTCCAATCGGCCGAGGAGTTTCTTCAGGCGTTGGACACCATGCGACTGGCGCAAACGGCGGACTTGCAGAAGCCTGCGCCACTTTCCTTTGGGAATACGGCAACCGCCCGCATCGGCGGCGAGAGCCCGCCGCAGGTGCCGACGAGCGTCTACGAGCCCACCGTGCTCGATCGCGTCAGCAAGGAACTCGCCGAGTACATTGGCCCCATCGCAAAGGTCATCGTGAATCGGGCGGCGGCCAAGAACACCACCCTGGATGAGCTCTATCGCGCCCTGGCAGAGGAGATCGATTCCAGCCAGGAGCGCGAACAGTTCTTGCGTTCCAAGCCCCTGAACGGCGCGTAGGCCGCGGCTACTCGTTTAACATCTTCAATGCCTTGGACAAACTCACATACATGCGGTTGAAGGATGCGGTGACCGTGCCGATCTCGTCCTGACTGCGCACCGGTAACTCCGGCAAGTCCTTGTTCCCCTTGCTGACCTGGTCGGCGGTTTGTGAAAGCCGCCGCAGTGGCCGGATCACCATGTAGTACAGGGCCGCGTCCATGGCAATCAGGGTCAGCAGAAAGACCAGCGCCAGGAAGGTCATGAGACGACGCAAGGCCCGGTTTGCAATCTGGATGGGCACGGCCATGGGAACAGACACAATCTGTGCTGCGTTGATTTCGTTTAATTTCCAGCCGAATCCATTGGCGGTGCCGTAGGTGTTGATAATCGCAGGGGGCGCCTTCTCCGGACGGTCATGACACTCCATGCATTCCGCGCTGACCGAAATCGGGTGGGCCAGGCACAGGGAGTGGCCGGTGGGCGTGTCGCGCTCGCCAACCAATTCCCTCTGGCCGGAATGGTTGCGAAAATACTGGATGAGATCAGACTCCCACTCCATCGCCCGGTCGCGCGGATTAGAAGGACTGAGAGAAGCTTCCTTGTATGCGTATTCCGGATACTTCTTGCGAAGGCGCGCGAAGGTCACGGTGGCGGCATAGAACGGAATTGTTTGCGGGAGAAAGGTTGTGAGGTGGCGCGGGTTCTCTTCGAGTAGGGGCGTCAGTTCCTGCGCCGTGTACTCGCGGGTGGAGCTGGCGCTCTCGACCATCAACTGCGCCTGTTGGAGCACCTGGTCGCGCGCGTTATCCATTAGAAAGGCATAGGACTCGCAGGCGATCAGGGCAAGGCCAAGCCCCAACAGAATGACGAGGATCAGGTTGAACTTAGCTACAAGTTTCATGCCCCACTCCACGACTCGCGAGGCAAGAATAACCCACCCCGGTTTCCTCAACCAACATGGAGCCTTGCGGCAAACGGATCCTGGCTAAGGAACCGAGCAGCGGCGTTGAGGGAGAGGCGTTTCAATACCAGGCGACAGCCACGTCGACCGGCTCGAGGGCGATGGACTTTTCTCCTTGAAAGAAGACGCGCCAGACCGGCTGGCTGCGATCTATATCTGCGACCACGATGAAGCCGCCGGAACAGCCGTAGTTGATACGCATGCCCGCGATCGGGGCAGTTGCGCCGGTGAAGAGACTGCAGCGCTGACCGTTCGCCAACTCAAGCGCCCAAGGCAGATTGTCTTTCCAGACCAGCTGCCCACGCTTTTCCGCAGGCAGCGGCGAGGTAAGAGTGAGCAGCGATACATTCGCCGTCCAGGGCGCGTCCGGGCAAGCAAGAACATTGGGATCGCCCATGACGTTCTGAAAGCAGGGATCGTGGATGGCGTTGTCGATCATGCAGCGCCAGGCGTCGGGGCGGCTGGAAGAAGCGGCGGAAACGGCGAAACACTTGCCGCTTCCACGGGAGGTGACGGATATGCCGATTCCCAAATGGCCGCTCTGAAAGGGCGTCATGAACTTCACCTGCGTGGCCGGGGAACACGCAGCCCGATCGGCAGAGGATGCAGCGGGCATCAGCATGACCGCGATGGTGAAGAGAACGGCAATCCTGGCAAACATGAGCGATCCTCCTTGGCAGACCTACTGCCCGAATTTGGGGGACTATAGCAGCGTCTGGGAGCGATAGGCGCGCTTTTTGTCCAGCGCGCCTCCGTGCTCAGCTCACATCAGCAGGAATCAACTTCGACACCAAGCCTCAGCGGGAGTGGTCAGTGGGAGCTCTCGCGCCATTTCACCATTGCTTCGGTCAGTGCAGTCGAGGCCTTGGAGAAACCGCCTCCCGGGCTCATCGCCTTTTCCGCCAGCTCCTTTTGGCCCCCGCTGATCCATCCCACAACCTTGGAGGCTTCCTGATGGAATTGTGCATGCAGCTGTTTCACCGTCCGATAGTGGTCGTCTTGCTTTTCCGCATGCGAGAGCTCCGAACCGTATAGCCACTTGCCAAACTCGCACTGGTCGTCGGCCTTCACGGCATCACTGGTTACGTCGAGTTTTTCGCCGCTGATGGCCGTTCTGAGGCGAATCTTCCAGCTTGCATGGGCGGAAATCGCCTTCTGTAGGGAATTGATGATCGACATGGTTTCCTTCCTTCTTTCGGCGCTCTTTCACCCTGCGGGCTGGGAGGCCTGGCGGTCCTGGTAGGTTGAGCCGTATCAGTGCGCTCTGCCCTGGCCGATAAGAGCTTGGCAGAGCACAATTCCTGGCCCAACCAACATGCAGAACTTATCGGCAGCGGAGCTGGTGAGCATTAGGCGCTCGAGCGTCACGCAGCCCATGTCCTCTTGGGACGCGAGCGGCGCAGGAATCGAGTGTCCGTCCGTATCCGAGGATCACTCGGTCATTGGTGAAGCGGACTGTATCCGTGCCTGCGATCGCATGGGCCTTATTGCGGGACTCTCAGCACCACCACGGTCACGTCATCATGCTGGCCATCGGGACCGGAGAATTGCTGCAGGCAATCAAACAGGAAGTTGACCGATTCATGGGCTGAGCGCTGCCGGCAACTCGCCCATGCCTGGATGACGTGGCCTTCACCGAACTCAACGTCCTCGGCGTTGCGGAGTTCATGTACGCCGTCGGTGGCAAACAGCACGCTGTCCCCGGGAGAAAGTCGCGTGATGTGCCGGTCGTAAATAGCGCCGGGGAACATTCCCGAGGGGAGTCCACCCTCTCCCAGAGGCCGGCAACCGTTGGCGGAGACCAGCAGGGGCCGGGGCACTCCGGCATTGGAGAATTCCAGGATGCGAGAGACGGGGTCATATGCGGCATACAGGGTCGAGCAGAGGCGTCCATTCAAGGGACGCTGCATGAGCCGCTCATTGAGCAAGGCGAGGACACGCGAGGCAGAGGTGCCGGTCTTGTGAATGCCGCGCAGGGCCCCCATGACCAGAGCGCCATACATAGCGGCCGGCAGGCCCTTGCCAACGACGTCGCCAAGGTAGAGCCCGATGCGCCCATCGGGCAAACAGAAGAAATCGGCGAAATCTCCGCTGACTTCGGAGAAGGGTGAAAAGCGATAGGCCAGTTCGACGGCGTCTTCGGCGAGAGGCCCCGCCGGCAAAAGCGAGGATTGGAGTAGTTGTGCCTCACGCAGGTACTGTTCGCAGCAAAAGCACCGAGTGCCTTCGGCAGGGCTGTCCGCGATCGCAGGGGAGGATTCCAAAGTTTCCATGTGCAATTGCCTGCTGACCTTTGAATCGACAAGGAGATGTCGCCGCTTTAGAAGTTCGATTCCACACGCGGAATCGCGTTCCGCTTTGGGAGCGAGCCCACCCAGCCCTGGCGCTGGTCTGCAAGTCACTTGGGTGATCACATCCCTCGACGGCATCAAGGTTGGAAAGAAGACCCTGGGGGAGCCCCACTCTCCCCCAGGACGGGTCTACTTATTCACCGCCGGCAGCGGAATCAGGGCGGCCAGGCGAGCATCCTGGCGGATCGTGGCAAACTCCTCGTCTTTGTAGACGTCGGCCAGTTTGTGATAGCCCTCATCCTTCGCCTTTCTGAGGCATTCGAGACAGCGCTCGATGTCACCGCGACGGGCATACAGCTTGGCTAGGACGTAGGAGTACTTCGCCCGATCCTCAGGAGAGGAGATCCGAGCGGAGACACCGCCCTGCGTGCTGCGCAGCAATACCTCCGGATCCAGCTCCAGCGCGCGCGTGTATTCTGCGATCGCGCGATCGAGCTTACCCTGCGCGAACCAGGCGGTGCCCAGATTGCCGTGGACCGCGGCAGCTTGTTCGTTCACCGCCAAAGACTTCTTGTAGTACTTGACTGCCCTGCCGAAGCTTTTCTGCATGTAGGCCACGACGCCCAGGTTGTTCAGTGCCTGAGCGTACTTGCCATTTAGCTTGACCGCACGCTCGAAGTGAAACTCCGCGGGACGAACCTGTCCTATCTGCAGTTCGGCAATGCCGATCTTGTTGTACAGAACGGAGTTCTTCGGCTGCTTGTGAAGCGCTGCATCGTAATACTGAATTGCCTGCTCGTAATCCTTCTGAGCACGCAGGATGTCACCTTTGGTTTCTAGTTGCGCCACCGTCATCTGTGATAGCGGCTGGACCTCAGACGATGATGGGCTGGCGCTTTCCGCCCACAATGCGGCCGCAAGCACCAGGATGATTCCGGTAAGCCATATTCTTCGCATAGGCGCCTCCTTGGCTGGAGCCGTGCCCCCCCGACCGCGGTCACTCCGACGGATCGGACCCGCTCCGCAACCGAATCCCTTATCGCCCAATCGGATGGGAGCGCACAACGCTACAGCGGCTACCAGAGGGTTAACCGCAAGGTTAAGAATGGCTACATGGCAAAGGGCAAGAAGAACCTGCCTGCAAAGACCGCCATTTCAGGCGTTTTGAAACGTGGGGGCCAGTCCCATTCTGGCTCTTTTCAGACGTTACGCCGGGTGTTACCTCCCTCCCCCGGGTTACATGCGAGCTAGACTCTAAGCAGGCGTGGCCAATGAGCCTGGTGCAAGAGTCCGTGGAAGCGGAACGCGCCGAACTTGAGAGAGTTCTGCAATCGGAGACCTTTGTTCGCGCCCCCAGCTTGTCCCACCTCCTTTCCTATCTCTGCGAGAAGAGTTTTGCGGGAGAGGTCCAGCAGATCAAGGAATACGCGATTGCGGTAGACGTGTTCGGCCGGAGCACGTCGTTCGACCAGGACTGCGACTCGATCGTGCGGGTGCAGGCCAATCGCCTTCGCCGACGCCTGGCTGAGTATTACGCAGCAGAGGGCGCCAATCATCTTATCCATATCTCAATTCCTGTGGGCCAGTACACTCCTCGGTTCGAGGCCCGGGAAAGCGAGTCCGGGGAGGAAGCAGCGGGCGATAAACGCATACTCGCGGAGGGTTCACCGGATCCGCTCGTCGTCCGCCCACCGGCCGCCAAGCCGAGGTTGTGGGTGGCATTGCTCGCAACCGCAGTTGGCGCGGCTCTCCTGATTGTCCTCGCGCTGTTGCTGCCCAGAGCGAAGAAGACCGGCGCTGCCTACCTGGAAAGGCCTTCGCCGATTGCCAGCGAGACCCCGGTTGGTTTGCCGGTGGGAGATGAGACTCGCATTCTGGCGGGCAATAGCCACAACTATGTCGACCGCGCCGGGAAGGTATGGAGTGCGGACCGCTACTTCTCAGGCGGAATGATGGTCCGCAGCCCCGTCAGGCACATCTGGCGCACGCTCGATCCCGAGATTTACCGGGCAAGCCGCCAGGGAGAATTCGGGTACGACATTCCCCTAAAACCGGGAAATTACGAAATGCGCCTGCACTTCGCTGAGACCTACTACGGGCCCGAAGATGCAGGCGGCGGCGAAGGCAGCCGCGTGATGGCGGTCAGCGTAAACGGAAAGACGCTGCTGAGCGATTTCGACGTGACGGCAGACGCCGGCGGCAGCAGGGTCGCCGATGAAAAGGTATTCGTGGATGTCTCGCCCGGCGGCGACGGGTTGCTGCACTTAAGGGTAACGTCGCTGCATGGCGGGCGAGGGATGCTGTCGGGGATTGAGATCGTTCCCGGCCTGCAGGGCCGAATCCGTCCTCTCCGGATCGTTATGCGTGAGAGCGCCTACTACTCCGACGACAGCCAGTGGTGGAGTCCCGATAAATACTTCCGAGGCGGACAGTGGGCGGTTCGCGGAGGGCCTGTGGAGGGCGCTGACGACCCCGAACTGTACGAAGGTGAACGGTGGGGAAACTTCTCTTATGCCATCCCAGTCCCGCCAGGGCGCTACACTGCGATCTTGCATTATGTGGAGCGGCGCTTCGGTGCTGCGAATCGCGACAGCTATGTTGGTCCCCCTCACGAGTCCTCGGGCGGCCCGGGAAGCCGCGTTTTCACCGTCATTTGCAATGGCCGGGTGGTATTGCGTGATCTCGATCTCCTAAAGGACAACAAGGAGAACCAACTGGTTACAAAGAAGGTCCTTGGATTGGAGCCGAACGCTCAGGGGAAGCTGCTCTTCGAGTTCGTGCCGGTTAAGGATTACGCGACCATAAGCGCCATTGAGATTCTGCCCGAATAAGGGCGTTCGAGACGTGCCCCAGAGACAGACTTGAAGGCAGGCGCGAAACCGGGGGAATGCGGACGATCTCGAGACGCGCAGCGCAGTGCTCCCCGTGGCATAGTACTTTTTGACTATTGTGCGGTTCGGCCTTCACAACTAGAGTGCGCACATATTGTTCGTCTCCATAGCTGGTTAGTCCCGAACCTGATGCCCCTAATCGGACTAGCCAGAGCGTGAAGATTCCCAGTCAGCATCCCTGGCCGCTGACTGGGATTTCTTGTTGAAACGGGCGATCTGGGTTGCCGGCGCCCGCGGCATGAGCGCGCTGGCTAAGCTGTCCAGAAGGCAAACGAGGGAGAATCAGATCTCAGCCGGGCGCCGATTCCGGGTCAGGTAGAAATGTACTGCGGGCGTAACGATCAGCGACAGAATCATCGAGATGCAGTTGCTGATTCGCGAGAAAGAGCTGGAGCTGGTTCTCAGACTGGAGCCCGATGTGCTGCTTCGAGGCGACGCTTCCAGATTTCGTCAGATGGTTGTCAATCGGCTGGACACCGCCCTCAAGTACAC
The DNA here is from genome assembly GCA_035319065.1 of Terriglobales bacterium. Taxonomy (GTDB): domain Bacteria; phylum Acidobacteriota; class Terriglobia; order Terriglobales; family Acidobacteriaceae; genus DASPRM01. Next base: position 10,333 of record DATHDM010000125.1, read on the forward strand.
CCCACTAGGGCGAACGATCGAACTCGTTGTGGCCGGAACCGACGCCACTGCCTTCCTGGAAGTCACCGACAGCGGGATTGGCATTCCGCCCGAGGCCTTGCCGTACATATTCGATCGCTTTTACCGTGTGGACAAGGCCCGCTCGCGGGAAACTGGAGGAAGCGGCCTGGGACTCTCCATCGTGAAGGCGATTGCTTCGGCGTACGGTGCCGAGGTGAAGGTTACAAGCTCTCCCGGCAGAGGCACATCCGTGCGCGTTGCGGCACCACGAGTACCGCCTTCCCCGGAGCATCCACCTGAACTCCGGCCAGAAGCCGTAGTCCCGACAGAATGGGCAGCGCCAAACTAAATCGAGCTAGCTGATCGCGGCGGGAATTGGGGCCCCCACGGCTCCAAGCGGATTAGCGTTCGAAACTGTTAATGACCTCTCGGATGGTGTCAGCCGAATAGACAATGCCCAGGCCGATACGCTCGAACGATTTGAGCGAAGGGTCGTACATGGGGATGGACCCGGCTACGATACCGAGGATCCGCAGCCGGTTTTCCGGATGTTTCGTGGTTTGTGAGTTTGCCGGCTGACAGTCGCACTTGACGACGCTGGGATCGACCACCACCAGGCTTCCACTGGAGCCAGGATAGACATTGGCGTCCACCAGGAAGCCGTTGACGTGCTCGGGAAATCCCATCAGCCGCCGCAATTCGTCGTTGAAATTGAAACCCTCCTTGGGATCCGTGGATATGACGCCGACTCGCAAAACCGGTGATACGTTGCGCGGATCGAAAATAGCGGCCGGATAACCCAACACAAAGACCTGCGAACCAACCCCGACGCCGATGGAATTCATAGTATCGGGGGAAGCGAGCATGGAAGTGTCCAGGTACTTGCCGGTGGTGACGGCGTCGATGAGCACTTTGAACTTGTTGCCAAAGGCCGCAGGCGCAATATTGATAACCGCCACATCGGTGCTGGGATCCTTGTGCAGGCGAACCGAGGGGAGATATTTTCCGTTGTTACCCACGATGGGAACGCTGACGCTCTCAACTTTTTCGCTTTTGTCGCGCGATGCGACCACGACACGCACCTTGATGTCCTGCTTCTTGCCTTCCGGAGGAAGGATGTGTCGGTTGGTGACCAGGTAAACCAGCCCCTTCGTACGCCCTAGTCCGCTGAACAGCAGGAAGCCCGTACCGCGAACCAGGAGCGGACCCGCCTTGGCGGGTTTGGCGCTCTGCGCATGCGCCTGGTCTTTGGTGAAACTGTCGCCCTCGGCGGGGGCCTCGACCTCATAGGTGAGCAAGACCGTGCTGTTGAGCACGGACTTGTCCAACACCTGGCTGGAGGCTCGCTGGAATGCAACCGAAATGCAAGTTGCCAGCACCAGCACGGAGAGCAAGCGAGGACGCGGAACACGGAGAAAGAGTATGGCCTTAGACACGGTAGCTACGTTTCTGCGGATTTTGCCGTCACTTCCTGAAACTATACCTCATTGGCTGACATTCGCATTGACTTGCACATCACTGTTGGCGCCTGCATCCGGCGCCGGAACGGTGAAGCCTGCAGGCTCCCCGAGCGTGAGCTGAGTGCTTCCGACGGACAGCGGTGAGAATGTCAGGCCCACGCTTTGTGCGCCTCCGCTGAACAGCGCCGAAGCCGGGGATAAGGTTCCCACGGATGGGGTGCTATTGCCGATGGGCACAAGAACCGATGCACCCCCGCGGACACCCTCCTGGGTTACGCGCTGCAGGGTGGCGGAATCGAGCTGCCACGATTCTATGGAGAGGCCCTTCGCACCCTGCGACAAGCTGGTCGCGAAATCCTGTCCCACCCCGTTCGGTGTGTGGATGAGGAAGCCCGATGGCGTCAGGGTTACGGTGAGATTCGCCGGGGCAAAACCGGGCGCCGTGGCCGTGAGCGTCACAGTGCCTGAGGCCGCCAGCGCCTGAATGAAGAAGGGCGGGAATCCAATGCCGCCGCCACCCTGTCCCTGCGAGATGGTGATGGAGATCTGGCTGGTGCCATCAGGGCGCAACGCCCCTGCCGAATTGGAAGAGTTGGACAGCAGGACCAGGTTACCGTTGGGGCTGGAGATGGTCACTGTCAGTGTGCTGGGAGCGTTCGCGCTCAATGCTCCGTTGCCCTGAATTTGCAGGTTGTAGCCGATGGTCGTGGTTGATGCGTTGAGCGAAATTGCCGGTTGGCTGACTATGGCGGTCAACTGGCCGGCGTTGGCAGCGGGCGTGGTAAACGGCGAACTGGGGGGATTCGTGGTCACCCTGCTGGGATCGACGGACACTGTTACCGTTCCCTGCCCGAGGGCACGGAAATAGAGCGCATTTCCGCCAGTGCTTGGGGTGGTGGAATCTCCTCCGCCAAAATTCGCAGGGCTGCCGTCGACAGAGCCGAGGGTCGAGTTGGAAGTGGAGATCGGGATGGTGACGCTCAACCCGCCACGGACGAACCCAGGGGCCACTAAATTGTTCGCCGGATCCAGCCGATAGACTGTCAGCGTGATGGGGGTGTGCTGGGAGATTGTAGTGGTGTTAATGGGATTGGACGCGGCACTCACCACAAAGCCCGATGGCGTGACGGCAACATTCGTGGTCGTGCTGGCATAGACTGGGGGCGTGCTGGTGACCGTCAGGACCACTGGGGACCCGCCAGTGAGCGAAATTCCCTGAATCCAGAAAGTCGGAAGGGTTGTTGCCCCGGCAGAAATCTGTAGGCTGATCGAGGACGAGCCCGCCGTCGTGCCCGTAGCTTCACTGGAAAGTAGCACTCTGGGATCGCCATTCTGGACGCTGATGGTCAGCGTCACGCCTCCACTCGGAGCCGGCGCCTGCAGAATCCCCGAACCGCGCACTTGCAGGTTCACACCCACCGTTGCGGGATTAGCGCTGATTTGTGGAGCAGTGATATTGGCTGTCAGCTGACTTCCAGTGTTAGGCGTGCTGAAGGGAGTGGACGGCACACTGGTTGCGATGTCGGCGACGTCCACACTCAACAGCGATGCGCCCTGTGCGACGGGGTGGAAGGTCACGGTAGCGCTGTTGGAGCCGCCCAGCACGATGGCACATGGGTAGGGCGCTGGCGAGCATGAGGAACCCTGGATTGTCCCCTTGCTGGTGTCTGCGCTCTTGATCGGCACGCTCACCGTCAAGCCACCGCGAAGCTTGGGAATCGGCCCGGAAACGACGTTGAGGGCGCCGTCCAGCTTCTGTATGGAGACCGTCAGCGTCGAATCCGCTGAGAGGAGGCTGGTGTTGAAGTCCTGTCCCTGGCCTTGGGGACTAACCAGGACGAATCCTGAGGGAGTGAGCGTCACGGTCGTGACCGCCGAAGCGTAGCCTTGCACGGTCACCGTCAATTGCACGGTCCCCGAGGAAGCCAGCCCCTGGATATAGAAGCCCGGAAGAATGGTCTGCCCGGCAAGAACGGTCAGGTTCACGAAAGCGGATCCTGCAGTGGTCCCACTGGTATCTGAAGAGACCAGCACTTTGGACGGATCGAGGCTGGTGACCTTGACGGGCAGGTTGCTGGGGGCCGGATTGTCGAGTGACGCTGTCGCCAGTACCTCCAGGTTGCCTCCCAGGGTCACCGGAGGCATGGTGACGGTTCCGTTCGAGGTTGCTGTCCCGGTGAGCGAGAGCGTGTGCGGGCTGCCGCTTGCATTGTCGGTAATGGTCACGGTCGCGGTTCGCTGGCCCCCGGCAGTCGGAGTAAAGGTCACGTTCAAGTTCCACGAACTGTCCGCTTGAACCACGACCGGTGAATTCGGATTGAACGCCGGTGTGAAGGCGAAGTCTCCGGGATTTGCACCGTTGATCGTGATGTTGGAGATGGTCAAGGGACCATTGCCGGTGTTGTTGATGAAGACGGTGGTGGCATTGCTGGTGGTGCCAACCAATTGGTTGTTGGTGAACGTGACGCTGGCGGGGCTGAGGGAGACGTTGGGCAACACCCCCGTACCGGTCATCAAAACCAGCTGCGGACTGCTGGGAGCATTGTCAGCCAGGATGAGATTGGCTGTGCGATTCCCCGTGGCCTGCGGATTGAAGGTTACGGTGACAGTGGTCGTGCCATTCGGCGCCACCGTGATTGGCGTGCCTGACGAAACACTGGAGGGGGCAGGCACAGAGGTAAAGTCCACTGCATTGGCGCCAGAGATGGTGAGGCCGGTAATCACCAGATTCGCCACGCCGGTATTGGTGATGGTAAGCGTGATGGGGCTGCTGGCCGTGTTCACCATTTGGTTGCCGAAGCTGAGGCCAGAGGGGCTGAAACTGATGCCGGGCACCTGCCCGGCGCCGATGAGTTGCACGGTGTGCGGACTGCCACTGGCGCTATCGGTGATGCTCATGCTGCCAGTGCGAGTGCCCGCACCGCCGGGTGTGAAAGTCAAAGTGAAGCTGAAAGTATTGCTGCCTGGTGCGGCCGAGATACTCACCGGCCCGGAAAAAGCCGGGCTGACGGTGAATTCGGAAGGATTGGTGCTTTGTATGGCACTAATGGTCAGAGGCGCGTTGCCGGTATTGGTGATGGTAAATGTCTTGGGACCGCTGGTGGTGCTTACCGCCTGATTTCCGAAGTCAACCGGACCACCCGAACTGTTGGGAGAGATGCCGAAGAGCGGCCCCGTGCCGGTGCCGACAATCTGCACGGTGTGTGGACTTCCGCCGGCGTTGTCGGTGAGGGTCACAGTGGCTGATCGCAGACCCACCGCCGAGGGGGTGAAAGTCACGCTGAAGCTGTAGCTGTTGTTGCCCGTCGGAGGCACGGTGACGCTGCCCGAGAACGACGTCGTGATGGCAAACTCCGGCGAATTGGAACTCTGCAAGCCGGTAATCGTGAGCGGAGCGTTGCCGGTGTTGGTGATGGTGAAAACCTTGGCGGCGCTGGCAGTGTTGAGCGGCTGGTTGCCGAAATCCACGGCACCGCCAGAGCTGTTGGGCGCGATGCTTAAAAGGGGAGCAGCGCCCGTGCCGGTCAAGGAAACAAGATGCGGGTTTCCACTGGCGTTATCGCTGATGGTTACTGTGGCGCTTCTGGTTCCCTCGGCACCAGGCGTGAACGTCATCGAGAAGCTGAAGTTGCCCCCTGCCGGCACAACCACCGGACCAGAGAATGGCTGGCTGAGCGCGAACTCCACTGCATTCGAGCTCTGGATGCCGCTAATCGTCAACGGAGCCGTCCCGGTGTTAGTGATAGTGAATGTCTTGGGAGCGCCGGTGGCGCTCACCGCCTGAAAACCAAAATCCACCGGGCCGCCGGAGCTGTTGGGCGAGATCGAGAAGACGGGAGCGGTTCCCGTTCCAAACAGCGAGACCGAGTGCGGACTGCCGCTGGCGTTGTCTGCAATGTTCAATGTCGCCGACCGCGAACCGGTGGCTGTTGGAGTGAAGATCACATTCACGATGGTGCTGCTGTTGGGATGAATGACGACGGGACTGGCAGGAGACACGCTGGCACTCGCCGGCACGGTGGAAAAGTCTCCGCCATTAGAACCGCTCAACGTTAGACCTGCGATCAGCAGGTCTCCATTTCCTGAGTTGCTGATGGTGACGGGCAATTGCCCACTGCTGGTGTTCGCCTGTTGAGTGTTGAAGTTCAGGCTAGTGGTCGAAAGACTGATGAACGGAACTACG
>DATHDM010000126.1:0-4051 GCA_035319065.1 Terriglobales bacterium
GCATCGCCGACGCCAGCCTGCGCATGTACAAAGGGACCAAGGACACCAGTTGGGCCGACAAAGCTGTAGGCGCAGCGGAACAGGCGGCGCGGTTGAACGACAGCTTGCCCGAGGCCCACTTTGCCTTGGGATCGGTTTACGATGCTACCGGCAAATCCTCCGAGGCAATCGCAGAGCTGCAGCGCGCCTTGCAGCTAGCGCCCAATTCTGATGAGGGTTATCGCCGCTTAGGCGACGCCTACCGCGCGGCAGGCCGCAAAGATGAAGCCCTTCAGGCTTATCTGAAGGCGATTACCGTCAATTCCTACTATTGGTACAACTACCTGGCTCTGGGCAACGCTTACAAGAGCTTCGGAGAATTTGACAAAGCGCTGGAGGCCTATAAGAAGGTCATCGAACTGGCTCCCAGGAATGCCGTCGGGTACTCCAACATCGGCACCGTTTACTTCCAAAGGGGACAATGGAATGAGTCGATTCCATGGTTTCAAAAAGCCCTGGAAGTGGAGCCGAACTACCAGCTTGCCCTCTCCAACCTGGGCACGGCTTACTTCTACATGAAGCGCTATGACGACGCCGTCAAGACCTTCGAAAAGGCCGTGGAGATCAATCCCAACCAGGAACTGACGATGGGGAATCTGGCCGATTCCTACCGCTGGGCGGGTCAGAAGGCGAAGGCCGACGCGACCTATGACAAGGCGATTGCGCTGGCTCAGAAGGAACTTCAGGTCAATCCTCGCCAGGCGTCTCCCATGGGGAGCCTCGCCCTGTATTATGCCAAGAAGGGCGACGACTCAGTGGCACAGCGTTACATCCGCAGCGCGCGCTCCCTCGATGCCGCAGATGTGGAACTGTTATATATGGAAGCGGTGGTGGATACGCTGGGAGGCAGGGCGCAAGAAGCGATCCAAGCCCTTAGAACGGCCTTTGAAAAAGGACTACCTGCGAAGGAAGCAACCGACGATCCGGAGCTGGCGTCGTTGGCCAAGCAGCCACAGTTCCAAAGCCTTCTGCAACAGTACCAGCCACGAACTTCTAAGTAGAGAAGCCACGCAGGCGGCATCGGGCCTCTAACGCTTGAGCCCGACAGCAAGCTGCCCTCCGTCGAGGGCAGTCTGTCAGAGAGGGGTCGTGATCAAATCGGACCTGAATTACTTGCGCTTGCCATAGCGGCGGCGAATCACGGCCAGAACCCCCGTGCTCAGCAACAAGGCGCTAACCGGTTCGGGAACATCAGCGACCCCGGTGAAGGGCGTTCCGGGGTCCCAGTTAGAACACGCCGTACCGGTCGTGCAGTTCAGATTGATGAAGAAATGCCCGCAGCCCTCATCTTCATCATCATTATCCTTTACGAAATTGTTCACGAAATGGAACCTAAACTCGCCTTCCTCCTCGTCGTCGCAATCGTGGTTGTGGTGGTCCGGCACACCAGGTCCGCCGAAGAAGAAGATATCCAATGAGCTGGATGTGGGGTTACTTGGCGTGCAGTGGGCAAACACATTGCCACCATCGCAACTCACGCTTGCCGCTGGGATGAAAGTATTAACCTTGAAATCGAGGTTGAATAGCGTGTGGCCCGTTTCATTGCAATAATTGAAGATATTGCCATTGAGGCCCGTCCCGCTCCCGGCGGAGAAATTGAAGACGTTGCTTGTGAGAGGGATATCCCCTGATTGGCAAGCCGGATCCCCAGTCGCAATCCGTGGGTCGTAAACCGTATCCGCATGCGCCGCTGCAACAGCGGCAATGGCTAAGAAAAACAAAACTGTTAGACAAACGACGACTTTCCTCACGCTCCACCTCGGCAAACTTCCGCGTTCAAGGATTTTGCAAGCCAGAGCCCATTCCAACCTCACCGCCAAGACAACTAACTCCCATCAATTGTGCGGAATATGTGGTTTTCCACGTTTGCAGTAAAAAACGTGCAGGGCCGAAGCCGCATTTTCTTGCATATACTTGGGCATCCACATTCCGTTTCCGAACCGCTGCCCGTCCCCACCGCCCCCTCAAACCTGCACTGCCAATGGTGTGATATCGATAGGCTGCCTGATCCCTTCTTCTGGCGACGCCATGCCCACCACCCAGGCGCCTTCCGGCCGGAAAGGGCCTATTCCCGAATCCCTCCCGTTATCTTCGGGAGCCTTGCTCCTTTTCCCGTCGGTTGACCGCCCAACACCCCCTCCGGCCGTCGCGGTACTTGCGTAATCTCCCTCAGATAGCACGAGTGGACTATGTTCTATTTTCCTCCCCTGCGGTTACCTGCGTGAGGTGTCGCCGAAATCTGCCGTTTTTGCGAGGCAATTCATGGTTCCCGAGACGATTGGCCGCTTTAAGGTTGAAAACGAGGTCGCCCAGCATCCCTTCGGATCGGTGTACAAGGGCTTCGATTCCAAGTTCCACCGCCCCGTGGCCCTTCGCACCTTTCGGCTGGACACCCCTTCCCCCGAGGGCCAGCAGATGCTGCGCCGCTTCCAAGCAGACGCCCGCGCCGCCAGCGCCATCAGCAGTCCCAATATTGTGAGCATTTACGGCGGGGGAGAGGATCAGGGCTGCTTCTTCGTGGTCATGGAATACGTGGAAGGTTTGACCTTGCAGGCCATGCTGATCGGCCGCAGCGAAGTCTCCAGCGGCGACCTGGTGGACATGACCCGCCAGGCCTGCCTGGCCTTTGACCATGCCGCCTCACACCGCTTCGTCCACACCAATCTGCGGCCGGCCAACGTCATGATCGAGTGGGACGGCAGCGTTAAGATCATGGATTTTGGCGTCCCCAAGCCGGCGCCGGCCGACCTGGCCCGCACCAATCCCCTGCCGGATATCTACCACTATCTTTCGCCCGAGCAGGTTCGCGGCGAAAACCTCGACGTGCGCTCCGCCCTCTTCAACTGGGGAGCGATCCTCTACGAGCTGGCCACCGGCAAGAAGCCGTTCGCTGGAAGCAATCCGGAAGAGGTCACGAACAGCATTCTTGAGCACATCCCCCAGGCGCCCATCGACCTGAAGCCGATGCTGAGTCCGGGGATCAACCACGTGATCATGAAGGCTCTCTCCAAGGCCCCGGCCGACCGCTATCAGACCGGCTCCGACCTGGTGCGCGAGATCGAGGGCCACAAGAACTTCGGTCGCTCCGAGACCATGGCCGCGCCCATTCAGCCCCAAAGCTACGAAGTCCCGGGGCCGGAGCCGGTGATTGCTCCTGTGCCGGTGAACGCCGGGGCCTCCCGAGCAGCAGGAGTCTTTGATGCGCTTCACAGCTCGCTTGAGACCTCCGCCACTCCGGGCAACGGAGCCGCGGCCCCGAGACAGCAGGCTTCGACGCTGGAGTTCAAGAATCCGGTTGCGGTTGCGCCACCGGCTCCCAAACCCTCCCCCGCGCCTGCAATAACTCCGGTCATCGTGCAGGGGCAGGTCTTTCCGGCGGTCAGCGAGCAGCCCTCGCCCGCCGAGCGCGCGCCGGAGCGGACGGCTCCGCCGCCTGCGGTCCGGCCCGCTCCCTGGAAGACTCTGCCCGCGCTGCCGCCGCAGCAGAAGCAGTTCCTGATGTATGGCGCCGGCGCCGTGCTCCTGTTTCTGGTGATCACCAGCGTGGCGGTGCTCGGCTTCCACAGTTCGAAGAAGCCGGATACGCCCCCCTCGCCGGAGCTGGTCAGCGTGACCCCGGTGCCTCCGCCGCAGGTCGATACGACCGCCGTCGAGCAGGAGGTGCAATCGCCGGCGCAGGTCTCGTCCCGGGACAAGAACCCGAAGAAGAACAAGCACACCAAGGTGGTCGCGGTGGCTGCTCCCGCCGCTGCGGTGACGACCGGCGAGGTAGCCATCAGCTCCTCTCCCGCGGGCGCTCAGATCCAGATCGATGGCCGCACCGATCCCAGCTGGGTGACGCCCTTCACCGCCGCCGGGCTGAATGGCGGCCCGCACAGCGTAACCCTGTCCAAGAGCGGCTACGCCTCGCAGTCGCAGGTGGTGCAGGTGGTGGCCGGAGGCAGCTCTTCGCTCTCGCTGAAGCTCGCCGAGCTGTTCGCCACCATTTCCTTCACCAGCGATCCTGCCGGGG
>DATHDM010000127.1:0-8018 GCA_035319065.1 Terriglobales bacterium
CTGGCAACAGGGGTCAGGCAGAGGTGAGCGAGGGTCTAAAGCGAGCTGCTGGCCGAGAGGAACGAACCTGACAGAAAACCTCGGGGCCCTTAGTGTTTCTGCGCCCAGCACTCACCAGTCGGCCGTCAGCACTCGGCATTCAGCGAGTTACTCTGCTTAGTCCGCCTCCCAAGGTTGTTCCGCATCCTGGACAAGTCCCTCGTTCCGGCCTATGGCAGGAATGCTGTATCCCTTTTCACTGAGAACCCCTTGAGCCGGGAATGATTCGACGACCGACCTTGGGCATGGGAAGCATGCCTGCTGATGGCATGCCGGGGAAGATGGTAGAGTGATTCGGTGCACGCGGTCGTCGAATTCCTGGTCCATCACGGATATACAGTTCTGTTCTGGTGGGTGCTGGCCGAGCAGATCGGCCTGCCGATCCCCTCGCTGCCCATGCTGCTGGCAGCGGGGGCAATGTCCGCCTGGGGAGACCTCAACTTCGCCGCTGTCCTGGTGGTGGCATGCGTGGCCGCGTTGCTTGCCGACTTCATCTGGTTCCATCTGGGAAGCTGGCAGGGCGTCCGCGTCTTAGGCACCTTGTGCCGCATCTCGATCGAGCCTGACTCCTGTGTTCGCCGCACCGAGAATATTTTTCAGCGCTACGGTGCGCCGTCGCTGTTGATCGCCAAGTTCCTGCCCGGTTTCAGCACCATTGCGCCGCCCATGGCCGGCGTGAGCCGGATGAAGCGCTGGACCTTCCTGATCTTTGACGGCCTGGGTGCGGCCATCTGGGCAGGCAGCTTCGTGGTTTTGGGCTTCCTGTTCAGCAATCAGATTGAGGAACTCGCGGAGCGAGCCCTGAAGCTGGGCGGCAGGCTGGCGTTCATTCTGGCGCTCTTGCTCGCCGGATGGATATTGTTCAAGTACATCCAGCGCGTGCGCTTTCAGCGTCAACTGCGGCGCGTGATTCGTATTTCGCCCCAGGAACTGAGGCGGCGGCTGGATGGCGGCGAGCCCCTCACCATCCTCGATCTGCGTCACGCGCTCGACTTCCTGGCCTATCCTCAGGTGATACCCGGGGCGCTGCGCTTCGATCCCGACAAGCTGGATGAGAACATTCAGCAGATCCCCCGCGACCGCGCCATCATCCTCTACTGCACTTGACCCAACGAAGCGACTAGCGCCCGGGTGGCGCAGAAGCTGAAACTGAAGGGCATCGAGCACACCGAAGTTCTCACCGGCGGCTACAACGGGTGGCGGGATCTCAATCTTCCGCTGCAGGAGTACTTTCCGGAACTGGCGACGATCGGCAAGAAGTCGCCCCTTCTGAGGCAGTCCTCCGCTACGCCTGCTAATCCCGGGGCCCAGTGAGCGCGCGACAAGCCCCAGTCCGCACGGGTTGAACCAATGACTTACCGATTCCGCGGCTTGCTTCTTGCGGGCCTGCTTGTTGGCTCGAATGGCGGGATTTGGGCACAGCAGGCTCCTGCGCCCTTCCATCCCGCGCATCACGCCGGCAAAGACAGCCGCATCAGGATCAGCCCGGTGGAGCACAACGGCTGGCCCAACTCCTACCTGATCAGCAATGGCAAGGTGGAAGTGGTGGTTGTTCCCGCCATAGGGCGAGTGATGCAGTTCCGGTTCGTGGGCGAGGATGGGCCGCTGTGGGAGAACGGCCTGTTCTATGCAAAGCTGCCCGATCCCAGATCCAGCGACTGGGGCAACTTCGGCGGTGACAAGTCCTGGCCCGCGGAACAGGCAAATTGGGAGAAGATGACGGGCCGCAACTGGCCGCCCCCGGCGGCCTTCGATGCTATGGCGGTGGAGGCCAAGGTGGATGGCGACGAGCTGGTTCTCACCGCGGCCCTCGATCCCGGCTATGGCATTCGCGAGACCCGCCGCATCAAGCTCAGCCCGCTGCTTCCAGAGATGGCTATCACCACTACTTATGAGAAGGTTTCGGGCGACCCGGTTCCGGTTGCGGTCTGGGTCATCACGCAGATGCGCGAGCCCGAGCGCGTGTTCATGCTGCTGCCTGAGAAGTCGGCCTACCCCAAGGGATACAACCAGCAGTTGGGCGACACCCCGCCTCAGGATCTGAAGCTCGACGGGCGGCTGCTCTCCCTTACCCGCGACGCGAAGGCCCCCCACAAGATCGGCAGTGACGGCAGCAGCTTGCTTTGGATGGACGATAAGTACGTCCTGCAGATCGACTCGCGGCGCATCCCCGGGGTGGAGTACCCCGACCAGGGCTCGAGCACCGAGGTGTACACCAATCCCGATCCCCTGCCCTACGTCGAGCTGGAGATGCTTGGTCCGCTGGCCACCATGAAAGTTGGGGACACGCTGGAGCGCACCAGCACCTATCGCCTCTCACGCCGGACTACCCTCGATCCTGGCGCCGAGGCAAAGCGATCGTTTGGGCTGGCAAGATAGATAACAGCTCCCCTAGATGGGCAGTTGGTTTGAACCAGGATTGTAACGGTTCGCCGGCGGAGTGGAATAGAAGGGTCGTGCTGCAGTGCTTTCCACTGCTTCTGGTGCCGTTGGGCGCGCTCCTTGGCCCTCGAAGTGGGAAACCCAACCAGAACGACCTGCAGATCTTCGCGGTCTGCGACCGCTCATGATGACAGGCGCTAAGGACCCGTCATCAGCCTAAGGGCTTGAACCAGGGTAGTAACGGTTGGAGGGCAAAGTGGAGCGGGATCAGGCGCTGCTGGGGTGCTCACCGTCCTTCGGGAGGTTTTCGCGACTCGACACAACTCGAAGTGGAAAATCAAAGCCGAACCGACGGCAGATCCCTCGACCGCCCGGCCTCCCATTAACAAACCGATGAAGCTGGGTTGCCTCGAGTCCTGATTGAGGCTGAGCGCCGACTGCTGAGTGCTGACCGCCCCGTGCTGACTGCCGCTACAGCGGTATGTTGGCGTGCTTCTTCCCAGGATTCTTGTCGCGTTTGTTCTGCAGCATCTCCAGCGCCTGGATCACCTTCTTTCGGGTTTCGCGCGGCTGGATCACGGCATCGACGAACCCGCGCTCAGCCGCGACGTAGGGATTGGCGAAGCGGTCGCGGAATTCTTCAATCTTGCTCTGGCGCATCGGTTCGCGGTCCTGGGCGCGGTCCAGTTCGCGCTTGTAAACGATGTCGACTGCGCCCTCCGGGCCCATCACCGCGATTTCCGCCGTCGGCCAGGCGTAGTTCACGTCGGCGCGGATGTGCTTCGAGGCCATAACGCAGTAGGCTCCGCCGTAAGCTTTGCGTGTGATCACCGTGATCTTGGGTACTGTCGCTTCGGCAAAGGCGAACAGCAGCTTGGCGCCGTGGGTAATGATTCCGCCGTGCTCCTGTTGCACGCCGGGGAGGAACCCCGGCACGTCCTCGAAGGTCAGCAAGGGGATGTTGAAGCAGTCGCAGAAGCGCACGAAACGCGCCCCCTTGATCGACGAACTTATGTCCAGCACCCCCGCCAGAATCGCGGGCTGGTTGGCCACTACACCCACGGAGCGTCCGTTGAGCCGGGCAAAGCCCACCACCAGGCTGGTGGCATAGAGCTCGTGCACCTCGAAGAAGTAGCCATCGTCCACCACAGCGCGGATGACATCCTTGATGTCGTAGGGCTGGTTGCTTTCCGCCGGCACCATGGTGTCCAACGCTTCCTCGGCGCGATCGACGGGATCGCTGCAGTCGCGCCGCAGCGGATCTTCCAGGTTGTTGGAGGGCACGAAGCTCAGCAGCTCTCGAATCATCGACAGGCATTCGGCGTCGTCTTCGGCCAGGAAGTGAGCCACGCCCGATTTCTGGTTGTGCGTGTGCGCTCCCCCGAGGTCTTCCTTGGTCACATCTTCGTGAGTGACGGTCTTGATCACGTCAGGCCCGGTGATGAACATGTAGGAAGTCTTTTCCACCATGAAAATGAAGTCGGTAATGGCGGGGGAATACACCGCGCCGCCGGCGCAGGGGCCCATGATGGCGGAGATCTGCGGAATCACGCCGCTGAACAGCGTGTTGCGCAGAAAGATATCGGCGTAGCCGGCCAGCGACATGACGCCTTCCTGAATGCGCGCGCCCCCGGAATCGTTCAGTCCGATCACCGGGGAGCCCACGCGCGCCGCCATATCCATGACCTTCACGATCTTGGCGGCATTGGCCTCGGAAAGCGATCCGCCGAACACGGTGAAGTCCTGCGCGAAGACGAACACGAGTCGGCCTTCAATGCGGCCGTAGCCGGTAACGAAGCCGTCGCCGTAAAACTTCTGCTTGTCCATGCCGAAGTCGGAGCAGCGGTGAGTCACCAGCTTGTCGGTTTCTTCGAAGGTGCCTTCATCGAGCAGGAATTCGATGCGCTCCCGGGCCGACATCTTGCCTTCTTTGTGCTGCCGTTCCCGGCGCTCCTGGCCGCCGCCCTCCTGCGCCAGGTGATCGCGCTTCTTCAGCTCTTCCAGCTTCTGTTCGAGATTCATGCCGGCGAATTATAACGGGAACCCGGTACGGGGCGCGTGTGAGCCGTGCACCGGCGGACAGTGACGAAGCGCTCCTTTTCCCCTCCCCCAGGTTACGCGCGCCGATCGCCGGCAATGGTCCCGGCTGTGGATACTCCCCAAACTAATTCCTCGCCGCATCAGCAACTTTCCCCCAGTTCCGGGTCTATAACAGGCGGGCGCGGGTAATGGGATCTAAGGTTACTGGGGGAGTCTGTTCTAGCTTCTAGCCGAGCTAAGAACCCTTGGAGGAGACATTACCCGCGCTCACCCAAAGTGAGTACTGACGGCAACTGGCATCCGGGGTAAACTCATCGTATCCTTGACGCCACTCGAAGTGGGACGGGGAGAGTCGGATGTTCCGCACTGGTCTTCTCCTCTTGACGCTGGCAGTGTCGACGGCGTGGGCTCAAGAGCCCGGCGCGGGCACTGATATGGCATCCGCTGATTCCACCTCCCAGACTTCACGGCAAACCTTCAAGCTCAGCCTGTTCGACAGCCCCACCCCGCAGTTCATGCAATCTCAAGCTTTCCGCTTCAACCTGCCCAGCCCATCAGTCGCACAGCGGGCTTATTGGTACTGGGAGGTGGACGACACCCGCCGCCTTCCGTTCCCGGCCTATCAGTACATCCCCGGGCAGATGGCGATCAGCGACGACATCTCGCCGGTGAGCCTGCACTGGACCTTTACCGGCAAGCGACCGCTGCTGCCGTCGTTCGAAATTGCGGGCTACCAGCTGCGGCCGGGCGAAGGCGTGGGCATCTACCAGAAGTATGACGGCCGCTTCAGTCAGGATCCCGCCGCCAACGGCCGTCTGTGGTTGAAAACCAAGCACATGATCAAGGAATCGCTGAAGTACTAGCAAACCTGCGAGGGGCGCGGATCAGTGACGTCGCCTCCGCCCCGGCCGCGCGCTGCCTGGCAGCACCCTGTAGAATGTGGCCACCCGATGTACCTCCTCTACAGTGCGCTCCTGGCGCTGGCGCTTCTGCTGAGCCTGCCCTATTGGCTCTTCCGCATGCTCACCAGCGGCAAATACCGCGAAGGCCTGAAGGAACGCTTCGGGCGGGTGCCGCAGCGGCTGAAATGGGGCAGCGCCGACATGCCCGCTATCTGGGTGCATGCGGTTTCCGTGGGAGAGGTGCTCGCCGTCAGCGGGCTGATCTCCAGGCTTCGGGAGCGCTACCCCGACTTCAAGATCATGGTCTCCACCACCACCGCCACAGGGCAGAAGCTGGCGCGGGATCGTTTCGGGGAACGTAATGCCTTCTATTTTCCCGTGGACTTCGCCTTTGCCATCCAGCCATATCTGAAGCTGCTGCGGCCCAGGCTGGTGGTGGTTGCCGAAACTGAGTTCTGGCCCAACTTTCTGCGTCTGGCGAAACAAAGCGGCGCACGCATTGCGGTGGTCAACGCCCGGCTCTCCGACCGCTCTTTTCCTCGCTACCAGCGTTTTCGCGCGCTCTTGCAGGGCGTGCTTGCCAAGGTGGACGTTTTTCTTACGCAAACCGAGGAGGACCGAGGACGCCTGTTTTTGATCGGCGCCGACGCGCGCAAGGTCAAGGTGGCGGGCAATCTGAAATTCGACATCCCGGAGGTGAAGCCGGCCCCCATCACCGCCTCGTTGCGCGCGGCCCTGGCCAAAGCGGAGGCAGGGCCCGTCGTGGTTTGCGGGAGTACCGTGCAAGGCGAGGAGCGCATGGTGCTCGATGCTTTTCGCCAGGTCCTGGAGCGCTTCCCCAGGGCGCTGATGATTCTGGCGCCCCGCCACCCCGAGCGCTGGCCCGAGGTCGCCGAGTTCGTGCAGCGCTCCGGCATCAAGTCCTGGCGAAGGTCGCAGTGGAAGGAAACCGATGCCGAGCCCTTGCGCGCCGGCGTGTTTCTGCTGGACAGTATTGGCGAACTGGCGTCGGTGTACTCCCTGGCGACACTGGCTTTTGTCGGCGGCAGCCTGGTTCCACGCGGCGGGCATAACATCATGGAGCCTGCCCAGCAGGGAGTTGCCATCCTGGTGGGCCCCCACACCGACAACTTCCGCGAAGTGGTCTCGCAGTTCGTGCGGGCGGGCGCGGTGGATGTGGTCGAACCCGATAACCTGGGCAAAGAGATGCTTCACCTGCTGTTTCAGGAGGAGAAACGCGCGCTGCTGGCGCAACATGCGCGAGAGGTTGTCGGCGCCAACTCCGGAGCAACCGAGCGCACGCTGGAGGTACTGGAAAGGCTGGTTCCTTCGGGTGTTCCGGCAGTGGTCCCGCCAGCGGCGGAGAAGCAGGCCTTTACGGGCCGGGGAGTGTAATGGCGAGCTCCCTGCTTTCGGCTGCTTTCGGCGCCGGCGTGCGCACCCGCAATGCGCTCTACGACAAGGGCACGCTGCGTCCCAGGTCGCTGCAGGGCCCGGTCGTCAGCATAGGCAGCCTGAGCGTAGGCGGCGCAGGCAAGACGCCGTTTGTCATTCTGCTGGGCGAGTGCCTGAAGAGACGCGGCATCGCCTTTGACGTCCTGAGCCGCGGCTACCGGCGGCAGACGAGGGGGGTGGCGCTGGTCGATCCCGCCGGTCTGCCCGCACAGTTCGGAGACGAGCCGCTGCTGATGGCGCGCAAGCTGGCGGTGCCGGTAATCGTGGGCGAAGACCGGTATCTCGCTGGGGCCTTCGCCGAACAGCGATTGGGCCCGCGTCTGCACCTGCTCGACGACGGCTTCCAGCACCGGCAACTGGCGCGCGACTTCGATATCGTGCTGGTTACGCCCGAGGATGTCGGCGATCGTCTGTTGCCGGCGGGACGGCTGCGCGAACCGCTCTCGGCGCTGCGCCGCAGCGATGCGGTGGTGGTCGCCAGCGGGGCTGCGCCGGACCGCTTCCCGCTCGCGGGCAAGCTGGTGTGGCGGGTGCGTCGCGGAATTGTGCTGCTGGATGTTCCGCCGCGCCCGGTGGCCTTCTGCGGCATTGCCCGGCCCAGCCGCTTCCTGGCTCAACTGCGCACCGCCGGCGTTGAAGTGGTCGCCGAGGCCACGTTTCGCGATCACCACGCCTATACCGAGAAGGACGTTCGCGACCTGCTGCAACTGCGCGCGCAGAGTGAAAGTGGCGGCTTTCTCACCACCGAGAAGGACGCCGTCAACCTGGGCGGATACTTCTCGGCACTTGAACCGATTCGGGTGGTGCCGGTAAAGATGGAACTGGCGGATGCCGATCGCGCCATCGATGGCATGCTGGAGATGCTCGATAAGCGGCGCCAACCGGTGGCGTGAGAGAATCACTGACACACCCGACGATCCGGCTTACAGGATTGGACGCCAGGCCCTGGGGAGCTGCTGTCCCCCGCATGAAGACATCGAAGCAATACGAGCGGCTGCGCCACATCGTCGATTCGTTTCCCGACGTAACCGTCACCGTCCTCGCCGACCTGGTCGCGGACGAGTTTGTCTTCGGCGAAATTTCGCGGGTGTCGCGCGAAGCTCCGGTGCTGATCCTGAAGCACCGCGAGCGCACCGTGGTTCCCGGCGGCGGCGGAAACGCCATCTGCAACCTCGCCGATCTGGGTGTAAACGTGCTTCC
>DATHDM010000128.1:0-2770 GCA_035319065.1 Terriglobales bacterium
GGTTTGGAGGGTTGGATCACCGCTTCGACTTTTGTCATAGGCATGTCTCGTGTGCCTCCAGTGTAGCGGCACTACAGCGCCGAGGCCTCCCAGTAATAGCCCTCCTCCCCATGCTGCGAGAGATCCAGGCCCTGAATTTCGTGCTCGGGGGAAACCCGCAGCCCGATTAGCGCGTCCACAATCTTCAGAATGATGAACGTCCCCACAATCGCCAGCACCCAGGCGATCGCGATTCCCACCAGTTGATTCACCAACTGGTGCGGGTTGCCTTCCAGCAGGCCCGAGGGCAGAGCGTTGCCCTGAGAATCCTTGAAGATCGGATTGATGGCCTTCACCGCAAAGATTCCCGTGAGAAGGGCGCCCAGGGTTCCGCCCGCGCCGTGTACGCCGAAGGCATCGAGCGAATCGTCATAGCCAAAAATTGCTTTCACCTTGGCCACCATCAAGTAGCAGACGATGCCGGCCAGCAGCCCGATCACCAGCGCCGACATTGGGGAGACGAAGCCCGCGGCAGGCGTGATGGCGACCAGTCCTGCCACGGCGCCCGAGATGGCTCCCAGGGCGCTGGGCTTGCCGTTGCGAATCCACTCCGCTCCCGCCCACCCGATCACCGCCGCGGCAGCGCCGAAATGCGTCGCCACAAACGCGCTGGTGGCCAACGAGCCCGCGGCCAGCGCGCTGCCGGCGTTAAACCCGAACCAGCCCACCCACAGCAGGCACGCCCCGATAAAGCTCAGCACCACGCTATGCGGCGGCATCGCTTCCTTGGGATATCCCAGGCGCTTCCCCAGATAGGTTGCGCACACCAGGGCGGAAACTCCGGAGGTGACGTGCACCACGGTTCCTCCGGCGAAATCGAGGGTCGGGAATCGGCCGCCAAGGGAAGCATTGAGCAGGCCGCCTTTGCCCCAGACCATGTGCGCCATGGGGTCATACACAAAAATGGACCACAGGATCAGAAACAGCGCCATGGCGCTGAACTTCATACGCTCGGCGAAGGCTCCGGTGATCAGGGCGGGTGTGATGATGGCGAACATCAACTGGTAGACCATGAAGGTCTGCAGCGGAATCGTGGACGAGTAGTCGGGATCGGGTTGCACTCCCACGCCGCGCAGGAAGAGGTGGTGCAGGCCGCCAATAAAGCTGTTCCCCGAGCCGAATGCCAGGCTATAGCTGAACAGGCCCCACAGAACCGTAATGATGGCCATCATGGCGAAGCTCTGCATCATGGTGGCCAGCACATTCTTTCTGCGCACCAGGCCACAATAGAAAAGCGCCAGGCCCGGCCCGGTCATCAGGAGGACCAGGGCGGAACTGGTCAGCATCCAGGCGTTGTCCGCCGAGCTCTTGGCATCGGCTACCTGGGCCTCCAGCTTGGCGAGGCGCGCGGAAGGATTCTCTGCCGCGGAGCTGGCACTCGCCACCACGGCAGAGGATGGTTGATTTCCTGAGACCTGGGCCCGCACCTCTCCGCCCAGAGAACTCAGGAGCAAACACGTCAGAACCAGGAATCGATACACTCCTATTTCTGCCAAGCGCGACACTTTAGACATAAAGACTTCCCCGCTTTCCTATGACGCAAATCTTTGTAAGGGGGCAATTGGAATGAGTGTCTGGCACGCCGAGTCGTTCGAGTAAACCCCTAACCTCTCCGTTCAATACACTTCGGCTCAAGTGTCTGGCCTACTTCTATCTGGCTTACCGTGCGCTGGGGAAATTGAAATTTTTTATCGATCCTATCAGCGCCGGTTATCGGGGTTCGCCGGAAACTGGCGGTAAGACTAATCGGAGGCGAGGGTCTGATCCTCGTTCTCCTCACGTGACCAGGGCCAGCGAATCGAGCGGCGCAGGCCGGGCAGCCATCCATCCCAAACTGAGCGCGTAGGCAGTTCCACAGCCGTCGGGCGGCGCTCGTAGCGGGCCAGAGTCTCCGCCCAGGTATGAGCGATCGAGGCTGGCAGCTTCACCGGTTGCACTCGCGTTAGAGGCAGGGGCAGCCGCGCGCGCAGCAGCTGTTCAGCTAGGGCGCTGCCCGTCAGGCGCAGATGCTCCCGCAACACACGCCGCAGCCACAGCTCCTCCTGCTCTTCCAAGTGGGCCTCGGTAACGAATTCGCGGTTATAGGGGACATGGGCGAGCGTTTCCTTCAGGCAGTAGGCCAGGCCGCCGGTCATCCCGGAGCCAAAATTTGTGCCCACCGGCCGCAGGGCCAGAACTATCCCGGCGGTCATGTATTCACAACCGTGCTGCCCAATGCCTTCCACCACCGCCAGGGCGCCGCTGTTGCGCACGGCAAAGCGCTCGCCCGCGCGCCCGGCGATGTAGAGCTCTCCGCTGGTGGCGCCATAGAGAACGGTGTTGCCGACCAGCACGTCCCCGCGCCGGGAAGCATCGTAGCCCGCCGTGACCGCAACCACCCCGCCGCTCATTCCCTTGCCGACGTAGTCGTTGGCTTCGCCAGTGAGCCGGAAGGTGACCCCAGAGGTCAGAAACGCTCCGAAGCTCTGCCCCGCGCTGCCGTGGAATTCACAGTCCACCGACCGGTTCTGCAGGCCTGCGCTGCCGAAGCGGCGCAGCATTTCGCCGCTCAGAAAGGCGCCGATACTGCGGTCGGCGTTGCTGATCAAGAACCTGCGCGACCGGTGCGGCGTAACCTCCAGCTCTGCGGCCATGCGCGTCACCTGGCGATGCACACCCGGGGGCTCGGTGGTCAGAGCGGGCAATTGCACCCTTGTCCCTTGAGGCGATACCAGCAGTCCGGCGATGGTCT
>DATHDM010000129.1:0-3224 GCA_035319065.1 Terriglobales bacterium
CGCCGGCGGAAAATGCGCGATCGCCGCCGGCAAAAACCGTCCCCACAATGTCCTTGCACTGCTCGATTTCCTCCAACAGGGCCTGCAGCTCGTCCATCATGCGGAGGTCGATGACGTTGACCGGCGGATTCGCCAGAATGATGCGCGCCACCGGCGGCTGCAGCGAAACCATCAGGCGCGTGTAGGCGGTTTGCGGTTTAGCAGCCATGGATATCACCTCATTTCCGCGACCGGCTAGAGATTGATGGCGCACTTGCGTGGTTCGCCGATCGTCTCCAGCGGATCCTTGGCTCCCGTCTTGGGCACGATCCAGTTTTTGTCGTTGGCGATGATCTCCAACAGCAGCTTCTTGTCCTCCGCCGAGGGCATGACTTGCTGGAAGTGCTGCTCGTATTCGCGGTCGCTGAGCGGCTCGCCGGTCTTGCAGTGAAACTTCTGGCCCGCCCAACGCCCAATAGCACGGTTGAACTTGATGTGGGGAGCGAACAGCGGCTCCTGGCCCGGCTTCAGCAAGCTGTTAAAGCGCTCGATCAGGCCGGCCACTTCGTTGTGGTACAGGGTGCGGTTGTAGTCGTTCAGGTCATCGAGATCGGGATCGCTCTGGTTCTGCGGCTCGTCGTAGCGTCCCTTCACTCCCCAGACGTACGCCCAATGGGCTGACGAGGAGTGATCGGTACCGAACAGATCGTGCGAAGTGGAGATCCACTTGTTCAGATATTTCTGGATGAGCCAGCCCGGAATCCTGCCCGCCTCCACCACGCGCCGCAAGCCGTCATTGCCCGCGCCCATGTGGAAGGATTCCTCGCGCAGCATGTACGACATGGAGCGGCCCAAAGGCGCAAAGGCGGAGTACTTCAGCATCTGCAGCTGGAATTTGCCATCGCGATCGACGAAGTCGGTGTAGGTGTAGAAGTCGAGCCAGTTATCGACATCGACGTTGAAAGCGCCCAGCAGTCGCCTGTTTTCGAAGGCGCGGCGCTCCAGCATCTTCTGCGCCTCGACCTTGCCGGAGTAGCCGAAGTGCTCCACCAGCAGCGCGCACATCTGCCAGCCGTGCCGCATCTCCTCGATCATGACGCGCGTGAGCGCCTTGCGGTCCCAATCGGTAGGCGCGGTCTCAAACAGGTGCCGCTGCTGCTCGACGCTGGCGAACTCGGTGTCGCCCTGGTAGACGATCAGGTTCAGCAGAGCATCGCGAATCTGCTGGGTGGGAATCTGGCGGAGGTTTTCCCACTTCCGGCGGCCCTTCCAGTGGCCGAACTGGATATCGTCGGTCTCGATGGCGCCGAACAGGGTCTCATACTGGAAGTGCGCGATCTCATCGCGATTCACGCCGATCTCCTGGCGCCACTCCTCGAAGAGACCGACCCAATCGTTGAAGGATCCGATCTTGGCAACTTTACTTGGCATAGGAACTCCGCCGTGTCAGCAACTCAGCACTCAGCATGCAGGAACCGACAGGCCGACAAACAATTCGTTGAGCGGTCTCTACTTTGCCGTAAAGGTCGCGGGGCGCTTCTCCACGTAGGCTGCCAGACCTTCCTTGGCGTCCTCGCTCTGGAACAGGAGCTGCTGGTTTTCGCGCTCGACGGCCAGCGCGGACTCCAGTGGAATCTCCCAGCCGGTCTGCACCGCCCGCTTGATGCGCCCGACGGCCTTGGCCGCTTTGTTGGGCGGGCAGAACTGGCGCGCGTATTCCAGGATGTTGTCCATGAAATTCTCGCGCTCGAAGATGTCATTGACGATGCCCATCTCCTTCGCTTCTTCAAAGGAAAAGGTGTTGCCGGTGACCATGAGCTCGATGGCCTTCGACTTTCCCACCAGGCGCGAGAGGCGCTGCGTGCCGCCGGTGCCGGGAAGCACGCCCAGGTTGACTTCCGGCAAACCGATCTTGCCGGCATCCTGGCGGGCGATGCGGATATCCGCGGCCATGGCGATCTCCAGGCCGCCGCCAACGCAGTGGCCGTTGATAGCGGCGATCACCAGCTTGGGCGTGTGCTCCAGGCGAAGCAGGGTCTCGTTGGCATGCAGGCAGAAGTAGTACTTGAAGGTGGGATCCACGCTGGAGAGCATGCGGATGTTGGCTCCGGCAGAGAAGAACTTCTCGCCGGTTCCCGTAATTACGATGACGTAGACGCTGTTATCCATGCGGGCGCGCAGGATGGCATCGTCGAGCTGGCGATTCATCTCGTAGGTGTAGGTGTTGGCGGGCGGGTCATCCATGGTAATGACGGCAACTCCCGCGTCGGTGCGGTACTGGATCAGCGTCTTCGTGGTCTCAGCGGTCTGCGTGGTGGTGGCCATTAGAAAAGCTCCTTGTGCGTGGTCTGGATTCCGGAATTTTGTTGCGGGCCGACTTGGCCGGGCGTCCAGCTTCGTGACCGTTGCGCGGGAGTGGTCCCCGCAGCACTCCCCGCAGGAAAAGGTCGCTCATCTGCCGCGCCAGGGCCTGCGGGTCCCCATCGGTACGGGGGTTATGCCAAGTGTAAATCCAGTTGACCATGCCGAACAGGCTCAGCACGGCGATGCGGCTGCTGACGCCGGGGGCAAAGCCCTGCGGCCAGCGGTGACGAAGGTCCTCGACCAACTGCAGGCACAGACGGAAGTATTCGCGCTTGAGCTGGCGAATCTGAGCTCCCAGGTCTCCCTTCAGCGCCTCGTCCTCGTGGGAAAGGACCTTCATGGCTTTTTCGTTTTTCAGGAAATACTGCAGGTGATTTTCGACAAAGGCGCGAACCCGCTGCTGCGGATCATCGAGCGAACGCAGGCGGCTGCGCAGCTGCTCGAGGACGGTTTCAAAGGTGTGCTTCTGGATGAGAAAAAGCAGGCGCTCCTTGGATTCGAAGTAGTAGTACAGTCCAGCCAGGGACATGCCGCTGGCGCGCGAGAGATCGCGCATGGAAGCGCCCTCGTAGCCCTTCTCGTGGAAGATGTCGGTGGCGTGTTCCAGGATCTCGCCCAGGCGGCGCTCATAGCGCTGGCTCTCGCCGTCGCGGGAGTCGGCGCGGCGACGGGACAACGGAGTTTGCATAGAAGGCCCTGCCATCCCCATCCCTATTCGAACGTTCGTTAGAATTCTAGAGGAACCGCGGGCAGGACGCAAGCCGGGGAGCGACAGAAGATTCGGCAGCCAGGGAGGACCATCCCCAGGGCTTGTCAGTTCCTGATTCCCGCCATCAACCGCTCCACTTCGGCCTTCTGCTCGGCGTTGAGCGGCAGCAGCG
>DATHDM010000130.1:0-16916 GCA_035319065.1 Terriglobales bacterium
CCCCGTACCGGGCCAGGAAGTGCTCAGCCAGCGGCAGAATGTCCTCTCTGCGCTCCGACAGGGGAGGCACGGAAATGGGAAATACCGCCAGGCGGAAATAAAGATCGTCGCGAAACTGGCGATCGGCCACGCGCTGCTCCAGCTCCGCATTGGTCGCCGCCACCACCCGTACATCCACGCGAAACACGTCGCTGCTGCCCAGCCGCTGCACCTCGCCCTGCTCCAGGAAACGCAGCAGCTTGGCCTGCAGCCCCAGGGGCAGTTCTCCCACCTCATCCAGAAACAGGGTGCCGCCCTGGGCGGCATGAATGCGCCCGATGCGCGACTGCACCGCCCCGGTAAAGGCGCCCTTCACGTAGCCGAACAGCTCGGCTTCGAGCAGCGCCTCGGGGATCGCGGCGCAGTTGATCACGGCAAAGGGACGCGCCGAGCGCGGGCTGAGCTCGTGAATGGCGCGCGCCACCAGTTCCTTGCCCGTCCCGGTTGGCCCGGTCAGCAGCACCGTCGAATTGCGCGGCGCCACCAGCCGTGCCAGCCGCGCCACCTGCTCCACTGCTGGCGTCCGTCCTACCATTCCAGGCAGCGGCTCGACCGCCGCCCTTGCCGGCCAAGCCTCGCTGGCCAACCTCTCGCCGCTCTCGCCGGCCGCCGGCCTCTCCATCTCCGCTGCAATCTGCCTGAGATCCCACGCGGCGGGCGCGCTGGTCGCAGCGGTCGCGACTGTCTCCGAGTCCAGAACCACGACTTCCACGCCCGGAAAACGTGCGCGAATCAGCTCTCGCATCTCTTCCGCATCTAGATCGGGAAGACGCCGGTCCAGCAGCACCATGCGACAATCGCCCGCTTCCAGCTTGGCCAGTGCGTCGGCCCCGCCCTGCGCCGATTCCGTCGGACAGCGATGGGAGTTGAAGGCCGCTACCAGTTGCTCGCGAAAACCGGCATTGGCGCTGGCTACTAGCACAGGTACCGAAGCCTCGGTCAGAACGGGAAAAGTTGCCATGAGAAGAAATTTCTAACGGAAGCAGATTAGAGAACCATGAGGCGTCGATTAGAAGCTTCTAAGGGGAAATCAAAGGTCTATGTACGGCCGCCTAGCTGCCCTGGTGCATCGCCCACAACAATCCCAGGGTCAGCCCGATCAGCAGGATGGTGGTCGCCCAGGCCACCACGTTGTACAACTGCGAGTTCTTGAACTCACCCATCAGTTCGCTCTTGTTCACCAGCAGCAGCATGAAGATCAACACGAACGGCAACATGATCCCGTTCAGCACCTGGGAAAAGATGATGATCTTGATGTAGGGAAAGTTGGGAACCAGGATCAGCCCCGCCCCGGCCGCGATCAGAATCGTGTAGAGCCAGTAAAAAAACGGAGCTTCGCTGAAACTCTTTCCCACGCCCGACTCGAATCCCAGTCCTTCGCAAACAGAATAGGCAGTCGAGATGGGAAGAATGGAAGCCGCAAACAGCGAGGCATTAAAGAGACCCGCGGCAAACAGAATGTAAGCGTAGTCTCCGGCCAGCGGCCGCAGCGCAAAGGCCGCATCGGCGGCAGCGTGAATGTCGCGTTGTCCGGACATGAACAACGTCGCCGCACACGCCACGATGATGAACCAGGCCACAATGTCGGTGAAGAAGCATCCGCTGATCACATCCAGACGGGAAGCCTTGTACTGGCGCGCAGTCACACCTTTCTCCACCACCGATGCCTGCAGATAGAACTGCATCCAAGGCGCGATGGTCGTCCCCACAACTCCAATCACCATGTAAAGGTAGGCCGATGTCCTGAACTGCTCGAGCGCGGGCGGCCTGAATGTGCCGATCACCGCCAGCTTCCAGTCGGGTCGTGCCAGCACACCGGCGATGATGTAGGCGATGTAGAAGAATGATGCCGCCAGAAACACCTTCTCGACCGACTTATAGGTTCCTTTTACCACCAGCAGCCATACAATGACCGCTGCCGCCGGCACCGTAATGAACTTCGAGAGACCGAATAACTCCAGGCTGCTGGCAACCCCGGCAAACTCGCTCACCACGTTGCCGAAGTTGGTGAGCACCAGCGCCACCATGAGAAGAAATGTGGCGCGCAAACCGTATTCCTCGCGGATCAGATCGCTCAGCCCCTTACCGGTGACGGCGCCCATGCGCGATGCCATCTCCTGCACCACAATCAGCGCCAGGGTGGTGGGAATCATCGTCCACAGCAGGGTGTAGCCGAACTGCGCTCCCGCTTGCGAATACGTGAGGATGCCGCCCGCGTCGTTGTCCACGTTCGCGGTGATGAATCCCGGACCCACCACCGAGAAGAACAACAGGATCCGGGTCTGCCAGCGCCTCAGCCATCTCGCCAGAAACATCGGAGCTCATGGGACCGCAGCCCAATTGGGGGTTTTGCGGGCAACAGCATAAACGTGGCCTCAGAATCGTGTCAGCAGGAAAGTAGATCGCTGCGGTGACGATAGGTTTGCCGCCCCGGGCGAAGTCCCGCTAGAATTCAAACCGTGAAATCTCCGGTTCGCCTCATCGCCATCGATATCGACGGGACCCTGCTCGACCGCGAATTCAAAATTCCCGCCGCCAACCTGGCTGCACTTCGACGGGTGCGCGAGCAGGGCGTGGAAGTCGTCCTGGTCACCGGACGCCGCCACACCTTCGCCATGCCCATCGCCGAAATGTTGGGATTTGGCGTCTGGCTGATCAGCTCCAATGGCGCCGTGACCCGCTCTATGCAGGGCGAACTCTTCTATCGCCACCTGTTGCCCGCCGCCACCGCGCGCAAGCTCATTCGTCGCATGGATGCCTTTCGCGGCAACGCCGTAATCACCTTCGACCGCGATGATCAGGGCACGATTGTGCTCGAAGGTCTGGAAGGAATGAGTCCCAGCATTAGCCGCTGGCTGGAAAAGAATCAGCGCTACATCACCTACTGCAAGCCCCTGGAAGACTGCCTCTCGAGCGATCCCATCCAGGCCATGTTCTGTGGGGGAATCGCCCGCATGCAGGAGGCGCAGCGCGCCCTTCAGGCCGCCAACATGGACGGAGAGATCACTATATTAAAGACCGAGTACCCCGCCCGCGACCTCTGTCTCTACGACGTCCTCAACTACGGCTGTTCCAAGGGTCATGCATTGGAGCGCTGGGCGCGCCATCGCGGGCTTGACCGGGAGCAGGTCATGGCCATCGGTGACAATCACAATGACATAGAAATGCTTGAATTTGCCGGCGTTCCTGTCATCATGGGAAACGCCTGCGACGACCTCAAGCAACCCGGCTGGCAGATTACCCTCACAAACGACCAATGCGGGGTCGCGGCTGCCGTCGAACAGGTGTTGGGGATTTAGGCGCAGCAAGATTGCTTCGCTAGCAATTCGTTTTATCTCAGTGACTTGCATTCCGATGATGAAGTATTGGTTTCTCCCGGCCAGGGCATTGCGATGGTTGCTGCCGCTCCTGCTTACGGCTGGGTTGTGGGCGGCTGACGCATCCTCTGGTGCCTCGCTCCCGCCAGCCCCCTCCCTCGAATACAACGCGAACCTGCGCAACGGCTTCAGCATCCGCCACGCCCGTCATCAGGAAGTTGGCTCCAACACGCGCCTCTTCTTCTCTTCAGCCGCCGACAGTGGCTACACCGACGTTCCTACAGAAGACATTTTGGGATTCGAACCTGCACCCGCCATCTTGAGCGAGCCTGCCGCCCCCAGGCCCGCCGTGCCCGACCTGATCAAGGCGGCCAGCCAGAAGCACGCCATCGATGTCGACTTGCTCAGTAGCGTGATTCACGCCGAGAGCGGGTTCAATCCTAACGCCATCTCGAGCAAGGGGGCGCAGGGACTCATGCAGCTCATGCCCGATACCGCCAGCAAGTTGGGGGTTAAGAACGCATTCGAGCCCGGGGAGAACATCGACGCCGGCACGCGCTACCTCCGCGAGTTGCTGGTGCGCTACAACAACGATCTCATCAAGGCCCTGGCCGCGTACAACGCCGGTCCCCAGCGCGTCGAACAATACCACGGGGTTCCGCCTTATCGTGAGACCCACGTCTACGTCGCCCGCATTGTGCGGGAATTCAATCGCAAGAAGCTGGTGGAGAGCCGCCAGTCCGCCGCCGGCGCTGCCGAACCTGTCAAGGTTCACCGTAATCCCGCGTCCTCACCGGCCAGCGCTCCCGCCAATTCCCAGTGAGCGGCTGGATCGCTCCTCGTTGACCGATACGCTGACCCTCATTTACTTTGACCAGTAAGGTAAGTCTCTGGCGCGGCGGGCGGCAAGAGTCTCTTGTCTGGGGGCGAATGAAGCGCAAGCAACTCCTTGTCCTGATCCTCGTGGTCGCCGTGCTTGCTGCCCTGGTTTATCTCCAGGTCCGCACCTGGCGGCATTTCGACTGGGAGAAGTTTGCCGAGGGCACCGAAGGCGTCAACTACTGGAAGGTCCTGGTCGGCGTCCTGCTCATTCATGTGGCGGACTTTTTGCGTGCCATCCGCTGGAAAATCTTTCTACGCCCCACTCGCCCGGACGCTTCCTGGACCAGCCTGGTGGCCCCGCAATTCGTCGGCTTTGCCGGATTGGCGCTGCTCGGACGCCCCGGTGAGCTCATCCGCCCCTATCTGCTCTCGCTCAGGACGGGAACCTCCTTCTCCTCGCAACTGGCGATTTGGGCCGTGGAGCGTGTTTTCGACATCAGCGCCGTCACCATCATCCTCCTGCTCGATATCTTTCTCGCCCCATCGATTCGCGAGATCCACCACTATCAGGCTTTCCGCGATGCCGGCTACGCTCTAGTGGGAATCCTGGCGCTGCTCATTCTTTCGGTGTTTGCGGTTTCCTTCTTTGGTTCGCGGGTCGCCGCCTGGCTGCGGCGCGCCCTGTCGCCCATCTCGACTTCCCTGGCCGACGGCGTCGAAAGGAGGATCTGTGCCTTCAGTGACGGGCTCAACACCCTGCACAGCTTTGTATCTTTCCTCGAAGTCCTGGTCATTTCCCTCGGACTGTGGTTCATCGTGGCCTTGGCTTACCGCCAGGTCACCCACGCCTATCCGCTTGAGACCGGTCTTCCCTACCTCGATCTGCCGCAGGTGATCCTGCTGATGGGCGCCAGCGTCGCCGGCGGCGTGCTGCAGTTGCCGGTGGTGGGTGGCGGATCGCAACTGGCCACCATCGCCGTAATGGACAGAGTTTTCGAAGTCGGACCAGAGTTGGCCGTCAGCGCCGGAATCATGTTCTGGCTGGTCACCTTCATGTCGGTTGCGCCGCTCGGCCTCGTCCTCGCCCGGCATGAGCACGTTTCTTTGCGCAAACTCACTCGCGAGTCCGAAAACATCGAAAGCGCGGAGGAACGAGGTTCTGCTCAGGCCTCCAGCTCACCCCTCAAGTCCTGACTGCTTCCCCGTTAGCGCCCCCGCCATTCTTAGCCTCGGCTGATACAATGATGTTTTAAGAGACAGCACAGGCGTCGCCTCCAAAGACCCATGAAATGCCCGTTTTGCGGGTTCCTCAATGACAAGGTTGTGGACTCGCGTGAAAGCAAGGAAGGGGAGTCCATCCGCCGCCGGCGCGAGTGCACCAAGTGCGCCAAGCGGTTCACCACTTATGAAAGGGTGGATGAAATCCCCTACATGGTGGTAAAGAAGGACGGACGCCGCGAGAAGTTCGACCGCCAGAAGGTGCTGAACGGTTTGCTCCGCGCTTGTGAAAAGCGGCCTATCCCGATGGCCAAACTGGAGCAGATTGTCGATGAGGCCGAGACCTTCGTGATCGACTCCCCGGAGCGCGAGCGTAAGACCAGCGAGGTGGGCGAGCTCATCATGAATCGCCTGCGCCGCTACGATAAGGTGGCCTATGTCCGCTTCGCCTCGGTGTATCTCGATTTCAAGGATGTCGGCGAGTTCATGGATGAACTCAAGCATCTGATCAGCGCCAAGGACGAAGTTCCGCCAAAGAGCAAAGCTGGCGCCAAGGCTTGAGCCGGGACGGTTGAGCGCTCCCGATTCGCGCACCTCCGGCAATATTCGAGCATCGAGCTGTAGCGCTGGACCCGCAACCTATGGCACACGTGGTAACTCTCATTCCCGGCGATGGCATCGGCCCTGAAGTCGTAGGCGCCGCGGTGCGCATCCTCGAGGCCACCGGCGTCAGATTTGCCTGGGAATCCTATGCCGCCGGGGCCGAGGCCTATGAAAGGTTCAAGGAGTACATCCCCAAGGACCTGCTGCTGGCGATCGAGCGTACCAGGGTGGCCCTCAAGGGGCCCATCACAACCCCGATCGGTGGCGGGTTCTCCAGCATCAACGTCGAACTGCGCCGCCATTTTGAGCTCTACGCCAACTTCCGCCCCATTCGCAATCTTCCCCACATTCCCACCCGCTACCCGGATGTGGACCTGATTATCGTTCGCGAAAACACCGAAGGCCTGTATTCCGGCATCGAGCACGAGGTTGTGCCCGGCGTCGTAGAAAGCCTGAAGATCATTACCGAGAAAGCTTCCACGCGCATCGCTCGTTTTGCCTTCGAGTACGCCCGCAAGAATAGGCGCAAGCGGATCCACGCCATCCACAAGGCCAATATCATGAAGCTGTCGGACGGCCTTTTTCTGAGGTGCTCGCGTAAGGTTTCTAAGGAGTACCCCGAGATCACCTATGGCGAGCATATCGTGGATAACACCTGCATGCAGCTGGTGATGAATCCCTATCAGTACGACATGCTGCTGCTCGAGAATCTCTACGGCGACATCATCTCCGACTTGTGCGCCGCCTTCGTGGGTGGGTTGGGATTGGTTCCAGGAGCCAATTTCGGCGACAGCATCGCCGTCTTCGAGGCGGTTCACGGCTCGGCCCCCGATATTGCCGGCAAGAACCTCGCTAATCCCACTGCCGTTCTCCGCTCCGGCCTCTTGATGCTCCGCCACCTGGGCGAGCACGAGGCGGCGCTGAAGATCCGCAACGCCCTCGAGTATGTCTATCGCGACAAGAGAAACCTCACCCGCGACGTGGGCGGCACCGCCACCACCAGCCAGTTTGCTGACGCCGTCATCGCCGCCATGGAAATGCAGGCCAAGGTGGGCGAGGAACAACCGGCGCCTCAACCTGCGTAGCCGCGCGCTGCACCTTCGCCACCACATTTGACGAATTTTCGCGTTTTGACTAACATGCGATTCGCTCTAGGTGGGGTGACCTGGGGAATGTCCAAGCTCGTCGGCGTGGTGTTGTTTCAATTGGGCGGCCCTGATTCTTTGGACGCGATTGAGCCTTTCCTTTACAACCTGTTCTGCGATCCCGACATCATCGACTTCCCCTTTGCCCGGCTCGGCCGCAAGCCTCTGGCTCGCCTGATCTCGACTACCCGTGCCCGCAAGGTCGCGCACCATTACGCCGTCATCGGCGGTGGCTCCCCCATCCGCACATTCACCCAACTGCAGGCCCAGGCCCTGGCACGCAACCTGGCGGAGCGCGGAATCGATGCCCGATGTTTCGTGGCCATGCGCTACTGGCATCCCTTCACCGCTGCTACCGCCGCCGAGGTGGAGCGCATCGGCTGTGATCAGCTAGTTCTGCTCCCGCTTTATCCGCAATATTCCTCCACCACCACCGGTAGCAGTTTGAATGAGTGGCGCCGTTGCTTCCGCCGGCCCGAAATCCCGGCACACGTCATCAACGATTTCTATCGCGACGAGCTTTACCTGGAATCGCTGGTGGAACGAATCAATCAGGCGCTTGTCCGCTTCTCTGCCCCCGACGACGCCCAGTTGGTCTTTAGCGCGCACAGCGTGCCCGTCGCGGTCATTCAAAAAGGAGACCCCTACCAGCGGCAGATTGAAGAGACGGTGGCGCTGCTGATGGCGCGGGGCGGATGGAGAAATGCCTGCCGGCTTTGCTACCAGAGCAAAGTGGGAGCCAGCAAGTGGCTACAGCCTTCGCTACGCTCCACGCTCCGCCAGCTTGGAGCAGCCGGCGTGCAGGATGTCTGTGTCGTGCCCATTTCGTTTGTCTCCGACCACGTGGAGACGCTGGGTGAGATCGATCACGAAGCCCGCCAGGTGGCCCGCGAAGTCGGCATCCGACAGTTTGAAATGACGTCGGGTCTGAACGATTCCCCAACATTTATTGCAAGTCTGGCAGAATTGGTCGCAGAAGCAATCGGCGCGGATCGGCAGGTCGCCAGCCCGATCGAGTCCATGCTGGCCGCGGATTAGCCGGCGAGTTCACAAGGGGTGAGAATTCATGGCGGATGAAGTTAAGACGATGGCAGGGGTGCTCGGCAACCTTCCGCCGTTGCCGCGTAAGGCCCTCAACAATTCGGTGATTGCCGCAGAGCAGGCATACCGGAAGCGCAGTGGGCTGCCTCTCCTCACCGAAGAAGACATTGCGGCTCTTAAAGTGGGCGATCCCATGCCCTGGGAGCGCGGGGACGGCCACCCTGCCGCGCCACCCGCTGCCGCTGCTGCCTCTGTGCCCGCCGTGGCCGCTCCGCCTCCCGCTGCTCCTGCCCCTGCGCCTGCCGCCGCTGCCGCGGCTCCCAGCGCCGAGGCGAAGGAGCTGCTCAAGGCCGTACCCAAGTGGAGCCGTTCCGCCCTTGCCGCCGAGCAGGCTCGGCGCAAGCGCAGCGGACTGACCCCGCTGAGCGACGCCGACGTTACATTCCTGCTGGGCGAGCCCGCAGCGCCGGCTGCGCCTGCAGCAACATCCGCAGCCGCGGCGCCGGCTGCAGCCGCTCCCAAGCCGGCTGCCGCGCCCGCCGTCTCTGCCCAACCCACATCCCCTCCACTCACTCGGGAAGGCTCGGCCGTCCGTTACGTGGGCACTCCCGCAGTAGGTACCTCAAAGGCCGCAGCGGCCGCAGGTGTGGCCACTGTCGGTCCCGAGAACACAGAGGTCAATCAGCGGCGCCGCCGCCTCGTCTGGGCGGGTGTGATCGCTTTCCTCGCCACCTGGCTGATCGCCTTTTTCCGCTTCTTCCTGCCGCGCACCTTGTTCGAGCCCAGCACGGTTTTCAGAGTCGGCTATCCCTCCGACTTCGGCCTCGGCGTCGACACCAAGTTTCAGCAGAAATACCGCATTTGGGTGGATCGCACCCCCGACCGCATCTTCGTCATCTACGCCCGCTGCACCCATCTGGGCTGCACCCCGGACTGGAAGCCGGCAGAAAACAAGTTCAAATGCCCCTGCCACGGCAGCGGCTACGACAGTGAGGGAGTCAATTTCGAAGGACCTGCGCCCCGTCCTATGGACCGCGCCCACGTCGAGCTGGCGCCCGACGGGCAGATCATCGTCGATACCAGCCGTCTCTTTTCCTGGCCCAAGGGTCAGCGCAGTATGTTTGACGATCCCGGAGCTTTCTTGCACGTTTAAGCGTAAAGCCATTCATCGAATCTGAGGTCATCATGCCCGACGAAACCAACGGCAAGAACGGCAAGACCACCGGCGTTCTCGATCAGGTCAAGGGCCACCTACGCGCCCTGCCCGACGAGATGACGACCAAGGTCAAGGAGCAGGTCGAGTCTGCCAAAGAGCCCACCAAGACCCAGGTCTATACTTCCATCTTCCGCCACAAACACGACGATACACCGCGCAACCGTGCCTTGGGCGTTCTTTCCAACGTCTTCCTGCACCTGCACCCGGCAAAAATCAATCGCGATGCCGTGCGCTACAGCTTTACCTGGGGCATGGGCGGAATCACCTTCTACCTTTTTGTCGTGCTGACCTTCACTGGGGTGCTGCTCATGTTCTACTACCACCCCACCAAGGTGCAGGCCTTCCGCGACGTCCTTTACCTGGAGCACGACGTTCCCTTCGGCAAGATCCTGCGCAACATGCATCGCTGGGCGGCGCACCTGATGATCATCGCCGTCTGGCTGCACATGTTTCGCGTTTTCCTCACCGGCTCCTACAAGAAGCCGCGCGAGTTCAACTGGAACGTCGGCGTCATCCTGCTGGTGCTGACTCTGCTGCTCTCCTTTACCGGCTATCTCCTGCCCGACGACCAGCTTGGCTTCTGGGCGGTGACCGTGGGTACCAACATGGCGCGCGCCACTCCCATGCTTGGCCATGAAGGACCTTTTGGTCCGCAGCTCGGCATGACCCCCTACAACGATGTTCGCTTTGGTCTGCTCGGCGGCTCCATCGTGGATGCTAATGCCCTGCTTCGCTCCTACATCTGGCACTGCATCGGTATCCCGATTGTCGCTTCGGTTTTCATGATTGTGCACTTCTGGCGGGTTCGCAAGGATGGTGGCATTTCCGGTCCGGCTCCCGTGATGCTGGCGTCGGAGGCGGAAAAGAAACGGCCCGGGGCGCGCGCCGCCGGCGAATAGCCGCGCCCGCCTCCGCAGCGGCCGCGCCCATGCCGCGCGAGACGAAGGACTCCTTTATGGATTGGAAACAACTCTGGCAGATCAGTTCGGCTCCCGACAACGTCCCCATTGTCGCCCTCATCCCGCTGCTCGCCTTCTATTGCTGGCTTGCCTTCCGCCAGGGCCGCGCCAACGACAAGCTGATCGCTCAGCTCGAATCCGATCCTGCGCTGGCCAAGACCTCCCATCGCAAAACATTCCCTTACCTGCCCGGCTGGCCCAAAGAGGTCCACGTCTGGCCGTTTCTGCTGCGGGTAGAGTTCCTGGCGGCCATCATCGTGACCGCTATCCTCATGATCTGGTCCATCGGCCTGAATGCTCCTCTGGAGGAGCCCGCCAATCCCAACCTCACCATGAATCCTGCTAAGGCCCCCTGGTATTTCCTGGGCTTGCAGGAGATGCTGGTTTACTTCGATCCCTGGATTGCCGGCGTGGTGATGCCCACCCTCATCATCATCGGCCTCATGGTCATTCCCTACATCGACACCAATCCGCTGGGCGCTGGCTACTACACCCTCAAGCAGCGCCGCTTCTCCATCGCCACCTTCATCTTCGGCTTCATCATTCTCTGGGTGGCGATGATCATCATCGGCACCTTTATTCGCGGACCGGGTTGGCAGTGGTTCTGGCCGGGCATGACCTGGGACCATAACCGCCTCATCTACGAGGTCAATCGCGATTTGCCCGACCTGTTTGGCATTACCTCGAATCTGGGGAAAGGTATCTTCGGGGCCATCGTCGTCGGCGCCTACTTCGTGATCGGGGGCGTGATCCTGCACCTGCTCTTCAAGCACTATCAGCGACGCGACTACGAGCGCATGGGCTTTCTGCAGTACAACATCATGATGGTCTTCATGCTGCTGATGATCGCGTTGCCCATCAAAATCCTGATCCGGCTGACCATGCATATCAAGTATGTCTGGATCACGCCCTGGTTCAACATCTGATGATGGCTGCGCAACCGGTACTCGCAAATGCCAGCCTGGTTTGAGCGGAGGAAGACGGCCCGTGCCTGAGCAACCCGTTCCTGAGCAAGACCCGATTACCAGCAAGTCCTACGCTGTGCACTACGCGGTCGCTACCGTAGTGCTGATCGGCAGTCTGTTCTGGGCGCTGTGGGATGAGGCCTACGGCCAGCGCCCCTGGAAGCGATTCCAGACCGAGTTCAAGTCGC
This sequence comes from Terriglobales bacterium, assembly GCA_035319065.1. GTDB lineage: Bacteria > Acidobacteriota > Terriglobia > Terriglobales > Acidobacteriaceae > DASPRM01. The sequence goes on from DATHDM010000130.1 coordinate 11,514, forward strand.
GCTACTCGCGCTTTCTCCACCAGGCCCGCACTCAGTCGGCGGATGAGCTTAAGGGCATCGAGGACGAGAGCCAGTACCACGCGCTGGACGTCGCCTTCACCGACGCGCAGAAGAAATCCGACGCCGAAATCAAGGGCATCAACGACCAGTTGCGCGATATTTCCGCGCGCATCCTTGCGGTTCAGAACGTATTTACCGACAAGCGGGCCTATGTCGGCGCTGAAACCTATTCCCTCGAAACGGCCACCAGCAAGAGCGAAAAGGAGAGCATTCGCAAGGACCTGGAGAAGTACAAGGCCGGCCCCTTTACTGTCGAATATCCCGATGGCACGCGCAAGAAGTTCAACTACGACGACCTGGAGCGGGAATACAACGGCCTGAAGGATCAGCGCACCCAACTGGGCGCGCGCCTGGCTGAGTTGCTCAAGCCCATCACTGAGGCCAAGGACAAGCGCGACGCCTACCTCAGCGATCACCTCGTCGATCTCACGCCGGAACAGATTCGCGGCCTGCAGCACAAGATTGACGACTGGGATCCCACGATCGTTCAGATCAACGTGGCCGAGGCCAACATCGTCGATCGCTGCGAATCCTGCCACATGGGCATTCGCGAGCCGCTGCGCCTCACCGCGTCGGCGATGAGCTTGCCGGGCAAGAAGCCGGACGAATACGCCCGCGCTTTCGTCACCCATCCTGAAAAGCGCCTGCTCTCCATTCACGATCCCGACAAGTTCGGCTGCTCGCCCTGCCATCAGGGGAACGGGCGTGCTACCACCAGCATCGAGAAGGCCCACGGCGATTACGAGCACTGGCTGTGGCCGCTGTTCCAGCCCGCCAATGCGGAAGCCGGCTGCCAGACCTGCCACGCTGCCGACATGTGGCTGCGCGTCGGCGATGTGGGCGCCACCATCAGCGAAGGCAAATTCCTCTTCCGCCAGCGCGGATGCAACGGCTGCCACCGCTATGAGGGTTACGATGCCGAGCCCGAAGAGTTGCTCTCCATTCAGCAGCAGATCAAGCAACTCGAGCAGCAACAGCGCGACAACCTCAAGCAGGCCGCCTACCTGATGAAGCAGGCCGACGATCCGAAGCTCACCAACGAGCAGGCCAACAAGCTCAACGAAGACGCAGTCGGTCTGAAGGTTGCCAACAGCAAGATTTCCGGCCAGATCGAACAGGCCGACCTCAAGTCCTCCAGCCTCTTGAAGGACATGAAGAAGATCGGCCCCGACCTGAAGGAAATCCGCGCCAAGCTGAATCGCAACTGGATTCCCGTCTGGCTGCACAAGCCCACCGATTTCCGGCCCGCCACCAAGATGCCCAACTTCCGCCTTACCGATGATCAGGTCAAGGCGATTACCGCTTATCTGTGGGAGTCGGCGCTCGCCGATCCGATTCCGCACGGTAAGCCGGGCAACCCCTCTCGCGGTAAGGACCTCTTTGAAACTCGCGGCTGCCTCGGCTGTCACTCCATCGGCGAGGGTTCGAATCTCATCGGGGGCGACTTTGCCGCCAACCTCTCGCGCGTGGGCGAGAAGGTTAACTACGACTACCTGGTCCGCTGGATCAGCAACCCGCGCCAACGCCTTCGTCCTTACTGCCCGTACGAGAAGAAGGACATCGGTCCCGCAGACTACGCCAAGCACGGCCTCCCCTACCTGGTTGACTTCGAGCACACCACCTGCCCCAACGACGGCCACGAGCTCCAGATCGAGCAGATGACGGTGATGCCCAACCTGCGCTTGTCCGAAGACGAGGTGGCCGACATCGCCACCTATCTCCTCCAGCAGAGGAAGCAGGAGCCAGGCTCCTATCCCGATGCCTTCTTTATGGAAGATCCCAAGCTCAAGGAGGAGGGCAGGAGGTGGATTCGCCACTACGGCTGCGCGGGCTGCCACGAGATTGCCGGCTTTGAAGAAGAAGGCCGCATCGGCACCGAGCTCACCGCCGAAGGCAGCAAACCCATCGAGCGTCTCGACTTCGCTCTCTTCACCGAGCCCGCGATGCGCGGCGGCAAGGACCCGATCTCCGGGCAGCGCATCGGCCCCTGGTACGACCACAAGGGTTTCTTCGAGCACAAGCTGGCCAAGCCGGACATCTATGATCAGGGCAAGATCAAGTCGCAGACCGAAGCCCTTCGCATGCCCGATCCCCATCTCACCCAGGAGCAGATTCGCGACCTGACCACCTTCCTGCTTGGCAGCCAGGAAACCTCACTGCCCGCCAGTTATCTGTACCGTCCTCAGGACGCCCGCCGCGACATCCAGGAAGGCTGGTGGATCGTCCGCAAGTACAACTGCGTCGGCTGCCACCAGTTCGTGCCCGGGCAGAAGACAGCGCTGGAAGGCTCTCCCATTTACGCTGACGCCAAGGAGAAACTGCCGCCCAAGCTGCTCACCGAAGGCGCGCGCGTGAGCCCGGACTGGCTGATGAAGTTCCTCTCCAATCCATCGCTCAGCGCTACCGACACTCACCGTAATGGCGTGCGGCCCTACCTGCAGGTGCGCATGCCCACCTTCTACTTCTCGGAAAATGAGCTGCGCAAACTGGTGCGCTTCTTCCAGGCCCTCTCCCAGCAGCCGCTCCCTTACGTGCCGCAGCGCCAGGAGTTGCTGACCGCCAGCGAGACGGAGATGGCTCGCAGCCTGTTTGCCAGCCAGGCGGCTCCCTGTTTGAAGTGCCACGCTACCGGCGATCCCGCGCATGATGCGCACGCCACCGCCCCCAACTTCCTTCTCGCCAGGGAACGGCTGAAGCCAGGCTGGACTGAGCGCTGGATCGTCGATCCGCAGAGCATCAGCCCCGGCACCGCCATGCCTTCCAATTTGTTCCGCAAGGCTGGCGACCAGTGGGTCTTCTCTGGACCGACTCCGCCTTCCTTTAATGGATACACCAAGGATCACACCAAACTGCTGGTGCGTTACATTTTCCAGCTCACACCGGAGGAGCAGCACCGGGTGGGCGCGCGCATGCCTGCCGCTCCCACCAAGGCCGAGAAAGCGCCGTCACGCGCGCATTCACCTCAGGCCAGGGCCCGCGGGGCTGTCCCTTCCTCTTCTCCGGGAGGTTCGCGGTAGAATGTCCGGCGGTCTCCGAGCCCTGCACCGCCGAGTCCCTCGCCGACTGGCAAAGTGGTTTCTCCGGAGGCAGTCCGGGGCCGGTGAGAACCGCACAAATTCCGGGCTGGGGATGACCCCCTGCCCAAACCCAACTCGCATTACTAGAAAGAGGATCTTTATGAACAAAACCAAGTGCGCTTTCCTGCCTCTCGTCTTGCTCGTTGTGCTTCTGCTGGGAGCATGCGGCAAGAAGGAGGGCACGGAGGCTGAAAAACCTGCTGCGGAATCCAAGCTCGCAGCTGCCGCCACTCCCATCGACCCCAGTACGGTCGCAACCATCTCCGGGACCGTGAAGTTTGACGGCGCCGCACCTAAGCCGCAGAAGATCGATATGAGCCAGGATCCGGCTTGCGGCTCTGCAGCCAACATGACCGAGATCGTCGTCGTCGAGAATGGCAGTCTGGAGAACGCCTTCGTGTACGTCAAGGACGGCTTGGGCGACCGCACCTTCGAAGCGCCTAAGGAAGCTGTCACCATCGACCAGCAAGGCTGCCGCTACCACCCCCACGTCTTGGGCGTCATGACCGGACAAACCGTTAAGGTGATCAACAGCGACAACACCACCCACAACATTCACCCCACCCCCAAGGACAATCGGGAGTGGAACGAATCGCAGACTCCCAAGGCGGCTCCCCTGGAGAAGACCTTCGCCCGCGAAGAGATCCTGCTCCCGGTCAAGTGCAACCAGCATCCCTGGATGAAGATGTACGTCAACGTGGTGAAAAGCCCCTTCTACGCAGTTACCGATAAGAATGGCAAGTTCACCATCGCCGGGCTGCCTCCGGGCACTTACACCATTGCGGTTGTGCACGAGAAATTTGGCGAGCAGGACCAGAAGGTCACGGTGGGACCGAAGGAGTCCAAGTCGGTGGATTTCACCGTGAAAGGCTCCTAGCAAATCCGGCGGAGGGCGCACAATCGCGCCCTCCTGCAGCTTGCCTGCGACGCTCTAAGCCTGCCTCGCTGCTCACGGCTTAGTAGCGGTCCGATGGTATATTCATACGACCCGGGAACCCGACCAGGCGCCAGCATGAATGTGCGGAATGAAGGAGACAGGTTCTGACCTCTCTGACCACCCCCTGTAACCGGGAGCACCACATCTTTGCGGTGTTCACCGCCCTGGCGACTTTCTTTCTCATCATCGCCGGGGCGCTGGTCACCAGCAACGACGCGGGGTTGGCCGTACCCGACTGGCCCACTACCTTCCACACTTTCCGCATGCCCAGGATGGTCGGAGGGGTTCTCTACGAGCACGGCCATCGCATGATCGCTGGCTTCACCATGCTGCTCACTCTGGGGATTGCCATTTCCACCTGGGTCGTGGATCGTCGCCGCTGGATGAAGAACCTGGCCCTGTGCGCCTTCGGAACCATCATCGTGCAGGCGATCCTTGGCGGCATCACCGTCTGGCGCTTTCTTCCTCCGGCGGTATCCACCGCCCATGCCGTGGTGGGCCAGACCTTCTTCTGCATCGCAGTGGCGATTGCCCTCTTCACCGGACGCAACTGGGTCAACGAGCAGCCCAAGATGGCCGTCGATCGCCGCCGCCCCAGCCTGGTTACCCTGACTCTGCTCTCCATCGCCCTGCTCTACGTTCAGCTCATCCTCGGCGGCATGTTCCGCCATAAGGGCATGGGATGGCAGCCTCACGTCATTCACTCGCTGCTGGTCGTCATCATCCTGACCTGGACTGCTATCCGCGTCCTGTCTTACTATTCGCAGCTCGACGCCTTGCGGCGTCCGGCGATCCTGATGCTGGGCCTGCTGATCACCCAGCTATGTCTGGGCTTCCTTGCTTTCCTGGCGAGAGTCGTATGGGGAGCCGATGCCACCCAGCCCGCTTCGCTGCTGGTCTGGTCAACCGTGGCTCATGTTGCGGTGGGCGCCCTGCTGCTGGCCACCAGCGTTGTGCTCGCCATTCAGGCCTGGCGGCATGTCGCAGTTCCCATCAATGAAACCGAACTTGTCGCTTCGCGAACCCGGAAGGCTGTGATTGCATGAGCAGCGCCACCCACCCGTTTTGGACAACCCGCGGCAGCATCAATCTGGCGCACGACTACGCGGAATTGGTTAAGCTGCGCGTCACCACCTTGATCGTAATGACCGCCTGGACGGGCTTCTACTTTGGCGCGGTCAAGTCCTCGGTCGCCTCGCTGACCTGGACCTTGCTTCATGCTCTCCTGGGCATCGGGTTGGTCTCCGCAGGCACCGCCGCCTTCAACGAAGTCCTGGAGCGCGAAGCCGACGCCCTGATGCAACGCACCGCCAGCCGTCCGCTACCCGC
>DATHDM010000131.1:0-11508 GCA_035319065.1 Terriglobales bacterium
CTCGAGGCCGTCGCTGGAGCTGGGACCGGCCATGACCTCGTCCAGCACCTGCTTGATCCTGGACATGAGGGGGAGCTGGCCGGACATGGCTTTCTTGAGCAGCCAGCCGGTGGCGATCATGCGGTTAATTTCGTTGGTGCCCTCGAAGATCCGGTTCACCCGCGAATCGCGGTACGCGCGCTCGGCCGGGTACTCCTCGACGAAGCCATAGCCGCCATAGACCTGCACGGTCTCATCGACCGCGTAGTCCAGCATCTCGGAGCCCCAGACTTTGATGATGGAACACTCGACGGCATACTCCTCGATGGCCTTGCGGATCTGGGTGGCGGCATCGGCGGCGGACTTGTCGACCTCGGCGAGGGCGACGTCCATCATGCCCACCGTGCGATAGACGGCGGCTTCACCGGCGTAGATGCAGGTGGCCATGTTGGCCAGCTTTTCGCGGATCATGCCGAAGTCGGCGATGACCCTACCGAACGCCTTGCGCTGCCGGGCATAGCCGATGGCGTTCTGCAGCGCGGTGCGCGCCCCGCCCACGCAACCCGCGCCCAGCTTGAACCGGCCCACGTTCAGAATGTTGAAGGCGATGACATGTCCCTTGCCGGCTTCGCCCAGCAGATTCTCCAGCGGAACCTGGCAATCGTTGAGGATCAGCGGGCAGGTTGAGGAGCCGCGAATGCCCATCTTGTGCTCCTCGGCCCCGATGGTAAAGCCGGGGAAATTACGCTCGATGATGAAAGCGGTGAACTTCTCGCCATCGATCTTGGCGAAAACGATGAACACGTCGGCAAAGCCGGCGTTGGTGATCCACATCTTCTCGCCGTTGAGCAGGTAGTGCTTGCCGTCGGGGGAGAGAACGGCCCGGGCGCGGCAGTTGAGCGCGTCCGATCCGGAGGAAGATTCGGAGAGCGCGTAGGCTCCAATCCACTCTCCGGTAGCCAGTTTTGGCAGGTACTTGGTCTTCTGCGCCTCGGTTCCGAAGTAGACGATGGGGAGCATGCCGATGCCCACGTGTCCGCCAAAGGAGACGGAGAAGCTGCCGGACTTGGCGATGCGGTCGGCAATGATGGCGGAGGAGACCTTGTCCATCTCCATGCCCCCAAACTGCTCAGGCACATCGACCGAGGTCAGGCCCAGTTCGCTGGCTTTCTTCAGCAGGTCGCGGGTAACCGCGAACTCCTTGTGTTCAATCTTGTCAAAGTTGGGGACGATTTCGTTGTTGGCGAAATCTTCGGTGGTTTGCGCAATCAGACGGTGCTGATCGGTGAAATCCTCCGGCGTGAAAACCTCCTCCAGGGGGGAATCCTGGATCAGGAAACTTCCGCCAATGACTTTGTTTTTGCTGACCGTTGCTGTCGCCATAGATTCTCCATTTACCAGAAAGGACACGAAGGACGACCAAGGAGGGCCGGTAACTTCAGCCGATCACGATCAAGCTTGGTGCCACGGCGAGATGACCTGCCGTGAGCAACGCGCTTGGGACAACAGTCCCGTCCCTTAAGAAAGAAACCATCGTGTACCTTCGAGGCCTTCGTGGTTAGTCTCCATACTTAAACGTTTTCGAAGATGCCCGCGGCACCCATGCCGCCGCCGACGCACATGGTCACCAGGCCGAAACGGCCACCGCGGCGCTTGAGCTCGCGCAGGATGGTTGCCGTGAGCTTGGCGCCAGTGCAGCCCAGAGGATGTCCCAGGGCAACCGCTCCGCCATTGGGGTTGACCTTCGCAGGATCCAGCCCGGCCTCCTTGATCACCGCCAGCGATTGCGTGGCGAACGCCTCGTTCAGCTCAATGACGTCGATGTCGGCCAGCTCGAGGCCGGCAATCTTCAGCGCCTTGGGGATGGCAAACACCGGCCCCACGCCCATCTCTTCCGGCTTGTAGCCCGCGGTGGCAAAGGAGACGAACCGCGCCAGCGGCTTAATGCCTAAAGCCTTCGCGCGCTCGGCTGACATGACCACCGCTGCGGCGGCGCCGTCGGACATCTGCGAGGAGTTGCCCGCGGTCACGGTGCCCTTGGCGTGGAATGCGGGCTTGAGGGAGGCCAGAGCTTCCAGCGAAGTGTCGGCGCGCGGCCCTTCATCCAGCTTGAAGGTGATATCGACGCGCTTGGGCTTAGCGCCGTTGGGGGTGGTGAAACTCACCGGCACCGGCACGATCTCGTCTTCAAACTTACCCGCCTGGATGGCTGCGATCGCCTTCTGGTGGGAGCGCAGGGAAAATTCATCCGCCTGCTCACGCGTGATGGCATAGCGTTGCGCCAGGCGCTCCGCGGTCAGCCCCATGGAGAGGTAGGCGTCGGGATAGTGATCGACCAGCCAGGGATTTGCCGAAACCTTGTGTCCCCCCATCGGGATCATGGTCATGGATTCGACGCCGCCCGCCAAGATTACTTCCGCCCCACCCGCCATAATCCTCTCGGCCGCCAGCGCAATCGCCTGCAAGCCGGAGGAGCAGAAGCGGTTGATGGTCATGGCCGAGGTGTCGACCGGCAGGCCGGCACGCAGGGAGGCGATGCGCGCCACGTTCATGCCTTGTTCGGCCTCGGGCATGGCGCAGCCCAGGATCACGTCCTCGATCTCCCGGGGATCGAGTTGGGGCACGCGCGCCAAGGCACCTTTGATCGCCACCGCCGCCAGTTCGTCGGGACGGGTGGCGCGCAGCGTGCCTTTGTAGGCTTTGCCGACCGGCGTACGAACTGAACTTGCAATTACGACTTCCCGCATAAACAGACCCTCGATTATTTCATTCCGCCCAGAAGATCTTTTCCGCAGCCAATCCTGGGCCTCTGTGGTGAACGGTCATTGCTGATAGCTAATCGTACAGCTATAAGCCTTAATTCCTCAGCGGCTTGCCCGTCTTCAGGGTGTGGGCAATCCGTTCCTGGGTTTTCTTCTCGCCGCACAATGATTTGAAGGCCTCGCGCTCCAGGTCGAGAAGGTACTGCTCGCTCACGGGTGTGCCCGGCGATACCGCCCCGCCGCAGAGAACTTCAGCCACTTTATTGCCGATCTTGACTTCGTGGTCGGTGATGTACTCGCCCTGCCTCATTAGATGGACGCCCAGCTTCAAAGTTGCCAGGATGCTTTCGCCGGGGGCGGGGACGTCCGTGCGCGGCACCGGAGGCTTGTAGCCGACGCGGGTCATTTCCAGGGCCAGCGTTTTGGCATCGGCCAGCAGGCGTTCGCGGTTCATGACTATCGGGTCGCCGCTGGACAAGAATCCCAGGTGGCGCGCCTCGCTGGCGGAGGTGGAAACCTTGGCCATGGCAACCGTCTCGAAGGCCTTCTTCATAGCCTCCATCAGCTCCACGGATTCGCCACGGCCGTCGGGGCGGATGGCGGTTGCGCTGTCCACGGCGCGCAGGGTCATCTCCTTGCAGCCGCCGCCGCCCGGCAGCAGGCCGACGCCGACTTCCACCAGTCCCATGTAGAGCTCGGCATGCGGCTGGCGAACGGGTGCGTGCAGGGCCACCTCGCAGCCCCCACCCAGCGCCATGCCGAAGGGAGCCACAACTACCGGCTTGGGGGAAAACTTGAGGGCCTGGGTCATGCCCTGAAAGCCGCGGACCATGAAGTCGATCTCGTCCCACTCCTGCTCCTGGATGGCCATGAGCAGGAGCATGATGTTGGCGCCGACGGAGAAGTTCGCGGCGTCGTTGGTGACGACAAAGGCGTCGAAGTTGTCGCCCGCCCCGCCCGGCTTCAGGGTCTGGGTGATGAGCTGGAGAATGTCGCCGCCGATGGCGTTCATCTTGGAGTGAAACTCGATGCAGGCGACGCCGTCTCCCAGATCAATCAGTGAAGCGCCGGCATTCTTCTTCACCACCCCGCCGGCATTTTTCGTTGCCACCTCGACCGACCACACGCCGTCGGGCACCTGGAGCGGCTGAAAAGCGGAAGCAGCCAAATCGAAGTAGGCCCGACCGGAGGCCGACTTGGGTGCGTCCTGGTACCAGGACTTAGCGCCCGCTGCCAGCAGCTTCTCCGCGTTCGCGGCCACGGGTTTGCCCTGCTTCTTCATCATTTCCACGGTGCGCTCTACGCCGGCGGCATCCCACAGCTCAAACGGTCCCATCTCCCAGTTGAAGCCCAGGCGCATGGCGCGATCGATGGCGACGATGGAGTCGCTGATCTCGGGCACGCGATTGGCGGAGTAGGTCCAAAGCTCGGAGAGGGTGGTCCAGAGGAATTGGCCGGCTTTATCGTTTTTGGCCGGACCGCCAGCTTCCACTCCGATCAGGGCGCGGAGCCGCTCTTTTGAATCCTCGATGTTCTTCGCCAGCTCGAGGGAAGGGAAGCCGGCCTTCTTGCGCGGGCGGTATTCCATGGTCTTCCAGTCGATGGCGAAGCGCTCCTCGGCTTGCGCCGACTTCTGCTTACGGTAAAAGCCGCCCTTGGTCTTGTCGCCGAGCAGCTTGCGATCGAGCATGTTGCGGAAGAAGTCGGGCAGGCGAAGGTCGCTGCGTTCGTCCTGGACATTGGCGCGCATGTTGCCGACCACGTGCCCGAGCACGTCGAGGCCAACCAAGTCGATGGTCCGGAAGGTCGCCGACTTGGGCCAGCCCACAGCCTGGCCGGTGAGGGCGTCAACTTCCTCGATGGTGAGGTCCATCTGCTGCATCACCCGCATCACGTTCAGCACGGAGAAGGTGCCGATGCGGTTGGCGATGAAATTGGGAGTGTCCTTGGCGTACACAATGCCCTTGCCAAGCCTGAGATCGCAGAACTGGGCCAGCGCCTCCAGCGCGGGCCGGTCGGTTTCAGGAGTGGGGATCAGCTCCAGCAGGCGCATGTAACGGGGCGGGTTGAAGAAGTGGGTGCCGAACCAGTGGCGACGGAAGTCGTCGGAGAAGCCTTCGGCGATCTTGCCGACGGGGAGGCCGCTGGTGTTGGTGGTGACGATGGTGCCGGGCTTGCGGACCTGCTCCACCCGGCGCAGCAACTCGCGCTTGGCCTCGAGGTTCTCGATCACCGCCTCAACGATCCAATCGCACTCCGCCAGCCACTTCAAATTGTCTTCGAAATTGCCGATGGTAATCAGGCGCGCCAGGGCGGGCTCGAACAGGGCGGCGGGTTTGGACTTGCGGACCGCCTCCAGGCCAGCGGCGGCAATCTTGTTGCGGGCCTCGCCGTCGGAGTCGGGTAGAACCATATCCAGAAGGTAGGAGGGCACCCCGGCGTTGGCCAGGTGGGCGGCGATGCGCGCGCCCATGGTGCCGGCTCCCAGGACTGCAACTCTATCAATCCGCTTGATCATGAGATTAGTGGAAATAAAGCATGAGGAGTTCGTCAACCTGCGAGTGAGGTTGACTAGTCAGTGTACAGGAATGGGACTGTAGAGTTCGCCCCATATTTAAGCGTGCTTCTCGAGGTCATCGCCAGAATGGCAATCTGTCCGATCAGCAAGGAGACCACGCTTGAGGAGCTGGTGGGAGAGTTCTCCTAAGCGCTTGATTTGGGTATGGGGATTTTTCAACCGCAACGTCGATCGAAGTGAATGCCACAATCGCAAAGCCGCTCCGAAAGAGCGGCCTTATCGGAGGGGCCCTTTGTTACTTACTTGCGCAGCTTTCTGCGAATCGCGCCGAAGGATGCCACCAAGCCGCCGGCGAGCAGGGCCAAGCTGGCAGGTTCGGGAACTGTGCTGTCGAGAGCAGCATCGAAACTGGCAGAACCTGCACTAACCCCACTCAAATCTGCAACGATCGCCAGCGAATAGGGACTTACGGTGTTTCCGCCGCCAATGGTTGAGCCGGAAAACGGACTGCTACCAAATGTCAAGGTAGATCCGATCAGAGCGGCAGGCGTCGGCGCCTACGGCTTGGACCGGGGGCTGCTCGCTCCCGACGGTAAACTGGTACGTCGCTGGCTGATGTGGACTATTGCGGCGCTCATTTTCTTTGGAGTGGCAACCCTCGGCGCGATCACGGCCATGACTGCGAAAAGCTCACCCAATCTGTGGTTAGCGATCGCATGCTTCGGTTTCACTCTGTCTTGCGCCGCATCCAGCTTCGCCTTCCTGGCCCTGTTCGTGCGATTCGCTCGGACACCGCGACGTATTTTCGACAGCCTGCGCGACAACGCTTATGGAATGTACCTTATCCACTATGCCTGCGTGAGTTGGCTTCAGTATGCAGTTTTAAAGGCGCATTGGACAGCTCCGACCAAGGGGCTGATCGTCTTTTTGAGCACGGTCGGACTGAGCTGGACTGTGACTGTTGTTTTACGGCGCATTCCAGCAATTGCTCGCGTCATCTAGGCCACCGATAGAAATTAATTCCTCTGGCCTCACCCAAGTCAGTTACTTTGAAGAAGGCGTAACTGTGGCTGCGCTCAGGATGGGGCACCCACAGTTCAGGGTTGCGCGAGTTGTGGAACTGCCCCGCTCAAGCCAACGCAGGGCTTGAGTGGGCTTCCCGCCCGTGTTCGCAGAAGCCGCGAAAAGACGATAAGCAAACCCTTCCGGACGAGCGGGCAAGCCATCTTGCTCCCACCTGAATCCCGACTCATGCCCAGGAAATCTCAGCAACGAGGCCGCAAGTTTCATCGCCTGGCCTCAAGGAGAAAAGCATGACCGAAATCAATCGCACCAAGTATCTGCACGTCGCGTTGCAACTCGTGGGTGTGGCCTTTATTGTCGGAATTTACCCGCTCACGATTGTGTGGCCCTCCGGTTGGTCCTGGCATACCGGGCACACCCCACACTATCTCCAGATGATTCTGGGTATTTATGCCACGCTGGGGGCATTTCTGCTGATTGCAAGCCGTAAACCGCTGGCGCACTTGAGTCTCATCTGGTTCACGATCTGGTCGAGCGTGGTACACGCTGCCATCATGGGAGCGCAGTCCCTGGCGAACCCTGAACACATCGCGCACCTTTGGGGCGACGTACTCGCCCTATTTCTCATAGCAGCAGCACTTGCGTATCTGACCCCCAGAGGCACGGCAGCAGAAGTTGCTGGTCGATGACAGGATGACAAGAGGATTCGTACTCGAAGCGTTTGTCTGAACTTCATGATGGGAGTGATCCGGATGACTTGTGCAATGGCGATGTTTCACTCCCAAATTAGCGAAACCGGGAGAGCACAGCGCCAACCAAAATGACGATAAGCACGACCAGCATTACCACTAGCAGCGTCGTTGACCAACTGCGAGGCGGATAACATCTGCTGCCACCGGGCATAGATTGCGATTATGCGGTGCGAGCTTTCGCGGTTTTTAGTGATATGGCGATTTAACAACAGTTGGACTAGTTGCATTGTCCGCTCCCGAGGCGTAGGTTGTGGCAAGCTATTGGGCTCAGGTTCCTGAAGGCCGGATCATCAACTTCCTTTGCATCCAAATTTTTTCCTGTCCCGAAGGAGGTCAAAAGTCATGCTCAGTCCACTCTTCAAAAGACCGGCGAAATCGATTGCAACAAGTACTCTGTTCGGGCTCCTGGTTATTTTGGTCGTTATGTCCCTCGCTTCGTCTTCCTGGGGCGCGAGCAAAGAGAAAGATGAGGAAACTCTGAAGAATGCAGCTACCGTTTTTCAGCAGGTGGTCACTGGCGACAACGTTCCTGCTGATCTACTGGCGAAATCGCGGTGCATTCTGGTGCTCCCGAACGTAAAGAAGTTCGGATTTGGTGTGGGAGGAAGTGGCGGCCGTGGCGCACTGAGCTGCCGCAAGGGAGAAAAATTCGAAGGCAAGTGGTCGGCGCCCGCGATGTATAGCATTGGCGGCGCTAGCGTCGGAGCGCAGGTCGGGGGATCGTCCACCGACTTTGTGATGCTGGTGATGGACGACAAGGGCGTGGAGGCCATCCTGAAGGACAAAACCAAAGTAGGCAGTGACGCCAGTGCCACTGCCGGTCCAAGCAGTGCGAGTGCCACCAGCACGGACGTAGGCGGCTCCGACCTGCTGACCTACGCGAGGTCCAAAGGTCTATTTGCTGGCGTATCCCTAGACGGCGCTACTCTTCACCAGGATGGCGACGCCAACCAACGCTTGTACGGCAAGGCGATCAGCGCCAGCGAAATTGTGCGTGGGAAGGACGTGAAGCCACCCGCGGGTGGGCAGGAACTGGTTACGCTGCTTGATAGCAAGGTTCCCAAGCTGAAGCAGTAAGTGCGCAGTTTTTCCCACGACGCAAGCTCATCCAGAGCTGTCGAATCTCCGCCTCGATGTTAGCGGGACGGATTTGTCTGGGTTTGCAGAAGGGAGCAGTGTGCCCATCGCGGTTGTATTGAAAGCACACGCCGGGGTGACGCTCGCACTTGCGCGGATTTCGCGCGCGTGCTAATCGCGCACGTTACGCAAGTTACGATATTTCAATAGCTTACTTGACATTCGCAGGGAATGCCTTTAACCTGACGCTAACTTAATAGGGCGCGCGTCGATGCCATCCTCACCCCACATCTTTCGGCGCGCGCCGTCGTTTTTTAGGGGCAGAGCGAACGGGCGCAAGCTCGTGCAACCGCCTGTTTGAATATCCGCCTCAGCCATCGTGCACGTCGCGCCCAGGGATTCACCGGTTGCCAGGGCCTGCTCGCTCGAGCTCCGGGCTAGCCGGCCTCGCGGTCTCCCATCAGCTCAGGATGCGAGTGCAGGTAAGCCAGCGCCAGTTTGGCCACTTCCCGCTCGCCGCGATACGCCAGCTTCTGCGGGGCGTCGGCCATAGGGAGCCAGAGGGCCCGGCGCACCTCGACCTTCATCTCCTGGGAGATTTCCCCCATGCGGCCACTCTGGTAGAGCAGCAGATAGAAGTTGACGATCTTGAAAACCCGCTCTCCGCCCGCCCAGGTGCGCCGGTAAAAGTACTTGATGTCTCGCAGCTTGGTAACCAGGGTACCGGTGAGGCCGGTTTCCTCGCGGACCTCGCGGAGGGCGGTTTCCTCGGGCTTTTCACCGACATCGACGAGGCCTTTGGGCAGGGCAAGTACGGTTTTTGCCGTTGTTTTTTTGGCAGAAGCGGGGGAATCGCGCCCTTGGGGCTCGATTGCGGCCATGCACCACTCCCCTTTTATGGGCCTGACCAGCACGCCTCCGGCTGAGATTTCGCGCGCCATCAGCAGCGGCTCCCGCGCCGGCTGGGTACGCGCGTAATGGCTGAAATAAACATTCCCTTTGAAATCAGCATCCTAAATTGGTAGAAGTAGGGCAGCAAGATGTGGGGTCAAGGGCCGTGAAAGTCCTAGGTAAACTGGTTCGTGTCCTGGACGCGTTCACACGCGAGTTGGCGCGCCCGCGAACGGTTGATTCGGGTTCCAATCCTCAGATCGGTCTCGCCCTGGGCGGAGGTTTTGCAAGGGGCCTTGCCCATATCGGAGTGATCCGGGTCCTCCAGCAGGAAAATATCCCCATCGGTTTTGTTGCCGGGACCAGTGTGGGGTCGGTCATCGGCGCCGGCTTTTGCTGCGGCCTCTCTGCCGAGGAACTGGAGGACGTTGCGCTGCGGGTGCGCTTCAAGCACTTTGCCCGCTGGACGATCTCGCGCTTCGGATTTGCTTCCAACGATCGGATGACGGGATTTTTACGCCGCACGCTCAAATCCATGACTTTTGAGGAGCTGGAGATCCCGCTGGCGGTGACCGCGACCGACTTCGTGACCGGTGATGCAGTGGTGTTCCGCTCCGGAGATGTGATCGACCCGGTGCGCGCGAGCTGTGCGTATCCGGGAATGTTTCTGCCGGTGAACCTGGGCGGCCGCCTGCTGGTGGACGGCATGCTCTCCAATGCCGTGCCCACCTTGCCGTTGCGCGAGATGGGGGCACGGCGGGTGATCGCCGTGCATCTGAACGGCGATGGCATGAATCTGAACGGCCCGCGGCACATCTTCGACGTCATCGGGCAGTGCTTCTCGATCGCGCAGCAGCGCATGAGCAGCGTCTGGCGGTCGGCGGCGGATGTGGTGATCAATCCGGATGTGCGCGGCTTCAGCTACGACTGCTTCGATCGGGCGGCGGAGCTGATCGTGGCCGGGGAAACGGCGGCACGGCTGGCGATGCCGGCCATTCGCGCCTGGCTGGCGGAGCCCCAGTCGACGACGCTGGGCCAGTCGGGCGTGGCAGCAGCCGCGCAACCCGCCTCGGCTCCCGCCAGCAGCCTCTAAAAGCGAAGTCTGCATGGTTGACCGGACCTCAGCGCGGATTTGGAGTGCTTCGCCGTTCCGTCCCCATTGTTCGTTGACCGGACCCGGAGCCGGAATTAGACTGAGCCCGTCGAGGCATGCGGCGCTGAGGAAGGGGACCCGTGCACCACTATCGCGATCCCAGAGAGATATCGGCGGAAGTTAAGGGCCTGCTGCAGCAGAAGGTTCGCCGGCGCGAGCCGCGGCTGCAGCCGGTGGTAGACCTGCTTTACCGGGGACGTCATTACCGGACCGTGGTGCTCTACCTGCCGGCGTCCGGAAATTGCAGCGCGGTTGCTTTTCGGGGGGTAGGCGAAATGGCGGCCGACTGCATCGCGCACGGGGACGATTGCGACTCCGAGGTGAAGACGGCGCTGAGTTTGCCCTCGGCAGCCAACGGCGTGCCAGCGCCTGCGGAGCGCGTGATCGTACCGGTTTCGATAGGCCAGAATGTGCTGGGCGCCATCAAGGTGTTGGCGGAAGAGGACCACACGCTGTCGCTGCGGGATCAACTGCTGATCCGAGAGGTGGCGCGGGAAGTGGCGCTATTTCTGACGGGCAAGGGCAGGTACATCCTTCGGAAGCTGGCCCGCTACCGGGCAGCGGAACCGAAGCAGCAAGAGCTGTCCAAAGCCGCCTGAGGCGGCGCATCCTGCCGGGAAAATTTTCGGACCTGTCATCCGCCGAGTCGATTCGCCGGTTTACTTCAGGCTGACCAACTGCTTGACCAGCTCCGAGTAGTCCTTCTTCTCCACCCCATGCACCTGCCGGTTGTACTCATCCACCTTGGACGAGTAGTTCATGGAGCAGAATTTAGGGCCGCACATGGAACAGAAGGCGGCCTTGTAGTAGTCGTCGCCGGGGAGGGTTTCATCGTGCATGGAGCGCGCCGTCTGGGGATCGAGGGAGAGCGCGAACTGCTTCTCCCAGTCGAAGGTGTAACGGGCATAGCTGAGAGCGTCGTCGCGATCGCGAGCCCCCGGACGGTGACGGGCGATGTCGGCGGCGTGAGCGGCGATCTTGTAGGCGATGATGCCGTCTTTGACGTCCTTCTCGTTGGGCAGGCCCAGGTGCTCCTTGGGAGTGACGTAGCAGAGCATGGAAGCGCCGTACCAGCCGATCATGGCCGCCCCGATGGCGGAGGTGATGTGGTCGTAGCCGGGGGCGATGTCGGTGACCAGCGGACCCAAGGTGTAAAAGGGAGCGCCGTCGCACATCTCCACTTCCTTATCCACCTGCTCCTGAATCTTGTCCATGGGGATGTGTCCGGGGCCCTCGATCATCACCTGCACGTCCTCCTGCCAGGCGATGCGGGTGAGCTCGCCCAGGGTCCGGAGTTCGGCAAACTGGGCGTCATCGCTGGCATCGGCCACGCAGCCGGGACGCAGGCCGTCT
>DATHDM010000132.1:0-11457 GCA_035319065.1 Terriglobales bacterium
CGACGTTACGCCTGGAGGCCCGGCTGACACCGCCGGCGTGCAGCCCGGCGACGTTCTGGTTTCGGTCGACGGTCGCCCCGCTGACGACTTGCCCAGCGTCAATTACTTCTTTTTGCTGCGCGAGTCCCCCGAGGTAGTCCATCTGGTCGTGCTGAGGGGAAAAACTCAACAGTCCTTCACCATGGTCGCGCTGGATGCGCCGCAGGACATGGACCGCGTGATCACGCTGGCCGACCCGGAGAAGAACCTCGTGCCCTCCTTGGGCATTCTGGGCGTGGAATTGGACAGCAAGACCATCCCCATGACCCAAGGCCTTCGAGATCCCTACGGCGTCGTAGTAGCGGCCCGTGCCACGGGTTCGAATGTGGAAGTGCCGCTGGCCACGGCCGACGTGATTCGCAGCTTGAATGGCGAGAAAGTCACCACTCTCGAGGGTCTGCGCAGCGCGATGAAGGCGATCGCACCCGGTGCTCCCGTCGTTCTGCAAGTCCAGCGTGACACCAAGTTGCTGTACGTCGCCTTTGTGCAGGAGTGAGCGCAGTGCGCACAGGATACGGCAGGTAATTGCCCGCACTCCGCCCGCCGACGGATAACCTCAATTGCTCCGCGCCCAAATGCCACTCTCAGTTGGACTTTCCTTGCCGTGCGATCATCTGCTCCACTTCGGCCAAGTTGTCTCGCGCGAGCTGGCTGTCGGGCCGAAGTTTTGGCGCGATCTCTAACTGCGATTTCGCTTCCATTAACTTTCCCAGTTGGGCGAGAGCAGCCCCAAGATTCGCGTGAGCATTCGCGTCCTCGGGATTCAGTCGGACCGACTCCTGAAACTCCTGGGCAGCTGCCGGAAAATCACCCTGCGAGGCCAGCGCGATTCCCAGGTTGTAGCGTGCATCGAAGTAATTGGGGCGCTCCTGCAGGGCAGCCTGGAAGCTGCGGATTGCACCTCGCACATCGCCATTCGCCAGCAGCACGCTCCCCAGGGCATTGGCCACAACTGGATCCTTAGGTCGAATTTCGGCTGCGGCAATGTAGTGCGCGACCGCCTCTTTGGTTTCCCCGCGCGCGCCCAGCATGGCGGCGAGGTTATACTGCGCTTCGAAGTTTCCGGGATCTTTCTCCACTTCATGGCGCGAGAGCGCCTCCTGCAGCAGCCTTCGGGGGTCGACATCAGGAGGCGTATCGGATCGAGGCAACACCTGTAGCCAAAGGTGCGCCATCTCATCACTCGAGCGATTGCCACCTTTTACCAATTGCGGAGGATGATTGGGATTTCTAAGATTGGCCTCGGAATTGTCATAGGTATAGCGCATGCCTAGGACTGTGCCTTTGGGCAGACGAACCAACTCGGCATAGCGATAAACAGCCTGCCAATTCAAGTCCCAGTGCGGAATGTGAATGAGCGTCTTTACGCTGCCATTGGGAAGGCGCGCGTAGGCGAGGATATCCTTGCCGAGATAGTGTGCGTGAGGATAGATGGCCAACACATCGACTTCGACGGGCAGGATAAATTCGTCCGCGACTGCAAATTCTTTGGCCCCGGCGGGAACGTGTAGGGCGGCATCGTTTTCGATCTCCAGCAGCATGGGATGCAGAGTGGCGGGTTTGTCGGTGAAATAGAGTCCTACGCTGGGCTGAATGACTTCGGGTTTTCCGGAAGGTTGCAGATGCATATTCAGGACCAGGTTTGTGCCCTTGTCGATTCGCAGCGCCATGCCCTCGGGCTCTTCTGCTGGGACGCTACCCGGTTTCCAGAAGAGCAGATGGCTATCAGGATCGAAGGCCTCGGATTCCAGGCGGATCTCCATTCCACCAAAGCCCGAGCCCGGCTCTTTTTCCAATTCGCGCGCGCGACCCAGGCGATCGACCAGCATGTTGGCATGATGAACTAGTCGTTTCTCCCCCGGCCGAATCTCAACCGCTTTCACCCATCGCGTCCCGTCCACGGGGATCGGCAGGACAAAATTCCAATACGTATCTCCTCCTGCAGCCGGCAACAGAAACGGCTTTTGCGTACGCGGAACCAAGTCGGGCGTGCCCAGTTGCCATCCTTCTTCAGCAAAGTGGGGCACCGGCGGCAGCTCACCCGGTTGTCCTTCCACCGCTCCCTCCTCAACCCATTGCTGGATCACCGTGATTTGCGCGTCGGAAAGCCGGCGTTCACCATCAAACTTGAGTTCGCCCGGCTCGGGCTGCCATGGAGGCATGAATCGCGAACCGGTAACCGTGGCGATCTGTCGTGCATGGCTCTTTACGTCCTCATAGGTGAGCAGGGGAAACGGCCCCGCTCCTCCGGGATGATGGCATCCAGCACAGTTGTGGAAAATGATGGGCGCAATGTCATGAGTGAAGGTGACCTTGAGATCGTCTGTCCTCGCAGAGGATTCGGCATGGATCGTAACTTGCCTGGGCGGAAACGCTATGACCAAGGCTATTGCGGCTCCAATGAGTCCTGCGACGACTCTTAGAACGCTACGATTCATTGGAGATCGGAGATATAGCAACCTATCGCCGGACTGGAATTCACCGTGGGTCGCCTGCCGTTCAGAACGGCTGAGATGGCATCGGCCAATTCGTGGGTTGTGGGAACTGTTCTAGCGTGACCGAAATCCTCGTACCAATTGTCGATGCGGCCATGATAGACGAGATCGCCCGATGCATTGAAGACCGCGGCCTCGGGCGTCACCTCGACATGACTCGCCTTTATCAGCGTATGCTGCGGATCCTGGAGAGCGCCGAGCTTGTATCCATATTGTTTCAAGTGCTGTTGAATCGAACCCGATGTCTCAGACTTAGCTGGATAGATCAGCCAAAAAGTGCTGCGCCCGGCAAATTGCGAGCTCAGTCTTTGGATAGTCGGAGCATATCGGTTGGAGATCGGGCAGTCTGTTCGTACAAAAATCAAAACTGTAACCTTGCCATTTGCAGTCTTCAATGGATCTACCGGCTGACCTGAAAGATTGACGCCGGTCGCCTGGTTTGAGTCCGCGGCATTAGAGCAAATCCCGCCAGCAAAAAAGGAAGTAACCATGCATGCGATCAGTGTCGCACGAACGATGTGCGGTCTAAGATTGATACTGATTGTGGAGCGGCGGCCCATATAAATACAGCCGGTTCAGCGTCGGTTCTGTCGGCAATTACGTATTGCGCAGCTATTCTAGCTCTAACTCACGGGATTAGGCCCCTGAATCCCGAGTTCAGGGATTGCACCAGTTATGGCCTAAGAACGGCGCAGTTGCCCCAGGTCTCGCACACTTGCGAGACCCGGGACCGTGTCTACACCCCCGCCAGCAGCTCCTCGAGCGGCCTACCTCCCAGCGGCGGTGTTCCCCCAGGCTGCGAGGCCACCCAGCTTGCCAGCCGATTGGCGGCATCGTTGATCTCCTCCAGCGGCGCTCCCCGCACATGGTGATGCGCCAGGCAGGCCGTGAAGGCATCCCCCGCACCCACCGTGTCACTGACCTTCACCTTGAATCCCGGATGGCGTGCGCTCCCGCTCCGCGCCACCAGCAGGCTCCCTTCCGCTCCCTTGGTGACACACACCAGCTGCAGTTCGTATTTTTCCAGAAGCCGGCGCATAGCCTGCTCCTCGGACGCGCGTTGCACGCCCAACATCGCCGCCACTTGCGGCAGCTCATGTTCGTTCAGCTTCACAACGTCCGCACATTTCATGGACGCATCGAGCACTCCCTTGTCAAAAAAGCTCTGCCGCAGATTGACGTCGAAGACTCGCAGCGCCGCGTCCCTGGTGGCCTCGAGAAACCTGCCGATGGTCTGCCGGGAAGCGCCCGACCGCTGTGCCAGCGAGCCGAAACACACCACATCGGTACCCTCAGCCAGCTTCTTCCATTGCGGCGTCCATTCCAGGAAGTCCCACGCCACACCCTCCGCGATGGTGAATTGTGGCTGCCCATTCGCATCGAGGGAGACTTCGACTGTGCCCGTGGGATGGGTGTCATCGCCCTGCACGCTGTTGGAGTCCAGCTTCAGCGCGTGGAGCCGACCGCGAATCTCCGCTCCCAGTGCGTCGTTTCCCACCCGGCTGGCCACAATGCCGTTGTCGCCCAGAAGATTTGCCGCGTAGGCAAAGTTGGTCGGCGCTCCCCCCAGCTGCTTTCCGCTCGGCAGCAGGTCCCACAACACCTCTCCCAACCCCACCACCCTTCGCGGCTTTTGGTCGCTGCTCACCGGCTTCGCCCTTCCGCGACTCCAACGTATTTGTCCGCTCCGCCGTAGTAAAACAACCAACGCTTCCCCTCTCGCACCAGCCCTTCGACGAACACCACATTCGGCACCTGGCCCACCTTCTCCCACTCCAGCTCCGGAGAGAGCAGGGGAACATCCCCCCGGCCCAGCAGGTGGGCCGGATCATTTCTGTCGAACAGCGCCCACGACAATCGATACACCAGCCGGTCATCAGCCCCGTTGTAGAACAGGAGAATGCCATCCGGAGTCAGAATCGGCGGCGGGCCCGGCTCCACCACTCGCGAATCAAACTGCCCGGGCCGACGCGGCAGCACCGGCGTCTTCGATGCTTCCGTCCAGTGGATAAGATCCTCCGACGAAGCCAGGCCCGTCTGGTCCGTCTTATCCATGGCCGTGCCCAGAAAATACATCCAATACTTGCCCTTGATCTTCTCGGTCACGATCGCGCCCGACTTAGTCCAGCCCACGTTCCAATTGCCCTTGTACGCGGGCAGGATGACCCCGCGCCGCTGCCAGTGAATCAGGTCTTGCGAAACAGCCAGGCAGAGCTGCGCGTCCTTCTTGTTGTAACCCGTATATGTGAGGTAGTAGCTCCCGCCGATTTCCACCAGCCGCGGGTCTTCGACTCCGCCGTCCTTCTCATAGTCAGCCTCGGGCACGAACACCGGCTTGTCCCGTGTCTCGAAGTGAATTCCATCGCTGCTGGTCGCGTATCCCAGGCGCGACGTGCCCTGATCGTCCTGCGCGCGATAGAGCATGACGAACTCATTTCCGCGCTTGACTACCGCCGGATTGAACGCCCCGGCCGAATCGAAGCTGTTCTTGCGAGGCGCGATGATTGGTTGCGTGGAAAGCCGCTGAATGTCCGCCACCGGCGCCTCAAGTACGGGCTGCGCCAGCAGGAATGTAGAGACCGCCAGAATCGCTCCCGATACTCTCTTCGCAATCCATATCGCCGGCTGACCTGCGACCTCGCTCCTGATCTCGAGGTTTGTCACTCTTCCCGTCCTCCAGCCGTATGCGCCAATTCTCTGACTCCGGACCTGTCGCCGGATCAGCATGACCTTGCGGCCAACTTTGCGCTGCGGAGGTTAGCGCAAGCCATCATCCGAGTCGAGAGTTTCTTCGTTTCTGGCGTGCCACAACCCCCTTGTTCTGGCGCTCAGTGCCAATCATCCAGAACCCGTTTGACGCTTGTGCGCGGCAACGCTACCATGACCTCCCGCAGACGCCAGGCAAAGGCTCTTTGTCTTCAGCCGTGGAGGCGCCGAGATTTTCTCGGGCTCTCTGCGCACTTACAGGTTGGCCATGATTCGACTTCGGTTTCGCGTTGCGCTTGCTTTGG
Source organism: Terriglobales bacterium (assembly GCA_035319065.1). Taxonomy (GTDB): domain Bacteria; phylum Acidobacteriota; class Terriglobia; order Terriglobales; family Acidobacteriaceae; genus DASPRM01. The sequence continues at coordinate 5,546 of DATHDM010000132.1, forward strand.
TCTTGCTCGGCGTTGTCCTGGAGCAGGCCATCGCCCAGAATCCCGCTCCAGTTGCGCCAAATGGCGGATTAACCGGAATTCTCACCTACATCGAAAAGGCCTGGGGAACTCTGGGCCGCTCGATGGATGACTGCAAGACCGTCACCGACGAGCGCAAACAGCTCGGCAAAGCCGTGGTCTATTTTCCCGCCGACATGGAGATGCCGCCCGTCGCCAGAGAACTGGAAAGCAAGTGCGGCATCCAGGCTGCCCGACTGCCACAGGCGATCACAGCGCCAGGCTCCTTTGACATGCGGCTGCTCTCCAGGCCCGGACTGCTCTTCCTGCCCCACCCCTACGTGGTGCCCGGCGGCTTCTTCAACGAAATGTATGGTTGGGACAGCTACTTCATCATCCGTGGCCTGCTGCGTGCCGGAAAGACCGAGCTCGCCCGCGGCATGGTAGAGAACTTCTTTTTCGAGATCCAACACTACGGCGCCATTCTGAATGCCAATCGCACCTACTTCCTCACCCGCTCCCAGCCCCCCTTTCTCAGCTCCATGGTGCTGGCGGTGTATGAACAGGAAGCGTCAGGCGGCAAGACAGACCGTGAGTGGCTGGAGCGTGCCTATCCCTTCATCGTCCGCGACTACGAGATGTGGACCACCGGCCAGCATCTGGCGGGCAACACTGGCCTCTCCCGCTACTATGACTACGGCGACGGCCCAACCGCAGACATCGCCGATACCGGCGATCCGTATTACGCCCAGGTAATCACCGGCCTGCTGGCGGGCGGAATTCCCAACAGCTATTTCGCGCACGGTCCGCGCGCCGCGCAGCCGATTCCCGTCCCCGCTTACACCCTGGAAGTCTGCACGGAGGGGGCGAAGGGCCGCGCTTGCAGCTCAGCGGCTACCCTGGAGCTCACCGCGGACTACTACAAAGGCGACCGCGCTATGCGTGAGTCCGGCTTCGACATTTCTTTTCGCTTTGGTCCCTACAGCGGCAGCACCCACCACTATGCGCCCGTATGCCTCAATAGCCTGCTCTACAAAACCGAGCAGGACCTGGAGACGATCAGTTCGCTCCTGGGCCACGCGGAGCAGGCGCGCACCTGGAAGGACCGCGCCAAGCGCCGCGCCGATCTCATCAACAAGTACTTGTGGGATCCGCAGCGCGGGCTGTTCTACGACTGGGACTTCCAGCGCAACCAGCGCTCCGATTACAACTATGCCACCGCCTTCTATCCCCTGTGGTCCGGCATGGCTTCCGCGGACCAGGCGCGTGCACTTCTTCGCAACCTGAAGGCCTTCGAACAGCCCGGCGGCATCGTGATGAGCGACCGCGAAACCAAGGTCCAGTGGGATTATCCCTACGGCTGGGCCCCCATCCAGATGCTCGCCATTGAAGGCCTGCGGCGCTACAAGTTCGACGACGAAGCCGATCGTCTCTCCTACAAATTCCTCTCCATGGTCGTGGACAACTTCACCAGCGACGGCACCATTCGCGAGAAATACAACGTCGTGACCCGCTCCGACGAAGTCCATCTCGCTGTCGGCTACAGCGCCAACGTCATCGGTTTTGGGTGGACGAATGGCGCCTTCCTGGTGCTGCTCGAGCAGCTTCCTCCTGGCCTGCGCGCCAGGCTGGGGCAAGGCGAACGCCAGGGGGTTGCGCCGCCCGGGGCCAGGTAGCGCAAATGCCGCACCCACAGCGCTATTTGCTCAGCTCCTCGGCGCTGTGCGTCTGCTTGGCCTGCAGCTGCTGCGAGATCTTGAACTCATTGTCGGCGGCTGCGCTGTTGCCCAGAACCTGGTATGCCTGTCCCAGCAGGTAGTGCGCCACGTAGTTGTTCGAATCCATGCTGAGGGCGCGTTGCGCGGCACGAGCGCTGAGTTCCGGCTCTCCTTTTTTCAGCAGTACCTTGGCCATGAGCACGTAGGGTCCGCTGGCGGTTGAATCCAGCCAGATCGAGCGCTGCAGCAGGCGCTCGGCGTCGTCATATTTCTGCACCCGCGAGTAAGCGTCGGCCAGCTTGTAATAGGTCGCAGCATGCGCCGGGTTGATGGCCATCTCCTTTTGAAATTCGCCGATCGCCTCCGGGATCTGTGATTTGAACATGTAGAGCTCCCCCAGCAGGAAGTGCGCCAGTGGGAGCTTGGGATCGAGCGCCACCGCCTTCTGCGCGTACTCCTCGGCTATCGGCTGGAACTCCTGGCGCAATAGCATGCGCGCGGTGAACAGATAGCTGGCGGCGGAATCCGGCGGCAGGTCAAACATGCGGGCAAACGCTTTCCGTGCCATCGGATAGTTCTTGTTCTGCAGGTAGGAAACTCCGAGGATGTAGGCAGCGTCCACGTTGGCGCGAGGGTACCAGCCCTGCACCTTCTCCAGGTATGGAATGGCCTCGGAGGGCCGTCCAGAGAGATAGTAGGAGAGCCCCAGCAGCTGGGTTCCCTCGGAATCGGCGGCATCCTGCTCGACGGCTTTCTTCAGGTACTCAATCGCCTTCGGAAAGTTGCTTTTTTTGTAATAGGCAACCCCCAACTCGTGCGCCAGGCCCTTATGTTCGGGACTGGTGGCCTCCAACCTCAAAAGCTCCACAATTGCCTGATCGTTCTTGCCATGCTCCATGAGATCCCGCGCATGTGCCAGCGGGCCCGACCCTTGCGCCTCGGCGCTTTGAGCAGGTGCTGCAGACCCGGAACTCTGCACTGAACTCTGGCCGGAAACCACCGCTGTCCAGCCAACAAGCAGCGCGAGCGTCAGTCCCACTCCCATCCGCGGCATAATGCTCCGGAACCTCCAACGAAATCGCCTTCCGACTCCGCTTACGCAGTCAGCCGCAGACCGCGAGAGTCAGCGCCCACAGGCCGACGGCGTCGTGTCGATCTGATGCAGCAACTCCTTCGCGGCCTCCATGTCCGGATTGAATTCCAGCACCCGTACAACGTAGGACCTGGCGTCGCTCGCCTGGCCTGCGCCGCAGAAGGCCCGCGCCAGGTTCAAGCCAATGGCGCTCTTCCCCGGCGTTCGCGCGAATGCTCCCTGCCACAACTGAATGGCGCCGCGCAGATCTCCTTCGCTGGCTTCGATCACACCCAGGTTGGTCGCCGCATCGATCAGATCTGGATCGACGGCAAGCGCCTTGCGGTAGAGATCGCGAGCATGATTCGTCGCGCCGTGCCTTTGTTCGATATAGCCGAGGGAGGACAGCACGACTGCATCCTGCGGGAACTGTGCGGCCGCCGCCCGCAGAAGCCTTTCCGCCTGCGCTTCCGCACCCGGCACCCCGCCTTCGGCCAAAGATTCCCAGGCCAGGGCCAAGTCCCGCACGTCATGTTCGGCCTCCGCCGAGGGCGGGAAAGGCTCCAGGCGTGACGAACGCGGCGACAAGTCCTGCAAGTGTGCTGCCTTGGGCTGGCGTGGAATGCGATGGTCGGTCACCTGGGTGTGAACTATGTCCGTGCTGGAAACGGATGCCATGTGGCACCCTGCACAAGCGCTTTGCTCCGGGTGGTGCTTTGCCGCGAAGGCCTCGCCGTGACACGCCAGGCACTTGGCGCGAAAATAAGAAACCCGCTCTTCCGCAGAAGGCGAATAATGCGGGTCGTGGCAGGTAGTGCACGACATCTTATCCCCGGATTTCTGTTTGCACATGCTCTTAGCCAGCGCCTCCACCTGGCTGACTGCCCCTAAGCCCTGCGCCGCATCGCTCATAACGTAATAGCGCACGTAATCCGCAAGGGCCTCCCCCGGACGAAAATCGTAGATGTGGCGTCCAGGCCGCTCAATAGCCACCTTGCCTTCGAGGTGGCACTGCACGCAAATCGCATCCCGCCGGTCGGGCGGCAGCTTGGTGGGATTTACGATCGCGCCCCCTTTCACGTGTCCCGCCCCCGGTCCATGACAGCGCTCACAGCTTACACCCGAATACTCGAACACCGGCATCGCGTAGCGATTCTCCGTTCCCTTCAAGGGCGGTCTCATGCCACTGACGTGACAATTCAGGCAACTCGTATAGGCCGGCAGATTCAAGGGGGCTTCCTGCGCGTCCTGATAAGCCGGTGCCATGTCCCAGGCTCGCTTGTTTGCATACCAATTGACCGGAGACTCGAACACGAAGCCATCCACGGCGAACAAGTAACTCCGGCCTCGCTGCCCTGAGCCTATGTAATAGAGAAGCGCATGCTTTCCCCGGAGCGCCCGATCCCCAGAACGCTCGAAGCTCAGCCACACACGATTCCCCTTCACGTAGACACGGTAGTGAACGCCGGACTTGGCGTGCACAAAATCGGCGGAAATCGGGTCCTCGCTTGCGGGGCCGCTGGCATGGGCCATGGCCGTGCGGCTGTAGGATGCGTAGATGTGGTCATGGCAACGTGCGCAGACCTCGTTACCCACATAGTCCTGGCCACTCGTCCCTGCAAAGACACGGCTCGCCACTGCCATCAGCAAGACAACCAGGATGATTTGGGCGGCTGGGCGTGGGAAGTCGCCGCCTCGGAGTGCGAGGGAAACTGCGACGCTCCAGGAAGACACGTCTTACAAACACGTTCTTCCGGGAATGGTTTTCTTTTTTTCAAGAAGTGAATGCTTGCCCTTACTGATTCGAGAGCCAAAAATCAAGGGGAGTCCGCGGACTCCCCTCCAAAGTACCCCAACTCTGCCTCGCTTAGAAGATAACCTTCACCGCGAACGTCAGCTGGCGCATGGTGGTTCCATACAGGATGTCCTTGATCTTCCCGTTGGTCCCGCTGCAGTCCACGCAGCCGCCACCATTAGACGAATAGCCTTGTGGACTGAAGTCGAGCGCCGGGTGATTGAACACGTTATAGGCATCCATGCGGAACTGAGCCGTGAAGCGCTCGGTCACGCGGAAGTTCTTCAGCACCGACATGTCATCCGTGAACACGCCCGGCCCCACCATGGAGTTGCGGCCCGCGCGACCCGTGGTGCCGCAGGCCGGCAGAGCCCAGCCACCAGACGTCGGGCGCGCTAAGTTGCAGGTGTTGGTCCCAACTGTCAGCGACGACGCCGAGTAAGTCGCCGCTGGCACCGGCGTGAAGAACGTGACCGTGTGACTGATCGGATCAAACGAACTCGTGCCCGTGCTGAATGACCCGACCTTGTCAGGAATGCAGGGACCGACGTCCACCACCAATCCGCATTCTCCTAGAGACGGCGTCCAGTGCAAGCCGCTGCTCCAGTTCATGGTGTTGGTCAGTTGCCAGCCCCCGATCGCCAGATCCATCGCGCGACTGCCATTTCCGGCGAACCGCTTACCCTTGCCGAACGGCAGCTCGTAGGTCGTGTTCATGATCCAGACCTTGTCACGATTCATGTCGTCTGGACCATAAGCAGTACGCGGAGCCGTCGCATACAGCGGCCCGGAGATGGAGGTCGTGCCATCCACGCTGTAGTTGAAAGCCTTCGACCAGGTGAAGTGAGTCATGAACTGCAAGCCCTGCGAGAAGCGCTTGTCCAGTCTCACCTGTAAGGCGTTGTAGTTGGCGCTGGCATCGTTGCCGAAATAGTTGCCCATGATGCCGGCGCTGCAGCACACGACGCCGTTGATGTTGAAATGATTGAAGAACGGCCGCCGCTGATCGATAGGCACGTTGCCGACAAAGTTCGGCGCCACACCTGCTGCGGTCACGATTGCCGAGCCGGGGCCATAAGCCGGCGGATTCAGATCATACGCAGGACCATTGCCCGCGAACACATGCGTCCCCTTGTTGCCAATGTAAGCCAACTCCAGGGTCATGGTGTTGGTTAGCTGGTGTTGTATCGAGAGGTTCCAGGCATCGAGCGTAGGCAAGCGCTGGAATGTCGGCCGTATTCTTGGCTGAACGTTGCCAGCAGGTCCGCCCAGCGGCAGAACGCCGTTCGATGGAATCGGTGGGAAGACGTACACCGGCGGCCCCTGCGCT
>DATHDM010000133.1:0-2699 GCA_035319065.1 Terriglobales bacterium
CGTACGATCGTGATCGCCCGCGAACTCACCAAAATCTTCGAGACCTTCCACCGCTGCAAGCTGGCCCATGCGCGGGCCTGGCTAGTCGACGACCCCAACCGCCTGCGCGGCGAATTCGTGCTGATCGTGGAGGGTGGAGCAGCGGCCCCGGCGCAGTCGGAAGCGCAATCGCAGCGCATCCTGGAGATTCTCCTGAGCGAATTGCCTCTCAAACAAGCGGTGCACCTGGCCGCCGCCATCAGCGGCGCGAAAAAGAATGCCCTCTATCAACGTGCCCTCGACTGGAAGAAACGCGCTGTCAGTCGATCTTGACCGGATGCAGCTGCTCACGCTAACCCGGCCAGACGATTGGCACCTGCACCTGCGCGATGGCGATGCCCTGCGCGCGGTGGTGTCGGATACGGCGAAGCGATTTGCACGCGCCATCGTCATGCCCAATCTCGAGGCGCCTATTGTCGATACAGCCCTGGCCTTGGCGTACCGCGAGCGGATCCTCAGAGCCTTGCCGCCCGATGTCGATTTCACTCCACTGATGACGCTGTACTTGACAGACAAGACTCCTCCAGAGGAGGTACGGCGAGCACGCGACAGCGGGGCGGTATTCGCAGTGAAGTACTATCCAGCTGGGGCTACCACCAACTCGGAGTCCGGCGTGACCGACATCCAAAACTGTCTTGCGACGCTGGAAGCCATGGCCGAGATAGGCTTGCCGTTGCTGCTGCATGGTGAAGTCACTGATCCACAGATCGATGTGTTCGATCGAGAGAAGGCATTTATCGAACGCACGCTCATCCCGCTGGTGCAGCGAGTTCCAAAACTGAAGATGGTGCTGGAGCACATCACAACCGCGAACGCGGTGCGCTTTGTTTCCACTGCGCCCGACAGTGTCGCAGCGACGATCACCGCGCATCATTTGCTGCTCAACCGCAATGCGCTGTTCCAGGGTGGTATCCGTCCGCACCACTACTGCCTCCCAGTGCTGAAGCGGGAGGAGCACCGCCTGGCTCTGGTGGAGGCGGCCACTTCGGCCAACCCCAAATTCTTCCTTGGGACCGATAGCGCACCGCATCCCCGGCATCGGAAGGAAACGTGCTGCGGCTGCGCGGGTATCTACACCTCTCATGCAGGGATTGAGCTGTACGCAGAGGCCTTCGAGTCGGCAGGTGCTCTGGGCAGACTGGAAGCCTTCGCCAGCTTCCATGGCGCCGACTTCTACGGCCTGCCAAGGAATCGCGAGCAGTTAGTGCTAGTGCAACAAGAGTGGTCGGTACCGGAACAGCTGCCCTATGGCTCAGACGTGCTGGTGCCGCTGCGCGCCGGCGGTGTTGTCCGCTGGGCGTTAGCGTGATCGGGGCTCGCCAATTCTCTGCTCGAGCTGCCGTGAACGTCGCGTCTGATGGGGTGAAACTGGGCGGGGACATGGCGGTCTGAGATAGTATGTGGTCGTGAAGCTGGCCGGGCAGTCGCTGCGCGGTATGTCGCCGCGCAGAGGAAAGTCCGGGCTCCGCAGAGCACGATGCCGGCTAACCGCCGGGCGCCGCGAGGCGACGGAAAGTGGAACAGAGAGCAGTCTGCCTAAGTCCCGAAAGCGGGACCGGCGATGGTGAAACGGTGGGGTAAGAGCCCACCGCGGGCCTGGTAACAGGACCGGCACGCCAAACCCCATCCGGAGCAAGGCCAAATAGGGGAGCGATAGCGTGGCTCGCGCTGCTCCCGGGTAGGCCGCTTGAGCCGCCGGGTAACCGTCGGCCCAGAGGAATGACTGCCCAAGGGAATCCCCTGGACAGAACCCGGCTTATAGGCCAGCTTCACCTCCCCCGGCTGTCCCCTGTCGTCATCTCCCAACGTTTGCAGGCCGTCATTTCTCGACTTTAGATTTAATAGTGAGCGTATCTCATTATTTCTTTGGGAGTTAAAGGTCCCGATTGCTTCCACTCTGAGCCCTTCCGATAAGTCATTGTCCAGAATGCAGAATCCAGAAGTTTTTCCTTGACCCTCTAGAACCTTTTATCTATAGTGCCCCCAAGTGGGAAAAAGTGGGGGATTGTGGGAGATCCCTCGCAATCAGGGGGCTATGTGTTTCGAGGCGTCACCTCGCTGACTCTGGATAGCAAGGGCCGACTCGCGGTACCTGCGCGCTTCCGCGAAGTACTTCAGCTTCGCGCTGCGGGTAAGTTGGTGGTCACTGCAGATTCGGCCTCCTGCCTTCTCCTCTATCCGGCCCCGGATTGGGAACCCATTCAATCGAAGTTAATGAGCCTGTCGAGCTTCAACTCGCGCACGCGCGATCTTCAGCGCCTGCTGGTAGGCAACGCCTGCGATGTAGACGTAGATGGTGCGGGACGGATTCTGATCCCGGGGCCGCTGCGCAAATTTGCAGGATTGGAGAAAGATGTCGCGCTGGTTGGCCAAGGGTCGCGCTTCGAGTTGTGGGACGAGGCCAAGTGGGCGGCGCAGATGGAAAAATCGAGCGCACCGGGGGTGGACGATATTCCGCCGGAGCTGGAGGGCTTTTCGCTCTGAGCGCGACGACAAAGCGCGAACGCGCTCGCATGGGACATCGCACCGACGGTACTCGCCTCAGCGGGTCCGGGGTGACAGCACAAGGGTACGACGATCGAGAAATCTCTGGCGCACCTGCCCGTACTGCTGCGGGAAGCAGTAGACGCGCTGCAGATCAAAACAGATGGAGTTTATGC
>DATHDM010000134.1:0-17549 GCA_035319065.1 Terriglobales bacterium
TGCAAAACCTTGGTGATCGCCGCTGTGAGCGTGGTCTTGCCATGATCGATGTGCCCGATCGTGCCCACGTTCACGTGCGGCTTGCTGCGGTCAAATTTCTCTTTCGCCATGAGTGCTCTCTTTCACCTCCATGGGAGGCTAGTAATAACGATAAATCTTCTGGTACTTCTGGCGGATCTCCGGTTCCACCTGCTCGACGCGAGTCAGGTAGAACTCCCGCATCTGACCCTTGTCGGTAACCGTCAGAGCTTCATACAGCGCCTTGGCCGCGCGCCCCGAGCGGCCCAGCTCAGGATCCACCCCGTCGATCAGCTTCTGCTCGAGAATCTTCTCGAATTCGCGGACCCTTACCCCCTTGCCGCTGAGCTTGGAAAAGTATTTGTCAACCAGGGCGCCACCGAGCACGCGCTCGATCGCAGCCTTCAGCGACTCGAACTCCGCGTCCTTCTCGATCTTGATCTTGGCCTGCTCGAAACCCGTTGCCATATTTCTAATCTCTATTTCTAATCTCTGGAGCCGATGACCAGGATTGAACTGGTGACCTCTCCCTTACCAAGGGAGTGCTCTACCAACTGAGCTACATCGGCCTCCCCGAACCTCTGGAGCGGGAGACGGGAATCGAACCCGCGACCAACAGCTTGGAAGGCTGTGACTCTACCACTGAGTTACTCCCGCTCTTCCCTACTCCCGAACTTGCTCTCCGCCGCGACTGCGCCGCGCGTCAGCCTCGCGGCGACAATCCCTGGTGCGGCTTGCCATCGCTCCTGGACGCCGCTCTCGAATCGCCGCTGCCCCCTGCCTCACTCAGCGCTTCGCGCCGGTGATGCATCCACGTGCGCCAGGCGAACAAGCCAACGATCAACATCGCCGCCAGGCGAATTCTGGAATCGTCCAGCGTTCGCCATGCCAGCAACTCCAGCATCACGAACAATGACATGGCTACTCGGAACTTCATCACCGCGGATCTTCTTCACCTGAAACCTGGTGCACAGGGGAGGATTCGAACCTCCGTAGCTCGCAAGGAGCGGCAGATTTACAGTCTGCTGCCATTAACCACTCGGCCACCTGTGCATGTCGAATCGCGAGCTTTCCCGCCCGATTCGCTGCAGCTTCATGTCCCCATCTTTGAGTGCTCGCGGATCTTGCTCGCGGCGGTTGCGGCAGGTACGGCGCTGGAACAAACTTCCGCACTCGGAATCCCGTCTACGGAAGGCATCCTTTGGAGTGTGATCTCTGAGGAGCTACGCTATTACGCCGAATGACGCGCGCATCCCTGCGCGCCCTGGATTTCATGTTTGGAGCTGGCGAAGGGATTTGAACCCCCAACCCTCTGATTACAAATCAGATGCTCTACCAGCTGAGCTACGCCAGCCGGAGACCCGCCGTAATCACAAGGCAGGCCTTCCAGAACTCTCCCGCCGCACGGGACAAAGATTAAAAGTTACCACAGCGGCTGGCAGCGCGCAAGAAATCCCTTCGGCGCGCAGACGCCCTTTCGGAGACTGTCGCCCAGCCCTTCTCGACTTCCCACCGGCCCACGAAAAAGGGGAGCGGTCCAAGCCGGTCACGCACACTGACACTCCCACCAAGATTCTACCCAAAAGCCGCCTCCTTCCGCTACCCTTGGAGGGGGATACGGAGTATTTTCGCCCCTCCGTCCTCCCCCGCGTCCCGCGCTGTCCGGGGCCGCACTCATGCGAAGACGAAGGCTCATCATTGCGGCGCTGGTTCTCGCCTTCCTGCTGGCCTTGGTACTGGCCGCCTTAGTAAGGAAGGCCGCTCCCCCTGAAGCTGCCCGCCTTTTGCCGGGCGCCCAGGGATTTGTCTACCTCAACGTTAAGCCCTTGAGGCGTGCTAAGTTACTCGACCAACTGCCCCCGGTGGCGTTGGACAACGATTACGGCGAGTTCGTCCGGCAAACCGGGTTTGATTTTGAAAGGGACCTGGATGAAGCAGCCTTCGCCATCCATGCGCCGGCAGAAGCCGCTCCCGGGTCCAGCCAGCGGCTCAGCGCGGAAAACCGGTACACGGAGATCTTCGTCGGTCGCTTCGACGCCCAGCGTCTCGCGCGATACCTGCGCAAGCTCTCCGGATCGGTCGATGTCTATCGCAACCGGGACATCATCAACATCCCGCATGAAGGCCGCGTGGTGCGGGTCTGTTTCTTGGGACCCGCGATGGTGGCGGTATCCAACGTGGACGACCCGGCGGTGATCCGCGGCGTCGTAAACCGTTATCACAAGCTGGCCTCGCCCTTCGGCGGACCTTCCCTGTTACGCCACTACTATCGTCGCGTCCCCTTCGTCAGCCCCGCCTGGGCGATCTTGGATCTGGGCGCGGTGGCTCCAGCTTCCGGCAACGCAGGTGCCCCGAGCTCCGCTGGGGTCGTGGTTTTGCCGGGAGGCTACCAGATCAGCTTCCCTCCGGGCACGGTTATGGTGGGTTCGGTCCGCTACCTTGGGGAGGTGGACCTGAAGATTCGCGCCTTCACCGCGGGAGAGCATGAAGCCCGCGGTGTGGCCGACCAGATGTCTGCCTTCCTGGAACTGCTGCGGACGCTTGAGGCCAACGCCGGAGGCGACGCCGATGTGCGCGCCTTCTTCGAGAGCATTCATGTCGAACAGGACCAAAGCACAGCCGTGCTGACGGCAAATCTTCCACCTGGCATCTTCAAGAAGATTCTCACCGAACCCCCGTCCGCCACTCTCCCGCAAGCCCCAGCACAACCAGAGAAGAAGCCCCGCAAACATCGCTGAGACAGCAGTGGTCAGCATTCAGCGGTCAACGCTAATTGCTCCTGGGTACGTAGCGACGGAAGACTTCGTGAGTGTAATCGCGATTTATCGTTAGTTCTTCAAAACGTCCCAAACGAGCAATTATTGTGCGCGCTTTCCCCGGTATGTTCGAGTCTGATTTCAAGTTTCAACTCGTAATCTGGTTTCAGCTGGACCGGAGCAGGGCGAGATGGGTCCGAAGACTCTGAATAAAACCAAGGCTTGTACCCCACTGCGCAAGCGCCAAACCGGACAGCGGTGTCAGACGGGATCAGGAGCCGAAACTCGAACTTTTTGTTCGTTCCAGTTGTTGACCAGCCGCCCCTGCCTGACATGGGAGCTAGGCTCAGGTGTGCAGCAATCGGCCTGCCCGTAACTGCGTCCCTCACCCATCCACTAAGAACACCAGCCTTGGGCGCAAAGCGAACTACCGTGTTGAACCTCGGAATCGCGTCTGTAAGAACCACGTTCAGCTCTGGTCTGGAGAGGAAGATGTCTGGACGTGTCGATAGAAATCCAGCCTCCTCCTTTTCGGCGGATAGCCGGTATGTTCCCATCGCCAAGTGCGAGAAAGTGAAAACTCCTTCCTCATCGCTTCTTGCGCTAAGCACGGTGAGGATTTTCGACCCGTCCATCACATCGGCATAGACATGCGCATTCTCAACAGGATCCCCTAGGTTCGTGAGAACGGTGCCACGAATCGACCCTACTGGTTCCTGAGCGCCTAGGGATATGGTGAAGAGATAGAAGAAAGGAAGCAAGAAGACTGGACACAGCCGGTCTCTGACCAATCGGTGCATGATCGCCCAATTCAGCCAGCGCGGGTGATTGCGTCGTCCTACGCTTCCTTCGTCGAGCGATGGGTAAGACATAGCACAGGATAACGCCAACGGGCGTTAGCACTCGAAACCCTCATCGGAGCGTGAATGAGTGATATTGCGGTTTATCGTCAGCTCTCGTGTTAGGCAGACTTAGGTCCTGCATCCAGGCGATGAAGGCAGCTGCCAAGTGCTAACTGCTGATTGCTGAGCTGAGCGCTGAATGCTTACTTACGATCCGCCCGCCAGGGCGGTGGCAGTGGAGACTCGCAGGTATTTGTAGGGATTTACCGGAACATCGTGCAGCCAAACCTCATAGTGCAGGTGCGGTCCGGTGCTGCGGCCGCTGTTGCCGACGTAGCCGATTACCTGACCACGCTGTACATGCTGGCCCGGGGCCACCGACCAGCTCGCCAGGTGTCCGTACCGGGTGACGATGCCGCGTCCGTGGTCGATCTCGATCATGCGCCCATATCCTGCGTAAGCGGAGGCAAAAGTGACTACCCCTTCAGCGGGAGCCAGGATGCGTGTCCCGTACTCGCTGGAGATATCCACGCCGCGGTGGAACGCGCCCTCGCCGTTGAACGGGTCGATGCGCTCGCCAAAGGCGCCGGTGATCGGCCCTTCAACTGGCCACATCGTCGGTACCTGCGCCAGCCGGCTCCAATCTTCCACGGTGGCGTGCGTCATGCCCAGCGAAACGCCCAGCGTCGCCGCTCCGCTCAGCGCCGTCCGGCGCAGCGCGGAGAGCTGGTCCAGCGACCATTCCACATCCGCGTCGCCCTCGTCCGCCATCGCCTTCTTCAGCATGGGATCGGATTTCAAACCGTAGAGAGCGGAAACCTCATTGGCCAGCGAACCCAGCGAGGCCACCTGCATGTCCTTCTCGCGGGCCACCTGTTCCAACTGGGTGTAGCGATTCTTGAGGGCTACGCTCTCCGAGCGCAGCTGATTGAAGCGGGTCACCTTCATCAACATGCGGGTGTAGGAACCGGCCATGCCGGTCACCATCAGCATGCCGATCAGCGCCCCCACCATGAAGACGTAGGCGTAGTGCAGCGGGATGTTGACTTTTCGTAGCTCTCCGTCCGCATCGCGGGCTACGAATAGGATGTAGGTCCGTTTACGCAATAATCCACTCCAACCCAGAAATGAACTGCCCTCGAGCCGACGTCACTGAAATCACGTCCGGGGCCAACTTCATTCCCTTCCCGCGCGAGGCTGGTTTGCCTGGTGGGCCTTTCGGCGCGCGGGCGCCTCCTCCAGAATCGGGAGCGAATCGCTTGCTCATCACGGAGGCTCCCGGGCGAATGTTCCGGATCCCCCGTGGAAGCTGGAGGCTAACAGACGCCTTCTTCGAGTGTCAACTTCCCGAAGGGAAACCTTGGACCATGTCCTGCGGCGGTTGTTCCCCAATTACTCCCGGCAAGTCCCACAATACCAATCACTCCGGGACCGGTAGTGTGGCTTTCCTGGGGCACTCGTGTATAGTTCGGCTGCCTTGCCTCACCCGGAAAAACAGCTCATTCAGAGGCTGCGAAATCTTGCTCGGTACCGCGGTCGATTACCTAGGTCACTAGTCACAGGGATTGGTGACGACTGTGCCCTGCTGCGACTTCCGCCCCGCCAGCAATTGCTGGTCACCACGGACTTCACCCTCGAAGACGTTCACTTCCGCCGCGCCTGGCATCCGGCCGCATCCGTCGGTCACCGCTGCCTGGCCCGGGGCTTGAGCGACATCGCCGCCATGGGTGGCGAGCCCCTCGCCGCCTTCCTCTCGCTGGCCCTGCCTCGCGATCTCCGCCAGTCGTGGGTGGATGAGTTTCTTCGCGGCCTCCTCCGCCTGGCGCGGCAATTTCGCCTGCCTCTGGCCGGGGGCGACGTCGCCCAGTCTCCCGCCGCCATCCTGGCGGACATCATGGTAGTTGGCACCACCCCGCCGGGGCAGGCCATCCTGCGATCCGCAGCCCGCGCCGGCGACCGCATCTACGTCACCGGACGCCCAGGTTCCTCAGCCGCCGTTCTTCAGCTGCTGCGGCGGGGGAAAAAACTGCGTCCCCGCTCCTTCCCCGCCCACTTCTTTCCCGTCCCACGCATCGCGGTCGGCCGCTATCTCCGGCAAAAGCGTATTGCGTCCGCCATGATCGACATTAGTGACGGCATCTCCACCGACCTCGCGCATATCTGCGAGGAATCGTGCACCGGCGCCGTGCTTTGGCCCGAGCGCATTCCCACCGATCGACTCGGGTACGCCCTCCACGGCGGCGAAGACTACGAGCTGTTGTTTACGGTGGCGAAATCACGGCGTGTTCCCCACAGTATCGCCGGCGTACCCGTCACGCCCATTGGCGAGATCATTCGCTCGCGCACGCCGGTCATCTGGTTGGAGGAAGGGGGCCGCCGCCGGCGTCTGGCAATCTGCGGGTGGGAACACTTTCGTGCTGGGTAAGCCGCGTGCGTTCCGTTTATCCGCTGTGTTTAAATGGACTTCCAGAGCTGCCGAATCTGCGCCTCCCCCTGGCGAATCCAACTGGGCAAAGAGAGTTTCAGCCTATAATCAGCTATGGCGACCCTTCGCCAACAGATCGCGACCAACATGTTGCGGGTCACTCGATTCCGCGACCTGCTCAGCGCGGTCCGTGCCTACCGGCCCAACGACGATCTCGACATCATCCGCCGCGCCTACGATTTTTCCCTTGCTCACCACGCTGGCCAGTCGCGCGCTTCGGGCGAGCCTTACCTCGTCCACCCCGTCGAGGTCGCCTGCATCCTGGCGGAAATGAAACTCGATCCCGCCTCCATCGCCGCCGGCCTGCTTCACGACTGCGTGGAAGACACCTCGGTCACTATCGTCGATGTGCGCAAGGACTTCGGGGAGCAGGTAGCTCACCTGGTCGAGGGCGTCACCAAGATCGGCAAGATCAATTTTTCCAATAAGGAAGAGCGCCAGGCCGAAAACCTTCGCAAGATGATGCTGGCCATGGTGGATGACATCCGCGTCATCCTCATCAAGCTGGCCGACCGTCTCCATAACATGCGCACCCTGGAGCATCTTCCGCCGGAGCGCCAGGAGGCTATCGCACGCGAGACCCTGGATATCTACGGCCCCATCGCCCATCGCCTGGGAATGGGCAAGATCCGCGGAGAACTGGAAGACCTCTCCTTCCGCTACATGGATGCGATTGCCTTCCAGCAGATCCACGACGCGGTGGAGCAGCGGCGCAAGGCGGGCGAAGAGTTCCTCACCCACATCACCGGCATCATCCGCGACAAGCTGCGCGAAACCGGCATCGAGGCGCGGGTGGAGAGCCGCATCAAGCGGCTGTACAGCATCTGGCAAAAGCTGCAGCGCCAGCGCATCACCGTCGATCAGACCTACGACCTGTTCGCCGTGCGCATCATCACCAAGAGCGTGAACGACTGTTACGCCGTGCTCGGCACCATTCACAACCTGTGGCGGCCGGTGCCGGGCCGCATCAAGGACTTCATCGCCATGCCGCGGCCGAACCTCTACCAGTCGCTGCATACCACCGTCATCGCTGAGAACGGTATCGCCTTCGAAGTGCAGATCCGCACCGAGGAAATGCACAAGATGGCCGAGGAGGGCATTGCTGCCCACTGGAAGTACAAGGATGGTCCCATCTCGGCCAAGGACGAGCAGCGCCTGGCCTGGCTCCGCCAGGTGGTGGAGTGGCAGCGCGATGTATCGGATCCCGACGAGTTCCTCGCTACCCTGAAGATCGATCTCTATCCCGAAGAGGTTTACACCTTTACTCCCAAGGGCAAGGTGGTGACCCTGCCGCGCGATTCCACGCCCATCGATTTCGCCTACTCCGTGCACACCGAGGTCGGACACTCCTGTGTAGGGGCGCGGGTGAACGGCCGCATGGTGCCAATCCGCCACAAGCTGCGCTCCGGCGACATCGTCGAGATCATTACCCAGCCCGGGCATCAGCCCAGCCGCGACTGGCTCACGCTCGTCAAGTCGTCGCGCGCCCGCCAGAAGATCCGCCATTGGCTGAACGTGCACCAGCGTGAGCGGGCCATCGAAATCGGCAAGAAGCTGATCGAAAAGGAGTCGCGCAAGTACCGCGTATCACTCAAGGACATCAAGGACGCCGACTACCAGCGCGTGGCCTCCGATCTGGGCCTGGGCCGCGCCGATGACCTCCTCGCCACCATTGGCTATGGCAAGTTTTCCGCGCGCCAGATTCTGGCGCGCCTCGCTCCAGTCTCCGCAGAACCGGATGCCGCCGAGGAAGAGAAGGCCACCGGTCTCACCAGCGTGGTGCGGCGGGTTTTTGGCGGAGAGACCTCCGCCATCTCGGTGAAGGGGCACGACGACCTGCTGGTTTATCGCGCACGCTGCTGCAATCCCATTCGCGGCGAGGAGATCGTCGGCTACGTCACCCGCGGCAAGGGCGTCGCCGTCCATTCTAAGCATTGTCCTAACGTGCAGAATCTCATGTATGAGAGCGATCGCCGCATCGATGTCGAATGGGCCCGCCGCGACGGCGGTGCCTATCCCGTCAAGCTGACCGTTTTCTGCGACGATCGCGCCGGCATGCTCAAACAGATGACGGCGGTCATCAGCGACGAGAACACAAACATCCGCAACATCGAAGCCCGCACCGGGGACAGCCAGGCCACGATTGACGTGGTCATCGACATCGAAGACCTCAAGCACCTGGAACGCATCGTGAGCGGCATCCGCAAAATTGCCGGCGTCCACGACGTGCAGCGCGTGCAGAAATCGCAATAGATCAATCCCGCCCCATCGCCACCCCGGAGCCGCCCCACCGCCTCAACGTGTAGAATCTCGCTTCACCGTACGGAGGACATCAGGATGAAGCAAATCGTCGCGACCAGGGAAGCCCCCCAGGCCATCGGGCCCTATTCGCAGGCTATCAAGGCAGCGGGCCTTTTGTTCGCTTCCGGCCAGATCCCCATCGACCCCGCCACCGGTCAGGTTCTCGATGGAACCATCGCCGAGCAGACTGAGCGTGTGCTGCGCAACATCAACGCTCTGCTGTGGGCGGCGGGCACGGAGATGGAGCGCGTCATCAAGACCACCGTGTACCTCAAGAACATGGGCGACTTCGCCGCCATGAACGAGGTTTACGCGCGCTTCTTTACCCAGAATCCGCCCGCACGCTCCACCGTGGAGGTGGCCCGCCTGCCCAAGGATGTGCTGGTGGAAATTGATGTGATCGCGCTGGCGTGAAAACAGGACTAAGCCACTGGCGCTTAGCACTTAGCGCTCAACCACTCCTGGGTGCAATCGTCCAGGTGCCCATTGCTCCCGGCACCGATCAGTTTCGGCTGAGTGCTGTTTCTGACTGCAGAATGCTTCCTACGCCTTGACTACCTTGCCGCTTTTCAGACAGATGCTGCACACCCGCAAACGCTTCGTCTGCCCCTTCACCTTCGCCCGCACCGGGTGCAGATTTACATTCCAGCGGCGCTTGCTGACATTGTGCGCGTGACTGATGTTGTTGCCGAACTGCGGCCCCCGGCCGCAGACATCACAAACCTGTGCCATGACTACCTCAGAAAAGTTCCAGATTGATAGCGCAAACTATGAATTTTAGCGAATTCCCGCCGTTATCGGCAAATCGCTTCCGCATTTCAAACAAACATCTAGCAGTGTCATCTCGAGCGAGGACTGGGTTGTTGTGTCCGGGGTAATCCCCGTCCGCGTCGAACGACCCTTAGTCTCATCCAGGCCGACCCCGGCTTGGCCGCTGCCGCATGCGATACTGAATCCATGTTCGCGCCTCGCGATCCCCGGGCCACCGTGCCCCAGGCGGTTAAGGTAAACGTTACCACCGGCACCGGCATGGACATCGAGTGGAAGGATGGCCACCACAGTCACTACAGCTTCCAGTATCTGCGTGACGCCTGCCCCTGCGCGCTCTGCGACGACGACCGCCAGAAAGCCGGACGCGAGCCGGGCGAACCGCTCCAACCCGCTCCCGGCGCCCTGCCCATGTTCAAGCCCGCAGTCAAGCCGACGCACACTGAGGGTGTCGGCAAGTACGCCATCCGCTTCGTCTGGAATGATGGCCACGAGCACGGCATCTACTCGTGGGACTTCTTGCGCGAGTTCTGCCCCTGCGCCGAATGTTCTGCCGTTCGCTCTGCCGCCAAGCTTCCTGGCTCTGCTCCTACGCGCACTACGCCGCACTAGCATTTGTTGACGCGAACTCGCACCACTCCGCATTGAGAGCAGGCCCGATTCCTGACCGCTGACTGCTGCTTCTGGGTGGGAGGTCGAGGCGCGCCCTCGACCGGTGAGGGCTACTTTCTCTCCAGCGCCTTGCGCACCGCCACTATCTGTCCCAGGTGATACGCGTTGTGATCGGCCACCAGGAACGCCTCCCGCAGAATGGTTTGCCCGCTGCCGTGCGGAATCGGGGCGAACAGATCGGTGGATGGCTTTGCGACCAGATCCTCCATCGCTCGCAGGTCCCCGAGAAATTGACGGACGCTCTTCGTCCACGCTGCCGCGCTCGCCGGAGCTTCGCTCCGCGGCCAGTAGCCTTCCGGCCACTCCGGCGACTTGTGCTTGGGATTGATGCTGAATTCGTAGATATCCCGCTGCGCGATGCGCATGTGCTCCAGCAGTTCCCATGCGGTGTGCTCAAAGCCGTTGGCACGAATCCCGCGCAGCTTTGCCGGAATGCTCTCCACCGCCTCTTTCGGCGTAAGATGCGCGCTTCCGCCGCGAAGAAGCTCCAGCAGATGTTCCCTCAGGCTCTTGCTCTGCTCGTCCTGCATGCCAACGCCACCTAAGACTATTTGCCTTTTTTCTTGCCCCCGCCCAGCAGGCCCTCAACCAGTCCCTGGACCTCATTCGCGGCCGGCTGCTGGCCTCCCTGTTGTCCGCCTCCCAGGCGCTGCGAAAGCTGCTGCGACAGCGCGCCGCTGACCATGCCGCTCACGTCGGGTATGAACTGCGGATGTGCTGTCGTGCCGGCGATGCGAAACGGCAGCGTGTCGGGCGTCTTTCCGCTGACTCCAGCTAGGGAAGTCAATCCTCCCAGCGTGCTTGCGACCTGAGCGTTCAGCTTGGCTACCATGTGGAAGTCGAGGTTGTCGCTGGGACTCACCGTGCCGGCCCCGACCACCGAGCCCAGCTCGGCCACCACCACGTTCACGTTATCGGCCTTCGTTCCCTCAGGCGCCACCCGCAGGTTCGTGCTCATCGTCTGGATGGTGGTGTCGTTGCTTTTGTGAATTCCTGCCAACTGGGCCACGGTCGCAAGCTGCGAACCCATGCTGAATCCGGCGAGCTTAACATTATCCACCTGCAGCCGCCCCGCCGTAACCAGCCGATCCGCCGGGCCGGTCAGATTCAGATTGGTGGTCACCGTGCCGCCTTGCAGCGAAGATCCCGCCGGCAGCGTAACCCCGAACGCCGGCAGCAGCGTCGCAATGTCCTGCATGGGCATGCCGCGGCCGTTCAGGTTCATGTTCAGAACCGGCGACTCGCCGCGCAGGTCATAGGTCCCAGTCAGGTGAGCCAGCAGGTTTCCCGCTTTCACGTCGCCCTTCTGGATCACGCCGCCCAGCCTGCGCATGTCGTAGTTGGCCGCGTAGTCCAGCGACACCGGCAGCGTGGTGGGAGTGCCGGTCTTCGCCAGGCGGAGCTTCTGCGTCCTGACAGTTCCCTGGGAATGCAGGTTGCCGTTCTCCGAATTCAAGTTTCCGGAATAGTCCAGAATGCCGGCGACGCCGGAGTCGGGAGGAAACAACCCGGTCGCCGCCAGATCCACGTTGTTGAGGTTCACCGCCGCCTGCATAGGCGTAAGCGCCGCGTCCCGCGAATCCAGTGGACCGGCCTTGCCATCCACCCTTGCCTTTCCGCCACCGGGGGCGGTGGCTGTCAGCGTGAACGGCACGGCGACGTTGGGCGCCAGGTCCTTGGCTTCCAGATCAACGTTACTGTACGAGTGCGCCTTGCTTCCAACTCGCCTGACCGTGATCTTGCCATTCTCGATCTTCAGCAACGCCACGCTGAACGCTGCCGGTGCCGCGGCGGGCGCGCCTGACGGTTCCTTGGCGGCGGAGGTCTTACCCAGGCTGGAGAAATTCCACCTCCCATCCGCCGCCTGCAGTAGCGATACATCGGGTTCGATCAAGGTGAGCGAGGTAATCCGCAGTTCGCGCGACTGGATCAGCGGCCCCATCTCGACTCCCACCTGCAAGGACTTGGCGCGGATAAAGGGAGAGGTGCTGAAGGCCGGATCGTCTGCGATGACGATGTTGTCTGCCCGAAGCGCGCCCGATAGCGGCGAGAAGCGGATGTTGCCGATCGTGACCTTCCGGCCCAGCGCCTGCTGCAACTTGGCCTCGATTTGCGGCCGGAAGGTGTTGGCGTCCACCAGGAGCGCAACCGCAATTATGGCGATAATCAGCAGCCCAAGAACAATCGCCCCAGCGATCAGGATTTTGCGCATCATGGGAGACCTCGATTTCCGGAGGTTGAGGATACGGTTTGCGATCAGTCCGCGGTGGCCTGGGCAGGCTTGGCGGACTTGTGTACCAGGGCCACCGCCGCCATATCATTGATACCTGGGAGGTCGCTTCCTCCCATGCGGTTGCCCAGGTAGCGCCGCCGTAAGAAGCCGGGTTTCTTGCCCTGCTCGACGAATTCAACGGCGTCAGCCAGCATCTTCTTGCAGATGTCATACGCCCCGCGCCCCGGAGCCGCCGCCAGGCTGGTCTTCAGCCGTTCCAGCCCGTATTCTTCGCCCCGCACCTTCGCCCCCAGCAGACCGCGGGTAGCCAAAGCCAGCACCGCTCCGGGTTGCAATGCGCAGACCATGGCATCGTGGGTGGCGTGAGAGAACAACCCCAACGGCAGGCCGCTGGTCTCAAGCAACGTGATTCCGGTCGGATCCCGGACCAGCGCGGGAACGTGCCCCGGATTCACGTATGAGATGATGCCCAGTTCTTCGTTGTAGCACCCAAAAAAAGCGGAGGCGCAACGAACCCCGCCGGCCGCCGAGAGAATCGTCTGGTTGATCTCCAACGTCAGGGAGGTGACCGCATCCGGCTCATTCAGCACGTCGGAGGCAAACAACTCCGGCCCCCGCCGGTGAATCGCCTCCTGCACCGCAGCTGCAACCGACAGAGCCTGGTTGCGCTCTCCCGCAATGTCGATCAACAGGACCAGCAGGAGCCCCGGCCCCACTTCCAGGAAGTCGTAGAAGTCCCCTCCCATAGGTGTGGCGCAGTACTGCGCCGCCACATCGAGCGAGGCGATGCGCGGCACCACGGTGGGCAAGGGCTGCCGCAGGGGCTCCGGTTCGGGTTTGCTCTGAAAGGGAAGGCGCATCTGTCACCCGCGGGGAGGAACAGAAAGTTAGCACAGAGCTCCCGAGGTTTGAAGCAAGAAAGATGTCAGCCACCCATGACCCTCGGAACTTACGGCTTCTCCAGCGGGAAGCAGGCCGATTTGGAACCGCGTGTGGCGCGGACACTCCTGTCCGCGTCTGCCTACCCCAGGAAAAGGAAAGATAAGCAGGGTGCCCCACCCTCTAGCTCCGCTTTCCGTCCGTGTGGCGCGGACACTCCTGTCCGCGTCTGCCTCCCCCGTTCCAGCTTACCGTTTACAACTTACCGCTTACCAATTCCCACCTACTCCCCCGCCGCCGGGTACTTTTCCTCCAGATATCTCCCTAAATCCTCATCCAACTGGGCATAGCCGTTGTGCAACACATCGCGCAGGGCCTGCTCGGTCGAGGCGCCCTGGCCCAGCCGCTCCAGAATCCGCCGCACGTCAGCCATGCCGTACTTCTCCCGTATGTACTCCACCGCCGCCAGCGACTCATCGTAGGCGAGCAGCGCCTCCGAGGTGGATAGCGACATGAACGATCCCTCCAGCGAGCGCAACGGCAGAAATACCTGTTGCCGATAGAGCGTTGCCAGCCGCATGCCCCGCGCATCCAGGCTCTTGGGCTCGACGCTCTGCGCCAGGCCCTCGTTCAACCATTGCGGGCACCGCCGCCCCGAAGCCTGATTGATGAACGAATGCGCCAGCTCGTGCTTCAGCACCCGTGCTATCGCAGGCGTGATGGTGCTGACGCCCTGCACCGGAATCCTCAGCTTGCCGTCGTTAAGCGCGCCCGTCCAGGAGGGCGCCTGGGTCACGTCGAAGAAAGCCTGCTCGGTGTAGAGCACCACCGGAATGTTTTGATAAGGAGTGATCCCGAGTTCGCCGGCGAGGTCGTTGTAGTCCCCTTCCAGCGTGTTGATAATCTGCTCCCGCAACTCGGGATTGGTCTTCGAACCCTCGTAACGCAGCGTAAAGTGCCCGGTGTCGTTTTCCGTGAAGCTGGCTTCCGCGGCCTTTTCCCGGCGCGCCTTTGCCAGCACCGCTTCCAGCTTGGGATCGGGACGTAACTGCAGCGCCCGCTCCCAGGCGGGGATCGCGTCGCGCGTGCGATCGGAATTGAAGTAGGCGTATCCCAGGATGCTGTAGGCATCGGCTGAATCCGGCGCAGCCTGCGTGGCGCGCTCGGCATAGCTGACCGCTTCCCGCGCCCGCGAAAGCTGGATCAGCAGGGCTGCGTAGCTGGTAAGAATCGCCGGCTGGTCGGGCAGAAAGCCCAGTGCGCGCTCGAAATATAGCCGCGCTTGCTCGCGATTGCCATGCTCCAGCTCGAAGCGGCCGGCGATGAAGTACGCCGCTCCCGCGGTCTCCGCCTTGCCCGACTCCAGTTCGTACAGCGCCGAAGAATCGACCTTCCCCTCACGGATCACCTTCTTGCCCAGGTCGCCCGCCCACGAGAGGCTGGGCTGGGGAACTTCCGGGGCGGCTTTGGGCCCCGGATCCTGCCGCGGACTCCCTGAAACCGGCATAGCCTGGTCGGCGCCCGGAAAAACCGGTTCATCGTCCGTGTCGATTCGCTCAACCAGGATTTTGGGGATACGATAAGTGTTGTCACCGACCTGGTACTCGACCCGTCCGTCCTTTTCCCCGGCGCTGTCGGCAACGATCGTGCGCCCGTTCTTCAGATGGATGGTGTCCGCCCAGGCGGCAGACAACGCCATGATCCCCAAGGTGATTAGAGCTTTGCGCACAACGGCGAATTCTAGCAAACACCGGCTGGCGGCTTGCGTAACCAGCGGTCTGATACTTCTGGTACTGGCCGCCCCTGCTAAGGCCTTGGAACCCAATGGAATTCAGGATACGCACAATAACGCCCTCTATCCTGAGCCGGTCGGCGTCTGGCCTCCTGACCCCCAGCGTATCGGCAGCTCCCGGGTGATGGTCTCCAATCTGGGCGCGCCGCCCAGCCCCGCCGCCGCTCTCTACCGGCAGTTGCGGCAGATCGGGCTTGATCCCGCCAGGGTGTACAAGATCCGCGGCGCTTCCATCGACCGCGAAGACATCCACATGACTCTCGAGGACGGTATCATCGCCTTTACCGAGCCGGTCGAGGGCCGCGTCACCGGCGCCTTCTTCGAAGGCGAGGGCGAGCTGCTGCTCGTGCCCCCCGACCGCGTGGAGAAGCGATCTCTGGGCCTGTTCACCAGGGCCGCCATCCTGGAAGAGAAGTTCCAGAGCGCCTTCCTGCGATTCAATGACGATACCGCCCGCGAGCTTGACCCCTATCTCCGCCCCGCCGAGGATACGCAAGAGTTCGTGTCCAAGTGGAACGGTACCGTGCAGGCGCTGGCCGAGTCGGATGCTCTGCGCCTGCTGCTCACCTTCATCAATTCCAAGGCTGGCCCGGATGGGAAGCTCCAGCGCGATTCCGGCGATCGCATGCTGCGGGCACGTCTCTCCGGCACCAGTCTCGGCGTCTTCGACCTCTTCTTCGACACCACCGCCGGCGAGCAGATCGTGGTCGGCCAGCTCGTCCATACCGACAATGGGACTCCCTACTACAACGTGTGGACCGCTTTCCCCATGCGCTCGCGGCGCGTGGTGCTCAGCAGGCGGCCGAAAAACCAGCCCCGCCCCAGCAGCCGAAGCGTCACGCCGGCAGTGGCGGCAGGCGTTCCCCAGGAGGAGCCGGGCGACCGCGTCCGCGTCACTGCCTATAAGATTCGCACCCAGATCCGCCCCCCGACTGATCTGGACGCCAACGCGCAACTGTCGCTGGCGGTGAATAAGAGCGGCGATCGCGTGCTCCTCTTCGAGCTTTCGCGCTACCTCAAAGTCAGCGGCGTGGAGTGCGACGGCAAGCCCGTGGACTTCCTGCAGAACGAGGCCCTGGAAGGAACCCAGCTGGCCCGGCGCGGCAACGACGTCGTGGCGGTGGTCTTTCCCGAATATCTGCGGGCTGGGCAGAACCTGCAATTGCGATTCACTTACGCCGGCCCGGTGATGTCCGACGCCGGCGGCGGGCTGATGTACGTCGGCGCTCGCGGCATTTGGTATCCCAATCGCGGCATGTCCATGTCCGACTACGACCTGGAATTCACTTATCCCAGCGATTGGACCCTGGTGGCTACCGGCAGGCGGGTTTCGCAGCAGAATTCCAATGGCCTGATCGTCGCCCGCTGGCTGGAGGATCGCCCAACGCCGTTGGCGGGCTTCAACCTTGGTCACTACGCGCACGCCTCAGCCTCGGCCGGAAACGTAGCCGTGGAGGTTTATGCCGCGCCCGGGATGGAGCGCACCTTTCCCCGGCAGGAGACCGTGCTGATCCCGCCGCCGCTGCCGCCCGTCTTCTCCCGTGATCAGCGGGTCCAGTCGGCCGTGGTCACCAGCTCCGGACCGGCTCCCGCCAGCAACGCCCAGATGGTGGCAGAAAGGATCGGCAAGGGCGTCGAGGCGCTCTCCCGCGAGCTGGGGCCCTACCCCTACCGCTCGCTCACCATTTCGCAGATGCCGGGCCGCTCCAGCCAGGGCTGGCCCACCCTGGTCTTTCTCTCGAGCTACGTCTTCCTCACCCCCGAGGAGCGGCGCCAGGCCAGACTCAGCGATTTCGACTCGGTGCTGTTCGGCTCCCTGATGCCTATCCACGAAACCGCTCACCAGTGGTGGGGCGACCTGGTGGGTTGGAAGAGCTATCGCGATCAGTGGATCGTCGAAGCCCTCGCCAACTACTGCGCCCTGGCCGCCATCGAGACCGACCAGGCGCGCGACGTGCAGGAAGTCCTGACCGAATATCGCCACGACCTGCTGGCCAAGAACAAGGAGGGTGACGAGATCACCGCCGCCGGGCCGGTGACGCTGGGCATCCGCCTCTACTCCTCCTTCTTCCCCGTGGGCTACGAAACCATCAGCTACGGCCGCGGCACCTGGCTGCTGCACATGCTGCGCACCATGATGCGCGACGCAGAGTCCAGCCCGGACGCCAAACCCGGACTGAAGGATCCGCCAGCATCGCCTTCCGACGAGCCCTTCTTCCGCGCCATGCGCAAGCTTCGCCAGCGCTACGAGGGCCAGCAGATTACGGTTCGCGAACTGCAGGAGGTCTTCGAAGAAGAATTGCCCGAGTCCCTGCGCTTCGAAGGCCGCAAATCGCTGGACTGGTTCTTCGACGAGTGGGTGAACGGCACCGCGATCCCGCGGCTGGAACTGGCGGACGTGAAGTTCACTCCCAGCGCCGGCGGCACGCAAATCACCGGCAAGATCCGCCAGAAGGAATCGCCAAAAGAGTTGGTGACCTCGGTCCCGGTCTATGGCTTTGCCGGCGCCGCAAAGACTCCCACCCTCCTGGGTCGGGTCTTTGCCGACGGACCTGAAACCACCTTCCGCCTGACCGGACCCGTGGGCACCCACAAGCTGGTGCTCGATCCCTACCAGACGGTGCTGACCAGACCGTAGGCGAGTGCGAGATCCTTGGCCCTGAGGGACCGTCCTCACCGCAGCCTCGTTTGACTGGTCCAGCACCAAGGAGCAACTGCCCAGGGGGGCTTCACTCCCCTTTCTTCCACACCAGGTCGCTCCCCTCGCGACGATCCACGAATCCTGTGACGTTCCCCTCCGGGG
>DATHDM010000135.1:0-2515 GCA_035319065.1 Terriglobales bacterium
CTTACAACGAGCAAGATTTACCGGACATTGGGGGAAAGATGCACGGATGCCCAAGATTATAGGGTGATCCCGGGCGATTTGCGGGGAGGTCCGAGTGACTCTCTTGATGCCCGGGCAATCAGGTAAACTGTGAAAACGCGGTGGGGCTTTCATTCCAAGGTACGTTGTCGGGTGGATTGGTTGGGCGAGCGCCGAGCTGTGCCTGGGCTGCGCTGCTGGTGGTGCTCGGTTTTCTGGTGGCGGCTCCGCACAGTTTCGCAGCCGATACGCCCGAAGGGACGGCAAGTATCCGTCCTTCCGACCCGCTGAACGCTTCCGCCTTCAACCGTTTCTACAACATGGACTTTGACCGCTCGGTGCAGGAGTTCCAGAAGGTACTGGAGCGGCATCCGGACGACCCGTTTGCAGTGAACCATCTGCTGACGGCGGTGATGTTCCGCGAACTGTACCGCATGGGCGCCCTGAACACGGCGGACTACTCCAACGACAGCTTCATCGGAGTTCCGCATCGGCCGGCGGACGCGAAAGTGAAAGAGCAGATCCAGGCGCTGGTGGAGCGGGCGGAGCAACTGGAGGAGCAGCAGCTCAAGGGCAATCCTGATAACGCGGATGCGCTGCTTGCGCGGGGGAACACGCGCGCTCAGTACTCCACCTATACGGCGCTGGTGGAGCGGGCGTGGTTTTCTGCGCTGCGTAACGCCGTGGGGGCGCGGCACGACCACGAGCGGGTGCTGGAACTAGCGCCGCAATACACTGAGGCCAAACTGGTGGTCGGGGTGCACAACTACGTGATGGGCAGCCTGCCCTGGGGCGTGAAGGTGGCGGTTTCGCTGGTGGGGCTGAGCGGCAGCAAGGACAAGGGGATCCAGTATCTGTACGAAGTTTCGCGCAGCAACACAGAAACCGCGGTGGATGCGAAGATCGCGTTGTTGTTGTTTCTGCGTCGCGAGCACCGCTATAGCGAAGCGCTAACAGTGCTGCGGGGACTGATGCAGCAATATCCGGGCAATGTTCTGCTGGCGCTGGAAGAGGGAACCCTGTTGCGCTCGATGAATCAGAACCAGGAAGCGGCGGAGGCGTATCGCAAAGTGTGGGATGCGGGACGGGAAGGGAAATATCCGGGCTTGCACTACGAATTTGCTGCCGAATATCTGGGTGACCTGCTGCGCAGCCAGAAAGATTATGCCGGCGCCGCGAGCGCTTACGAACTGGTGGCGCAGGTACCGCGGTCGGATGGGGAAGTGCTGCAGAAGGCCAATCTGGGGGCGGGTGAGATGTATGACCTGCAGCAGAAGCGCGACCTAGCGACGCGCAAGTACCAGGCGGTGATTGCCGCCAATTCCACGACGCCTCCGGCGGATATCGCCCGCAAGCGCCTGAAAGAGCCGTACCGGGCGGACTAGTGGATTTGCCCAGGGAACCTTTCGGGGAAATCGGCGTATCCTTATCTGGGAGGCGCTGTCATGTATTGCAATTATTGCGGGAAGGTCATTCAGGATGACGCCAATCTGTGCGCCTATTGCGGACGGCGAGTGGGGGCCGTGGCCGCGCGCCGGCGCTTGATGCGTCCGCGAACGGGGCGGAAGATCGCGGGTGTGTGCGCGGGACTGGCGGAATACTTTGATCTCGACGTGACCCTGGTGCGCGTGCTCTGGTTTGTAGTTTCGCTGTTCTCGGCGCTGGTATTCGGCTGCGTCGCGTATGTTGTCGCCTGGATCATCATACCGGAGGAGCCCGAGTACTTGCCGGTGGCGCAGGGCGAGCACGTTACGAATCCCTCGAACTGAATCTTCCCGGTCCGGGGCGCGCAAGTTCGACCTTGCGTTCTACAATCGCCCCATGAATCGCATCCGCAGCGGCGACGCCGAAATCGTCTACGAAGTTCTGGGCGATGGGCCGCCGCTGGTCCTTCTTCATCCGTTCCCCGCTCATCATGGATTCTGGTTGCCAGCGGCGCAGGCACTGTTGCCGCGGTATCGCGTGATCCTGCCCGACCTGCGCGGGCACGGGGAGTCGGAAGCGGGCGCAGGGCCGGCGACGATGGAGAAGCATGCGGCCGACCTGGCCCGCGTGTGCGACGATGCCGGGGTGGGGCGCGCGGTGTTCGCCGGGGTCTCGATCGGGGGATACGTCCTGTTCGAGTTCGTGCGCCGCTATCCGGAGCGGATCGCGGGGCTGATCCTGTCGTGCACGCGTCCGCAGGCAGATACGGGGGACGGACGTGCCGGACGGCTGAAGTCGGCGGAAGATGTGCTGGAGCACGGCGCGGAGTGGTTTGTGGACTTGATGATCCCGAAGTTGCTGGGCCAGACCTTGCGGGAAACGCGGCCCGACCGGGTGCGGGAGATTCGGGAGATGATGCTGAAGATGTCGCCACAAGATATTGCCCAGGTGCAGCGGGGGATGGCCGAGCGCCCGGATTCGATGGCGACGTTGAAGGCGATCGATGTGCCAACATTGCTGCTGATGGGCGAGGAGGACGGGCTGGCCCCGCGGAGCGACGGCGAACTGATGC
>DATHDM010000136.1:0-3925 GCA_035319065.1 Terriglobales bacterium
CTCGCTGCGGGCGCCGATCCTGATCGTGGCGGGAGCGGGAGGAGCAGCGGCGCTGATCTTCGCTACCTCTAATAATCAGGGCAGCCTGAGCCCGGCCGATCCTTCCAAGCCGTAAGACGAAGCAGGCAGCAATCAATCAGAACCCAGTCAGCAAGTAAATCCAGGAGACAACATGACCGGTATTGTCCGGTGCACCAGCATCCTTATATTGCTCGCCTCGGCGCTGTTCGCGGCGCCCGGGGACGCAGAGAAAGTATGGACGCTCGAAAAGGCCTACTGGGAGTATGTGCAGGCCAACGATCTCGCCCGGTATCGCACCCTGTGGCACACGGATTTTCTTGGCTGGCCGCTGGTGAGCCCTGAACCTGTGCGCAAGGATCGGATCACGGACTGGATCACAGCCCACAGCGGCAAAGGCGAGACTCTCAAGTCCTACGATCTTGAACGGCTGACCACGCAGGTGACGGGCAACGTCGCCACCGTGACCTATCGTGTTCGCCTGACCTGGGCGGACAAACATGGAGCGGGACAGCCCGCAACCCTCCGCATCATTCATACCTGGTTACGCAACGGCGGCGGCTGGCAGATCATTTCGGGTATGTCGGCGCCCAGCAACGCCGAGGGCCATTAATATCGGAGTTGGGGCAGCCCTGGGGCGAGGAAGTTTGCATAGGCGCGAACCCTTCCGTACCATGATGAGGGGCGTTTCACCTTCCGCAGAAGCCGATCTTTGCTGGTCTGGCTCTCCCGATCTCTATGTTGATGGCAAGGAGGCGCATGAGTGGCAGTGCTGATCCGCCTACCCTGAACGAGCTGCCGCCAGAAGAATCCTTTCCCAGAATCGGGCCCTATCTCCTGGTCAAACTGCTGGGAGAAGGTGGGATGGGTGAAGTGTGGCTGGCGGAGCAGACGGAGCCCTTACGGCGCACCGTAGCCCTGAAGCTGATCAAGGCGGGGATGGACACGCGAGCGGTGGTGGCGCGGTTCGACTCCGAACGCCAAGTGCTGGCGTTGATGAAGCACCCCAACATTGCCAAGGTCTTTGACGCCGGCACGACCGAGGGCGGGCGTCCTTATTTCGTGATGGAATACGTGGCCGGGCAAGCCATCACGGAGTATGCGGATAAGCACCGGCTGACGATCAAGGAACGCCTGGCGTTGTTCCTGCAGGTCTGCGACGCCGTGCAGCACGCACACCAGGTGGCGATTATTCACCGCGACCTGAAGCCCGCGAACGTGCTGGTGGAAGAGGTAGACCGCAAGCCCAGACCGAAGATCATTGATTTCGGGCTGGCCAAAGCCATGGGTCCGCAACTGAGCGATGGGACGATGTTCACCGAAGCGGGCGCCATGCTGGGCACACCCGCGTACATGAGCCCGGAACAGGCAGAGGCGAGCGAGTCTGGTGTGGACACGCGGACCGATGTCTATTCGCTCGGCGTGATTCTGTATCAACTGCTGTCGGGCAGCCTGCCCTTCGACGCGCAGGGAAAGGGGCCAGCTGCGCGGCAAGCCTTGTTGAGCCAGGTGATATCGCAGGATCCGCCGCGGCCCAGCTCGAAAATCAAAATTCTGGGTGACAGCTCCAGCCGGGTGGCCTTGGAGCGGCGGGAGGAGCCGCGGACGCTGGAACGGCACCTGCGTGGCGAACTGGACTGGATCACGCTAAAGGCGCTGGAGAAAGATCGCAAGCGAAGGTATGGATCGCCCTCAGAGCTGGCTGCCGATATTCAGCGATACCTGCGGAAGGAGCCAGTAACTGCGGGAGCGCCGGGGGCGACTTACCGGGCAAGAAAGTTCGTGGCACGCCATCGCGCCTGGGTTGCGGTGGCAGCCGGCGGCGCCCTGTTGCTGCTGGGATTCGCGGTGACCACCACGCTGCAGGCGCGGCGCATCGCAAGAGAGCGCGACCGGGCCAACCGGCAGGCGGAAGCTTCGGCGCGGGTGACCGAATTCATGACCAACATGTTCAGGGTTTCCGACCCGAGCGAAGCGCGCGGGAACCAGGTGACGGCGCGTGAAATCCTGGATCAGGCCTCGACCCAAGCCGCATCCGGCCTGGCGAAGGATCCCGAACTGCAGGCGCAGATGATGGACGTGATGGGAGCCGCGTATTGGAATCTGGGGCTGAGTTCGCGCGCCCGTCCATTGCTGGAGAAAGCGGTGGACATCCGCACTCGCCTGCTGGGGCCTGAAGATCCTGCCACGCTGTTTTCCAAGCACCGCCTGGCCCTGGTGCTGTATGGGCAGGGGCAATTTGCCGAGGCGGAGAAACTCGATCGCGAGGTTCTGGAGGCTCGCCGCCGCGTGCTGGGAGCCGAGAATCCCGACACGCTGCGCACCCTGAACAACCTGGCCACCATTGTGGGGCGCCAGGCCCGTGCCATGCCCCCCGGGCCGGAGCGGGATGCGCGCCTGGCCGAGTCGGAGAAGCTGCAGCGCGAGCACCTGGACATCACGCGCCGAGTCCTCGGTCCCGAACACCCCAACACGCTGGGATCCATGGGCAACCTGGCGGCCACCCTGGCGGATGCGGGCCGCTACGCAGACGCGGAACAGTTGGCGCTGGAGACCGCGGACCTGCAACGGCGTGTGCTGGGCCCGGATCACCCCAACACCCTCGGCAATCTGATGAACCTGGGGTTTTGCCTGGAGAAACTTCATCGCTACGGCGAGGCGGAGAAGGTGTATCGCGAAGTGGTGGAGACGCAAAAAGAAGTTCTCGGCCCGGAGCATCCCGACACGCTGCTCTCGATGGACAACCTGAACAACGTCATCGCCGAACAAGGGCGCTATGCCGAGGCGGAGAAGCTGTGCCGCGAAACGCTGGAGGTCCGGCGCCGCGTGCTGGGGCCCCGCCATCCGGATACCGCGATGTCGGAATATGAGCTGAGCGGATTGCTGGCGCGCCAGGCGCGCCCCAGCGAGGCGCTGGCCATGCTGCGCCAGTCGGTTGACCACGGCCTGGACCCGGCTGCGGCGCTGGAGATCGAAAACGGCGACGATTTCAAGTCACTGCAAGGCGACCCGCGATTCACCACCCTGGTGGCGCAGGTCAAGGAACGAGCCGCGGCGGCGAAAGAAAAGCGTTAGCGCGAGGTCATCGACAGTTACAGGCCCCTGGTGTTTCAAGGAAAGGCTTGGGCCTCCTGCCAGATGCCTCGGGCGGAATCGGCTGCTGGGCCTGGACTCATGCCGCTTTCGCAGCTTCGCTCAAGCTTTGGATTACGGTCAGGGGAATACGCAGCGTCCGTGCCTTGGAACTTCTCAGCACGACAGCGCGCACAACAATCCACTCGTCTTCAATAAAGGGATCCGACACGATCTCAACAATTTCGCCATACATTCGTATACGCCGGGAAGGTGAGTAGCCCAGTTGTTTCAGCCGCGCAATCGCCTCCGGAGATAAGTGCTTACTCGTCCAGTTCATAAACGCCTCATCGAACCGTATGGGTGTGTTGAAGCGGGACAGGGATGTCAGTAGAGAGTGATAAATCCACTTGATCCTGACGTATCATCCACACGCTGTCCGTGATTGGGCTCACCTTCCGGGGTGACGGCAGAGGAGGGAGTGGGTCGTTGAATCCCTGACCGGCACGAGGCAGAATTCGGGCGGAACGAAACTGGAGTGTTGGTCGTATCGAAGAATTACGGATAGGCAATGAAAACCTTGAAAGTCTCTTTGATCGCTTCCGGGAT
The DNA here is from genome assembly GCA_035319065.1 of Terriglobales bacterium. GTDB lineage: Bacteria > Acidobacteriota > Terriglobia > Terriglobales > Acidobacteriaceae > DASPRM01. The sequence goes on from DATHDM010000136.1 coordinate 3,700, forward strand.
TGGAACGGCAGTTGGGTTGGGTTCCTGGGCGCTCGGCCTCGGGCAAGTTATGTGGCCCGCCCATCCTCAGATGGCCTGCTTTCTGCTGACCCTGCTTACGACAATCGTGATTCAGATTGCCTGGCCCAGGCTGGTTGAAACGAATCCCCGGTAATTGATGTGTGATAATGAGGTTACCTCGCACACGGGCCCGTAGCTCAGCGGTTAGAGCAGTGGACTCATAATC
>DATHDM010000137.1:0-6079 GCA_035319065.1 Terriglobales bacterium
TGGCAAGGGCTTCGAGTACGCGAGCTTTAGGCGCACGATCTGACCTAATTCAACGGCTCCGCGCCGGGCGCATCCCGTCGGAATCACGATCAATAGAGAGCAACTGTCGAAGTGCCTGCGTGACGAACCCATGGAATACACAGGGGGGGCCCACTCAAGCCCTCTTTTGGCTTGAGTGGGGTAGATCGCTGGCCCATGCCTCATGTCTCGTGCTCCTCAACACCTGCCTTCTATCTCTACTCCGCCTCAACCCTGTCAAGCCCCCTCACTCGCATTCGCCCCTCAAGTGTCAACTCCAATTGACATCCCGTTACCGCGGGAGTAGGGGTTCGGGCGGGTGGCAGTTCCAGCGCTGGGGCGAGTCTGCCCGCCGCCCGTTCACGCTTCCTTGCCGTCCACTCCGACTCGATCTCGACCTGTCCTTCGCAGCCGCTCGCGTAATGGCGAAGACTGCTCCACTCCCAGTCTTGCGGATGTTGACGACTGCCAGACTCAGTCCCACAACTGCCCCACTCAAACCAAAAGCAGGCTTGAGTGGGCCACCCACGGGAAAATCCGTAAATCCGTCTTGGTCCTCAACCTCTCTGGCGACAAACCAGCGGTGCTTCCGCACCGCCCAAGATAACTATGCCCTTGACACCGCCTTCGCTCTTATCGAGGGGCACCCGGCTTTGATCAAACTTTCCCTTCGCGGGCTAAGCTGATGAATTGAGTTGCAAAGCGAGGGCTGAGAGATTGGACTCCGGCTCCCTCTGCCTCCCAACTCGATCAGCCTATTTCAGCACGTTCGCCTCTCCGGATTTTGCGCGTGAAGGCTGCAAGAAATGGCAAGTTGAACGATCTGAAAGGAGAGAGTGATGAAACGAGGGCTACTTGTGCTTTTCATCGCGCTGCCGCCGCTTCTGGCGGTAGCGCAACAAACAAAGATAACAGACTCTTCAGGACAGCCGTTGGTCAGCCTATTCGACGGGGTTGCCGCCGATCCAAGCGTGCTGCCGCACGTGGAAAAGCGAAAGCAGCAGCTAACATGGCAGACGTTCTATGGGACGGTGCAAGTTCCCATGAAGTTCGGACATGTTGCAAGGTATAGACCGGCTTGCGGAGGTGGATGCGCCCCCGACGAGACTAAAGATCAGTGCGCGGGCAACTTCGTGAACCTCTATTTTTTCCAGTGCGAATCGGCAATTTGCGGCGGCAGTGTGCCGTGTCCGTGTTACCCGGTAAGCACCATGCTTGCCCAGAACATAACGCTTAACACAACCCACAATGCCGAGTATGGAGGTATGCTGCCGGGAGGGAACCCCAACTTCCAGAATGGCTATCTCATCACGCATCATGTTTTAGCGACACAAGATAGCCCGTCAGTGAGGACATTCGATGCTAACGGGACGATAGCTGTGGATGGGGTCGTGTGGGTGGAAGGAGCACAAGAGGTTGAACTGTTCGATGCTACCGTCAGCCCAGGGGGTAAAGTATTCGCCTCTGGCAGGGCCATTGATTCAGCGGGGAAAGTATCTTTCTTCATCGCGGCGCTTGGGAAGGATGGGCATGTTGTACGGCTGATGAGAACAAGCCCATTCGTGCCCAGCGTGATATGCGCAGCAAACGATGATACCGTTTGGGCGTTTGGGCAGCACATCCGAGCAAGGGATGTAGGTTCCTATGCCAGACTGCATCTGTACAACATGTCAACCCCTTGGGACGCCGGGAGGTATGATTTTGTCACCTGGGGGCCGGGTGTAGCTGTAGCGTCGCCGGGCGACGGGATGAGCAACTTGGCGTGCATGGGGACGAAGATGTACGTGTACCAGCGCCCGCAGAATTTGATGTTGAGCGTGGACACGGCAACGGGGAAAACGTACCGAGCACAGGTTGATTCTATCCCTCAGTTCACAAACGTAACCGGGTTTGCTGTAGCGACCAATGGCGATATTTATGCCAGCATGGAGGACAGCAACATGGGGACGGTGTTCACTGGAGCTTTCAAGCTGCTGTTCACCGGGCCTAACTCGGCGAAGTGGATCGAGGTTCCAGGCACGGTTACGAGCCTGAAGGACTCCAGACAGAACTTCATGCTGTTGGGCATCCACGGGGACAAGTTGGTGTACCGCACCGGGGGGAATGGGAAAGTAAGTTGGGCAGACTTGCCTTAGTTTGCGTTAGCCTCAACCTTGAAACCGGGGGACGGCTGGCCCACCCTCTCCGCAACCGGCGATATTGTGGGTGCCCCATCCTGAGCGCAGCGAAGGGTGGGATGGAATTAGCGTCGCATGCCGCGTGATTTGAAGCGGTATCAATAGGCACACCAATCCCATTTCCTCACTTTCAGTTGTTATCAACGTTTAGCGCGGTTGCGCAGCGCGCGGGCGCGAAACATTCTTCCTCGGGTGTTAGAGCAAACCAGAAAGCGATTCGAACTGGTGGTCATCGGCTATGTCGTCTTGCCGGAACATGTGCATGTGCTGGTCAGGATCCATCGGCAATCTCACCCGTGTTGCGACATCTTGATCAGAAACTTCGGATGCTTTTCAGCGAGTAGCAAGACGTCATCAAATTGATCCCAGTGCTTGGCAAGCAGTGTCGCGACAACATCGCTGTACCGTTCGCTAATTGTGCCGTCATCGCAGGCCATCAGAGAGAATGTCCGGTCTCATTGTCCACCAGATGGAAGCCACCTATGTGGGTCAATTGGTGAGCGCTTTAACGAACTCGACCGCGAGCTGAAATCTGGGCAGAAGTGAGTCTCTCGATGCGCGGGATGAGCGGGCCACCCACGGAAAAATCCGGATACGGATCTGGCGGGCGTAGGTGTGTGATGCACTGGAGTGGCGGGCGGCTGGGGGACTTCAGCAGGTTGTCTCCAGGGTGGTGCGCATGTTGCGCTCAATGCGAAAGTCATAGCAGCCTGCCGATCGATCACGGACATGAATGTAATCAACACCCGGATCTTCCAGCAGCTTCTGAATCGCATCCATCTGGCCTCCGTTCTCAGCCTGCAGTTCTGCCACCAGCCGACGACCTTTCCCATACGCCGCGAGCACGGAGGAATGCAGCAGCATCTGCTCCGGGTAGCCACCGTCCTCCGGATAACGAATACATGCATCCGCGTGAATGAAGATTGGACCGGGGAGGGGCATGGTTTCAAGATCGTGGAACGGGTCATAGGTAAACAACGTACGTTTTTCTTCTCCAACCTTGAACGTGCGCAGACAATGGCGGCACGGTCCGTACCCTGTTGCGACCTCCGTATGGGCTGGGTGTCCATAACCCGGCGCCTTGCCGGTCGCGCGAACCTTTTCGGCAAGTGTCGTCGGTATTGCAATGACGCGGATTCCCTTCATGTCACATCACTCCTTGAACCTGACGAGTTCGTGCAGCGACCACCGTCAACCTCGCAATTATTCCAATCCATGGCTCTTTGTGCTATCCGCTTCTTGCCGTCAAAATCCTCCAAAAGCCCGGTGCCCGGAGGAAGATTGGCGATTCCGACGTTCCTTGCAGACGAAGTTCGCGATCTCTGGCCGTCCATTCGGATTCAGACCACTATCCCGCGCTCCCTACTGCGTACAGAAAGTCAACGAACGAAGCCACCGCGCCATCCATGCCCTGAATCTTCGGATTGGCGGACTCGATCACGTAGTACTCGTCGGGAGCGTGCGCGCCGCTGCCGTGTCCAAGGCCAAAGTGACCGGCAGGCAGATGCAGTGGATCTCCCGTGAAAACGTATCCCGGCCAGGAGCCGGCGTTGCGCGGCAGCATCACCGGGTCGATCCCGCTGCTGCGATAGACGGCCGTCTCGGTGCGGATCAGCGCCGAGTCCGCCGGCGTGCTGGTGGGATCGTAGCCGCCGCTCATATTGACCTCGATATCGCCGAAGCCATGCTTGGCCAGATGCGCCTTCAGCGCGGCGAGCGCTTCGGCCGCGGTCATGTCCGGCACCAGGCGCATGTCGATCTTGGCTACGGCTCTGCCGGGAAGAATCGTTTTGCCGCCCGGCCCCGTGTAGCCGCCTACCAGGCCTTCGATGTTGATCGTGGGGCGCGACACCAGCATCTCCAGCGCCTCCTCCCAGCTTGCATCCTGGATCCAATGCTGGACCCCGAGCAACTTCTTGGCGGCAGTTTCATCCAGCCGCTGCGCGGCCTTAGCGACCATGGCCTTCTCTTCTGCGGAGATCGGCCGGGCTTTGCCAGCGAACCCCTCCACCACCGGAGTGTTGCCATCGGGTGAAACCAGCGTGACCAGCGCCTCCACCAGGTGCCACGCCGGGCTATCCACGCGAGCCTTGTTGCTGGAATGGATGTCGCGGCGAGGTCCGCGCCCCCAGCGCTCGCCGCTTGAGACCATCTCCAGCTCGACCACGCCCTTGGCTCCCATGGTCATGATCACCTGCCCGTCGAGTCCCTGCGCCGCGGTGGGCATGAAGATGCCGGTGCACTTGCGCAGCGCCGCCAGCACTTCCGGCCGCCGCACAATCTGCGGGAAGTGCGGCGAGCCGATCTCCTCTTCCCCTTCCGCCACCAGCACCAGGTTTACCGGAAGCTTGTTGCCCGAGCCGCGGATGGCGTGCAGCGCCGCCAGAAGCGACGCCTCGGGACCCTTCTGATTCACCGCTCCCCGACCCACGACTACCTTGCCCAGGCCCGGCTTATCGAGCAGTGCCGCATCCCACGGAGGCGACGACCACTCCGCCGGATCCACCTGCTTCACGTCGTACATGAAGTAGAGGCCCAGGGTGCGGGGAGCGCCGGCGTCGAGAGTGGCAAAAATTCCGGGTTGGCCATCGCTGGGCACTCTGCTGACCTGGCCGAAGCCCGCCTCGCGCAGCATTTGCATGCTCAGCTCGCAGCCTTCGTTGACGCCGCGATTCTCGGCGGCGATCGAGGGCTGGTGAATCCAGGTTTGGAGGCGGCGCACCGCCTCGTCGTGGCGCTTCTCAATTTCTTTGCGAATGGCGTCGCTATTAGAAGCGCTGGCCGCCTGCGCCCAGCGAGGCAACGACATCGCCGCCGCCGTGGCAGCCGCTCCTTGCAGGAACGCGCGGCGGCTAGCTGCTGGGGAGCTTACACGCGACTCGCCCGGAGCAACCTCGCGGCCGTCCTTGGTCGCATGACCTGCAGGCAAACTTAGATTCTCATTTGACACGTCCGACATGGTCTCTCCGCGGTGGTTGAGGGATGTGGAATTGGCAATCTCGCTGGCTCCCTGGTCCGGCGCCGGCGCGAGTTTTCCGAGGCAAGATTGTACCTAACCGGGAGAACAACAAAAAAGGCACAGCCAAAAGCCGTGCCTCTCTGAATGCCGAGGATTGCTACTTTGAGCCCAGCTCGCGGGAGATCTCGCTGATCAGCTGGCCCTTCAGGCGTTCCAGCGCGCGTGAGACCGCGCGCTCGATCTGATCGCCACTGGGCGCCTCCGTCAAGTTGGACGCAGCCGCGGCCGTGGCCTCTGCCAGGGGAGCGAATACGGATGCGGGGGCCTCGACCGTCGGTTCCGCCGCCGGCTTCTCCGCTTCATGCTCTTCAAGTGCGCCGACCAGCTGCTGGCCGGTTGCCGCTTGCCCGAAAGCTTCTCCGCGGAATGCATCCAGATCGCTGGTCCTGCTCTCCTCGACCGGCTGCGTGGCCGCAAACCATTCGGAGGCGGGCGGAAGATTGATCCCGGAAGCGCTGATGTGCTCCGCCGACTCCTCGACTTCGATGAGTTCATGAATGCGCGCGTTCTCGGCCGCGGTGTTGGCAGGCGCTTCAACTTCGTCTGCCTTCTCCTCTTCGGCGCGTTCGGCTCCCTGCTCGAAGCCGATGCTGGAAGACCCGCCGACCTCCCACATCATGCCCGCGGCAACCGCCGATGACCCCTGCGCCTCTTCCCGGGTTGGGGGAGCCGGCTCGGCAGCGGCCTGCTCGGGTGCTGCGACCGATTCCATCGCCTGCGGAGCAGGAATGTCCAGCACCGGTTCATAACTCTGCGTGTCTTCCTCGCGGTCAGCCTGCGGCTTGAGGATGTCGCCAAAACCCAATGCGCCAAAACTGCTGGCTGGCGCCGCGGGCTCATGCGGCTGGCTCTCGGCATAGGAACT
>DATHDM010000138.1:0-10856 GCA_035319065.1 Terriglobales bacterium
TGGTCTCGGGCGATTTCCGCCCCCTGGGTGGCATGGACAAGGCCAACTTCGTCCTCGCTCACCACCTGATCGAGTGCAACCTGCCCGTGTTCCTGGTGGCTCACTCTGTCGATCCTGAACTGCGCCGCCGTCCCGGTGTCGAGGTGTGTCTCGTGCCCAAGCACGGGGATTCCTACCTGCTCGCGGAGGGCTTGCTGCGCAAGCGTGCCCGCGAAGTGGCAACCGACGTCTGCCGCCGCTGGCCGGAGTCGAGAGTCCTGGTCAACGGCGGGAATTGCGATTGGCCGGATATCAACTGGGTCCACTGTGTGCACTCTGCCTGGCCCTGCCGCGACCGTGGCGCGCCCTGGTGGTTTCGCCTCAAGAACCGCTTCGCTAAACGCCTGGCGCGGCACAGCGAAGAGCATGCCATTCGGCGGGCCAGGGTCATCCTGGCTAATTCCGAGCGCACACGAAATGATCTGGTGCGGCTGCTGCACATCGAGCCTGGGCGAATTCACACCGTGTACCCGGGATGCGACGCCAACCTGGCTCCGCCCAGCGCCGGCGAACGCGCGGCTGCGCGCCAGTGGCTGGGACTCTCCGGCGAGCGCCCCTTGATCGCCTTCATCGGGGCGCTGGGGCACGATCACAACAAGGGCTTTGACACCCTGTGGGCCGTCTTTCGCGAGCTGTGCAATCTCCCCGCCTGGGATGCGGACCTGGTGGTTGCCGGCGGCGGCAGGAATCTGCCCGATTGGCGTTTTCAAATTGCCGCTTCCGGTCTCGCCTCCAGGGTGCGCGTGCTGGGCGTCACCGAGCGTGTGCCCGATGTCCTGGCAGCCGCCGATCTCCTGGTCAGCCCCGTCCGTTACGAGGCCTTCGGGCTGAATGTGCAGGAAGCGATCTGCCGCGGTGTGCCCGCCATCGTCGCCGCCGCCGCAGGGGTCGCGGAGCTCTACCCCCCGGAACTGGGTCCCATGCTGCTTTCCAATCCCGAGAACTGCCCTGCGCTGGCTGCAATGCTGCTCGTATGGCGCAAAAAGATGCCTGAAACGCGGGGGGCTTTCGCGGCCTTCAGCGAGCGTCTTCGCCAGTACACGTGGCGCGAAATGGCGGAGCGGATCGTCGCCATCGCATACGCTGATGGCGCCATCGTGGAAGTGCCGGTTGCTTCAGGGGTGTTCGCATGAAGGCGAGCGCGGACCTGACGCAACCACAGATTGCCACCGATAAGGCATTCCACTTTGGGTACTTCCCCCAACTGGACGGGCTGCGTGGACTCTCGATCCTTTTCGTTCTGGTTGCGCACACGTTCTTGGACAAGGCAGGAGCCTTGGGCGGTCTGGGAGTGATGCTGTTCTTCGTGCTCAGCGGCTTCCTCATCACGGGCTTATTGTGGCGGGAATCGGAAAGTTTCGGGCGTATCGGCATCAAGTTCTTCTACGCTCGACGAGCGCTACGCATCCTCCCTGCCTTCTTGGTCTTCATGGCGGTATGTTCAGTCTTGGTTGCCCGCGGTTTTATTACAGACGTTCGCTGGTACACGGTGGCAGTCTCCTGCCTCTATTTGAATAACATCTTCGGCAGCGGCCTAAGCCTGTCCCACCTCTGGTCACTTTCCTTAGAGGAACAGTTCTATCTCATTTGGCCATTGGCGATTTCGCGTCTTGGGAGACGTTGGACTCTTCCAGTCGCGTCCCTCGTCGCTCTTGCCATTGTGGCAGCCCGCGGCGTAGCCATTCGTGCACACCTCTTTCAGTATTATTCGGCGGTCTTTTATGAGCGGCCCTGGTTTCGTTTCGACTCCATTCTTGCCGGATGCTGCCTTGCCCTATTACTAGCTCGATCCAAAGAAACAGCTGCCAGCACCCGCAGGATTGCCACCTGGGCTCCTTCCTACCTGACGCTGCCCCTGGCTGTTCTATGGACCCTGTATGCCGACGGCATGAATGCCCTTCACCCCATCTATCTAACGGTCCAAATGCTGTGGACGGTCTTGGCGCTAGCTCACATAGCTACTAGCCCGGACTCTGCGATCAGCCCTCTTCTTAGCACCCGTGGAATGAAATATCTTGGCCATCTCTCCTACTCACTGTATCTTTGGCAGCAGATCTTCTTAGTTACAAAATCACCCAATTGGGGTTGGATACGCCATTTCCCATTTTCGCTGTTGGCCAGCCTGTGCGCCGCTCTAACTTTCTACTATCTGATCGAGAAACCATTCTTGCGCTGGAAATCGACCTTTGAGCGCAACCGCATTGCAGCCGCTCGCGAGCGATCGCAGCGTCTACCTCAGATATTCGAGCTTGAAGCAAGCGCTTTGGAGGTGGCGACAGAATCGTGATACTGAGCTTGCTTAGGCAAAACTTGCCGCATGTCAAGCCAGAGCTATGGCATGACCTGGGGCGGGCAATCCCGCGCCAACTTCGCTGCCGTTGGGGTACCGCAAGAGGATTCTGTCGGATCGAATTTGACCGTGGCCTTGTGATGGATGTCCAACTTGACGACGCCATCGGCCGCTCCATCTACATTTACGGGTGCTGGGACTACGCCCTCACCCGCCTGCTGGACACGCTGCTCGAGCCCGAGATGTGCTTCTTTGACGTGGGGGCCAACATCGGCTACTTCTCCCTGTTCGCTGCGCGCCGTTGCCGCCAGGTGTTTGCCTTCGATCCAGCCCCGCCGCTCTATCGGCAGCTGCAGTCGAACGTTGCCCTCAATCCGGACCTGAATATCCGCGTGTTCGATTTGGCGGTCTCCGACCAGTGCGGAAGCGTTGAGTTCTATGTAGCTGCCGGCGCCGGAAACAGTGGGCTTTCATCGCTCCATCCCCGCGACAACTCGGTTCGCATCTCCGCGCAGGCGGCCACGCTGGATGCATTCATGGCCGAGCACCAGATTCCGCATGTGCATGTGATGAAGGTCGATGTGGAGGGTGCGGAAGACGTCGTCTTTCGCGGAGGCGCCACACTGTTGGCATCTGGCGCGCCGGACATCGTCTTCGAATCGCTTCCCAGCAGCCGCGCGGGCGAAATCCTGATGGAGTTCGGTTATCAGATCTACGAATTCCGCGACCAGCGCCCCTACCAGGCGCCCAATCGCTTTGCCACCAAGAAACGCTTGTCACGTTCCGTGGCAGCGCACCTGCGGTGAGAGCCATGGCAGCAAGCATCCATTACTGGTCCGCTACGCTATCAGGGGACACCAGCCCGCCCGGCGTCAGCGTAATCATCTGCTGTCACAATTCCAGCGCGCTCTTGCCGCGCACCCTCCAGCACCTCGCCCAACAACGCGTGGACCCCCAGATCCCCTGGCAGGTCCTCGTCGTTGACAATGCTTCCACGGACCAGACCGCGGCGGTTGCCCGTCGCCTCTGGCCGCAAGATCACCCAGTCACCCTCCGAGTGCTGCACGAACCCCGGCTCGGTCTGGCCCATGCCCGTGCGCGGGGCGTCTCCGAAGCCGGCTACGAATTCCTCACGTTTGTCGACGATGACAATTGGCTGAACTCCACCTGGGTGCAGTCGGCCTTCGAGGTCATGTGCGCGCACCCCAACGTTGGCGCCTTGGGCGGGATCGTGGAACCCGAGTTTGAGACCAGCCGTCCTCCCTGGTTCCAGCCCGTCTCCTACCTCTACGCCCTCGGTCCCGCGGGTGAGCCCTCTGGAGACGTCACCGGGATACACATGCTGTGTGGCGCCGGCCTTACCTTGCGCAAGTCTGCGCTGGCCGACCTCCACCAGAAAGGTTTCCGATTCTTGTCCGTCGGCAGGACCGGAAAGTCCCAGGGCGCGGGCGAGGACTCCGAGCTTACCTACTCGCTGCGCCTGGCAGGCTGGCGCCTGTGGATTGATCCCCGGCTGCGCATGAAACATTTCCTCCCTGCCTGGCGGCTGCAATGGGACTACGCGCGGCAACTTGCCTACTGGTCCGCCTACGCCACTCCCGAGCGCGATGCCTTGGTGTACGCCTGCAAGCCGCCCCGGCACGGATTGTTGCAGCAGCTGCGCTACCTTCGCGAGAGCTGGTTCTGGCAGGTTGGCGACACGCTCGGTCAATTGGTGCGCATACCCTCAGGAGTCTTGAAACGCAGTCTGCGGATCGGCAACGACGGCGACTCCGCCGTGCTGCGCTCCGAATTTCTGCGAGGACGTCTGGATGGCCTGCTGGCGGCGCGTCCCTGGTACAACGCAAGGGCGTCCGAGGTGCGCAGCCTGCTCGCCCGGCTGGAGGGATTTCCCTCGGAGGGGCCATTGCAGGTCGAGCCAAGTCTGTAAACATCCGGAGCGACAACCGCGTGACTTTGCATCCGATGGCCGATTTAATTTTGCTAACCTCTAGCACGAGGAAAGGAAATCTTTGTCTCCACCGGTAACCGTCAGCGCGCCAGCGACCGTCCCCCTCGGCCAATCGCATCCCAGGGGCCCGTTGGGGTGCGCCTTCCAGCTTCCCCAGCAGCCGGTGCTGACGATCCGCCCCAGCCGAGGATGGACTTCGCTCGATCTGCGCGACGTCTGGGCCCATCGTGAGCTGCTCTACTTCCTCACCTGGCGCGACATCAAGATTCGCTACAAGCAGACGGCCCTGGGAGCAACCTGGGCCATCATCCAGCCGCTGTTCCCCATGATCATCTTCACGCTCTTCTTCGGCAGGCTGGCCGGCATACCCTCCGATGGCATTCCCTATTCCGTCTTTGCTTACGCCGGGCTGCTCCCGTGGACGTACTTCGCCAATGCCGTCAGCAGCAGCTCCACCAGCGTTGTCGGCAGCTCCAACCTTATTACTCGGGTCTATTTCCCGCGCATGATCATCCCCGGCTCGGCGGTGCTGGCAGCCCTGGTGGATTTCTTCATCGCCTTCCTGCTGCTGGCCGGACTGATGCTCTGGTACCGGCTTCCCATTCATCTCAGCATCCTGATGCTGCCCCTGTTGATTCTTCTGGTCACCACACTCTCCCTCGGCGTGGGCATGCTGTTCGCCGGCCTGACGGTGAAGTATCGCGACATCCGCTATGCCCTGCCCTTCGCCGTGCAGTTCTGGATGTTCGCCACCCCGGTGATCTATCCCGCCAGCATGGTGCCGCCCAAGTGGCGTTGGGCGCTGGCGCTGAACCCGCTCACCGGCGTCATCGAAAGTTTTCGCTCCGCCTTGTTCGGCAGGCCATTTCCCGCGGGGGCGCTGCTCGCCTCGAGCCTGGTGGCGCTGGGCTTGCTGGTTTACGCGGCCTATTCTTTCCGCCGCATGGAGCGCAGTTTTGCGGACATGATCTAGCCATGAAGCCGATTATCCAAGTCGAGAACCTGGGCAAGGAGTACGCCATCGGCGCCCTCGAGGACCGCTACGAGACCCTGCGCGAGGCCATCATGCGCGTTGCTCGTTCGCCCCTCGCCCAGCTCCGCAAACACAAGCCGGAAAAAATCTGGGCATTGCGGGAGATCTCCTTCCAGGCCATGCCCGGCGACGTCATGGGCGTGATCGGCAAGAACGGAGCGGGAAAGTCCACTCTGCTCAAGATTCTTTCCCGCATCACCGAGCCCACCACCGGCTGCGTCCAGCTCTACGGGCGCGTGGGCAGCCTCCTCGAAGTCGGCACCGGCTTTCATCCCGAACTCACGGGACGGGAGAACGTGTATCTCAACGGCGCCATCCTGGGCATGCGGCGCACCGAAATCGACCGCAAGTTCGACGACATCGTTGCCTTCGCCGAAGTGGAGCGCTTCATTGATACGCCGGTCAAACGCTATTCCAGCGGCATGTACCTGCGGCTGGCCTTTGCCGTCGCCGCATTTCTGGAATCGGAGATCCTGCTGGTGGACGAGGTCCTGGCCGTCGGCGACGCCAAATTCCAGAAGAAGTGCCTGGGAAAAATGCGCGACGTGAGTTCCAGCGGCCGCACCGTGCTCTTCGTCAGCCACAACATGGTCGCCATCGAATCGCTGTGCAATCGCTGTCTCTACATCTCCGGCGGCCAACTGCTCGCAAGCGGGAATCCTCACCGAATTATCGAGCACTACCTCGCAGCTGACGCGGAGGGCACTGACACCAGCAGGAACTTGCAATCTCACTCAGGACGCCCGGTTTGGTGTGAGCCGATGATGCGGGCTCTTACGCTTCTAGGAGAAGATGGCCGGCCTGTCCTAGCGGTGCGCATGCGCGGCTCCCTTTCATTTCAGGTTGACTTCTGCTCGAGCAAACGCACAATCGATCCGGTGCTGGGACTGCTGGTCAAAAACCACTTTGGTCTGCCCGTCTTCAGCGTCAGCAATCGAATCATCCTGCAGTACCGGTTCGGCAGTCCTGTGGATGCGGGCACCGTGACCTGTACTTTGGAAGATTTGCCTCTCGCAGCTGGAACCTATACGGTTGACCTCTTCCTCGGCGATGAGTATGAGGACTACGATGTGGTGTACGACGCCGCCTCTTTTGAAGTGACACCAGCCGATCTCTTTGGCAGCGGACAACTTCCAGCCTCCAGCGACGGGCCGGTCGTTTGGCCTGCGAAGTGGCACTTGCATGAGACCGCAAGGGCCACTCGATGACCACCCTGGTTGACGCCGTCAGCCGGCGTGCAAGAGACGCAGGCCGTCAGATCATCGACAGCGACTATCGTCACCGCAGGCGTGAACTCGCGCGTTTGTCTCGATTGCCCAGGTACAGCCCCAGCACGACTGACCTGCTTGGAAAATCTATCGAACTCGTCGATGGGCATTCCTTCGCGGCAATGTACAACGAAATCTTTGAGCAGAATTTCTATCGCTTTAAATGTAATAACCCGCGTCCTTTCATCATAGATGGTGGCGCTAACATCGGTCTTAGTGTTCTTTATTTCAAGCAATTGTTTCCTGAGAGCAGAATCATCGCGTTCGAGCCCGATCCACAGATCTTCCAAGTCTTAAGGCGCAATGTTTGCGAGTCTGGGTATGACAACGTCCAACTCCATTCCTGCGCTTTGTGGTCCAATTCAGGGAGTGGGAGCTTCGTTCGTGAAGGTTCCTGGGGAGGCCGACTGTCATTGTCCGGAGAGTCAGGCCACACTTCTGTCCCCTTCGTTCGCTTACGGGATTATCTGGACTCCCCTGTAGCAATGCTGAAACTGGACATCGAAGGAGCGGAAACCGAGGTTCTTCGGGACTGTGCTGCCCTTCTATACAAAGTCAGCAATTTGTTCGTGGAATATCACTCTTTCTTCGAGGTTCCGCAGACGCTCCATATCTTGCTGGGCCTTCTATCCGAAGCCGGATTCCGCGTGCAAGTTAAAGGTGGCAGCGGAACTCCTGAGCCATTTGTCGCTCGCAACCTAGAGTCGGAAATGGAATTCCAGGTGTGCATCTGGGCTTACCGCGAATAGCAATGCGTGGACTCTCTGATGCATAACGTATCTGCTGGCAGCATGCGCGTCCTCCACATAGTCCCTGCCCTGTTCGGCGCAAATGGCGCAGTGGGCGGCGCCGAGCGCTATGCGCTGGAGCTGGCGCGCTACATGGCGCGCGAAGTGCCCACGCGTCTGCTCACCTTCGGCGATGAGGAGAGCCGGCAGCGGGCCGGTGACCTGGGCATTCGGGTCGCGGGACATTCCTGGCATGTTCGTGGTCAGCCGGCGAATCCCTTCTCCACCGCGCTGTTTGCGGAACTGCGCTGGGCCAATGTTCTCCACTGCCATCAGCAGCACATCCTCGCCAGCTCGGTGGCCGCGCTATCTGCCCGCGCCACCGGGCGCAAGGTGTTTGTCACCGACCTGGGAGGCGGTGGCTGGGACATCTCCGGCTACCTGTCCACCGACCGTTGGTATCACGGACACTTGCACATCAGCGAGTACAGCCGCCAGGTCTTCGGGCACCAGCGACGAGCGTTCGCCCACGTCATCCTGGGCGGCGTCGATACCGAAAAATTCTCGCCCGATGATTCCGTTCCCTCCGATGCCAGCGTGTTGTTCGTGGGCCGTCTTCTGCCTCACAAGGGCGTGGACTCTCTCATCCGAGCCGTTCCCGCCGATGTCCCGCTCCTGCTGATCGGACCGCGTGCGGATGAACGCTACTACCGCGACCTGTGCGCGCTGGCTGTGGGCAAGCAGGTCTCGTTCCATCACGATTGCAGCGATCGAGAGCTCGTGGACGCATATCGCCGCGCGCTGTGCGTCGTTTTGCCCAGTGTTTATCGCAACCTGTACGGCCAGACCAGCCGTGTCCCCGAGTTGCTCGGCCAGACGCTGCTCGAAGGAATGGCCTGTGGGCGTCCCGCCATCTGCACTGCTGTCGCCAGCCTGCCGGAGATCGTCGAGGATGGGGTCTCGGGCTTCGTTGTCCCTCCCGACGACGCCGCGGCGCTGCGCCGCCGTATTCTCTGGCTGCGGGAGCATCCCGCGGACGCTCGCGCCATGGGCCGGGCAGGCCGGCAACGCGTCCTGGAAAAATTTCACTGGCCCGCTGTGGTTAAGCGATGCCTGGAGATCTACGCGCAACCCTGACCTATGGCGGATTGGCACATCGTCACCTGCGAGTATCCGCCCACCGTCGGAGGCGTTTCTGACTACACCTTTCTGCTCGCAGGCGAACTGGCGCGCTGCGGGGATCAGGTGCAGGTGTGGCATCCACCTGCCCCCCCCGGGTCTTCGCCGCTTCAGCCCGGCGTCAGCTCGCATCCGGAGATGGGATCGTTTTCCCCACGCGATCTCCGCCAGGCCGAGCTCGCGCTCAATCAATATCCCTGGCCGCACAGGATTTTGCTGCAGTGGGTGCCGCATGGCTACGGCCGGCGGTCGATGAACCTCGGCTTTTGCCGATGGATCGCCGCGCGAGCGCGGCAGGGCGACGCCCTCGATCTCATGGTCCACGAGCCCTTTCTGGCCTTCAGCGCCAGGTCGTGGAAGCAAAACGTTCCTGCCGCCCTGCATCGCGTGATGGCCTCCACCCTTCTGAAGGCCGCCCGCAGAATCTTTCTTTCCATACCGGCATGGGAGCCGATGCTGCGCCCTCTCGCGCCTCCCAACGCAGTCTTCACCTGGCTGCCGGTGCCAAGCACCGTCCCGGTGTTTTCCGATCCGGCCGCGAGCGCTGCTATTCGCGCCCGCTATCTCGGTAGCGGACAATCGGCCCTCGTCGGTCACTTCGGCACTTACGGCAACCTGGTTCCGGAAGTGCTGCGCCCCGTTCTGCATGGCGTGCTCAAGGAGTGTTCGTCGGCGCGCGTTCTCCTGCTCGGGCGCGGCAGCGACGCGGAGGCGCGCCGGCTTTCCTTGCAGCATCGCGAGCTAGCCGGCCGCGTTCACGGAAGCGGACGCCTCAGCGGCCGCGAGCTGTCTCTCCACCTCGCGGCCTGCGACCTCATGCTTCAGCCTTACCCTGATGGTGTCAGCTCGCGGCGCACCAGCTTGATGGCTTGCCTCTCTCATGGCCTGCCCGTGGTTTCAAATTCCGGAAGGCTCAGCGAAGATCTCTGGCAGACCAGCGACGCTCTGGCGCTCGCGCCTCTGGCGCAGCCGGCGCAACTGGCAACCCTGGCTCTGCGCTTGCTCGGCGACGCCTCGCTTCGCCAGCAACTCGCCTCCCGCGCGCGTGTCTTTTACAGTCGAAACTTTGATTGGCCGGTGGTTCTCACTCAGTTGCGCGAACCGGCAGACGCAGCGGTCGTCTGACTGGTAATAGCGTCACTCGCATTCTGTCTGCCACAATCGCAGTGATTCCCCTCACCGGGATAGTAGAATTCTCATGCTACGGCTGCTCATCATTCTCTTGCTAGTTTTAAACTGCTTGGCATGCGCTGTGATTCTGGCTGTTCGCTTCCAGTCCAACTTGAAGGCAGGCGCGCTTTACGCTACCAACGGATCCGAATCCCTGATGGCGTACTCGCTGTGGAAGCTGCAACATCAGCTCCCGCTCTATGAATGGCCTAATCGCGAGCCGTTTACCCTGACTCTGTACAACTGGCTCTTCTACCACCTCTACGCAAAGTTACTCGCGGCGTTAAGAATCACCGGGCCGCACCTGCTCGTCTACGGAAGAATTCTCACCTTGGGCTTTTGCGCCTTGGGGATTGCGGGTTCGGCAGCGCTTATGCTGCGATCTCTCCCGGCCAAGCTGCGTGAACGCGCTTTGATCCTGGCCGTCACTTTTGCTGGCCTGGTCTGGCTGAGCACGTCGTTTCTTGGCTGGTACGTGCTCACGCTGCGGCCGGACGTGATCTCTGTGGGTACGGCAATCGTCGCTACGCTGGCCGCCCTACGCGCCGTCTCCCGCAATTCCGCCTGGAGAATGGTCCTGAGCGGACTGCTCTATTACGCCGCCTGGGCCATGAAGCAGTCGGCGATCGCTCTGCTCTTGGGGCTGTGCCTGTTTCTGCTGCTCACCCGGCGCTTCCGCCTGCTGGGCGGTCTGATCGTTGCCTTCGCCATCGCCGTCCTTCTCACCCTCAGTGCGGGAGGCGAAATCTACCGCTACAACATTCTCGTCGCTCCCCGCCTAGTGGATACCTATTCCCTGCACGACGCTGCCTCGGAGTGGGGGAAGGTCCTGGTTCTCAATCTCATCGTTTGGGTGCTGGCCGCGATCGCGCTACTGCTGCTCGCGCCACGTGGGTGGAAAGAATCTCCCGAAGCCGTCACTCGGGCGGTGATGGCCTGCACTCTGTTGGCGGGCATTCCGCTGGCCACCCTGCTGCTCTCCAAGCAGGGTGCGGCCAAGAATCATCTGCTGGAGGTTTTCGTTGCCGCTTCGGTCCTGGCTTTCTCGCAACTGGCGCCTGGGATTCTTGAAATGCAACCGAAACCCTTGCGCGCTCTCGTGCTCTTGCTGGCCCTGGCCTGGTTGGCCTATCCCGCGGCCCAGTTGGGATACCTGCTCGCTTTCGGCTCCGTTTCACAGGGGCAAGGGCTGAACACC
>DATHDM010000139.1:0-27422 GCA_035319065.1 Terriglobales bacterium
GGCTGCCGGCGGCTCGATCTCCGCCAGCTCCGGCAAGCTCGCCATCGGGGCTTCCGAGGCAGCCTGCAACCCGGCCGGCTCTATCTCCGACGACATCTCCTCTGACGCAACTGGCTGACTGGACTCTTCCTGCCACGCGGAGCCGGTCTCCTGAGGGGCCTCCTCTTCGAAGTGCTCCTGGCCGACCTTCACCGCAAACTGCGATATGTCCTGATCGGTATTGGTGACCAGCCCAGGATCGCTGGCGACCACCGACGCAGACGGCTCTCCCGCCAGGGAGAGCTCGAGTTCGGGAGCGGTCGCGGTCTGAACTTCCCCCGTCTCCGCCGGGGCAGCGGTGAACTCCAACTCCGGCAACGGAGGCATGCCGACAGGCTCGGCCGGGGCGGCTGGGGCGCTAGCCTCCAGCTCAAACTCCACACTTCCCATTGCGGGCGCAGGAGCCGGCGTAGCCGTCTCGACCTCCGCGACCGGCGCAGGCGGGGCACTGGCCACAGGCGCGTCGGCAAATTCGACGCCAAATGCGGGAACCTCAGCCAGGGGAGTTTCCATTTCGCGGCTGGGCAGGCTGGAACTCGCGGGGAACCGCTTCATGCCCGCCGTCCACCCGTAATCCGGAGCCGCCGATGGCTCAGTCGCGGCGGCAAGTCCGCCAAGCTCGTCCTCGTGCAGCGGGGTGGCTGGCTCTGCCACCGCCGCCGGGGCGGCGGTTTCCGCCGCCAGTGACCTGCTTTCCATGGCAGCGGAGCCGGGCAGGCTCGCGCCGGCTGTGGCAGGCGGCAGGTCGATTGGATACTCCGCGCTCTCCGCCGCGGTGCTGCTCTTCCACTCCTCGTAGTGCGCGTCCTGAATCGCGATTTCTTTCAGTTCCTCCGGCGTCAGCCGGATGGTGTCCTCATATTCCCGAAGCACCGCCGGGATCTGCACCTTCTCGCTGTGGCCGTTGCTCTTGGAAGGGGAAGGCGCGGAGACCGTCAGCTCGGCGGGCAAAGCCCCACCATGAAACTTCTCCAGAATGGTGCGCACGGCCGCGGTGAGATCGGTGGCCTCGAAGGGCTTGATCATCACTCCATCGGCCCTCACCCGGTTGGCCTCTTCCGGCCGGAAGGGTTCCATCTTGCCCACCGTCAGGAGCACGGGTGTGGAAGAGGTCTCGACGGAATTTTTGATCCGCTCGCACACCTCCAGCCCGGTGTAGCCGGGCATGTACACATCCAGGATGACGATGTCAGGCTTTTCGGCCGTCACTTTCTTCATGGCGGCGGCGCCGTTGCTGACGGCCACCACGTCGAAGCCGGCATCGGTGAGAATCTTCTTGCCCATGTTCTGGGCGGTCATGCTGTCGTCGGCCAGCAATATCTTCAACGCCACGGACGCTAACCTCTTTACTGGCGGGAGTGAATGGAACGTTACTTGTTCCGCTGCGCCAAGTCAATCGAACGGGTACCCTAAAGGTCATAGCACCAATGGGTTGGGGAATTCAGATCTGAACTTCCCTTTTCCGGAATGTCTAACCTTGATCCCCGCCATGCAGGCAGGCCAACTTGGCGGGGTTCCCATGGGCTGGGGGAGTGCGAGCCCGGCAGTCTCCAGGCTTCCAACTTCCAGCTGACGGCCTTTAACCGGGTTTCAGAACGGGTTGAGTTTCTTCAGGCCCTTCTTCTTCTTGATCTTGCTGGTGGATGAATTCTTCTCGTCAGCAGGCGGAGCCGCCGACGATGACTGGCCGGCGCTGGACGAACTGGCAGCCGCCGAGGTGGACGACGCGGACGAAGAGGAAGACTGCGCATCGGCCGGCTGCGCCGCCTCGTTCACCTGGGGCGGGGGTGTGTTCGAGCTGCTCTCATTCGTAGTAGCGGGAGCATTGGGATCGGGCATGGGCGTCAGCTCTGGAATCCCACTGTCCTTCTCCCCGGGCGCGTTGCTCGCCGAACGCGGCGGTTCCTGATTCGGCGGCGGCGCCCCCTGCTTGACCACCTCGCCAGAAATCGCGCTGGTCCCCTGCGCACCCTGGCCGGCCGATTGCCGGATCAGATCCTGGTTGTGGCGCACGATCTCCGGCGCGCTGACCGGCCTGGGATCGTCCAGCGTGGGCTCGCCATACTTGGCCGAGTGGGCCACATCCGGACCCTTGCGGAAATTGCCCATCACCTTGCCAAACATGCCGGTTTCGCTGCGGCTCTCCTGCTCCTTCTGGTTCTGCGCAATGGCCTCCGGGGTGGGGGTCGGCACCGGGCGCTTCATCTCCTGCAGCCGCGCACGCGCATCGGGAGCCCGCTCCATCACCGGGTAGCGCGTGAGGATGCGCGAGTAGGCCTCTGCTGCCTGGTCTTCGAGCTGGTGAATGAATTGTCCCTTGAGGTTTTCTGCAACGCCTCGCGCCGCGCGCACGGTCTCCACCTGGCGCTGATAGGCGCTGCCAAGCAGGAACAGGGCTTCGTCTGCATGGCTGTACAGTGGGTAAGTGTCCACCAGCGACTTCAAGCGCGCTTCTGCCGCTGGGTAGGATTCGCGGTTGAAATAAAACCGGCCAATGCGGAATTCTCGTTCCGCAAGCACCTCCTGCACTTCCATCAGGCGCTGTTTGGCTTCCGGAACCAGCTTGCTGTCCGGGTATTGCTGGATCAACTGCCGGTACTCGTCTTCCGCTCGCTTGGCGTGGGTAAAGTCGCGATCCGGCTTCTCCATCTCGCGATAGTGGATGTTGGCAATCTTCAGCTGCGCTTCGGCCGCTTCCGGCATGTTGGGAAAGAAGGTTTCAAAGTCCTTGTACTCATTCTCCGCCTGGGTAAGCGCCGCGGTACCGCCCTCCGCGTACCAGGAATCGCCCACCGCCAGCTTGGCGCGGGCTATGTACTCGGAATCGGGATAGGTGTTGATCAGCGTCTGCAGCGTCAGCCGCGCCACATCGAACTTGTTGTGCTTCATGGCGTCCATGGCGCGGTCGAACAGCACCTTGTCGGGCTGCTTCGAGTTGACGTCTGCGATGGGATTGGTGACTTTCTTGTTATGGCAGGCGCCCAGCGCCACGAGCAGCGCCAGGACTCCAATCGCCGATACGAATTTCTGCATCATGTCCCACCTATCGAACCTGGATTGAACCTGGAGCGTTTTCTGGACGCTCCTGCGCGGTCAGATTTACACTTTCTGCAGACTGGCTTCGAGGGCGGCTTTCAACAATCGCTGGGCATTCTCCTTTGGATCGCCCTTCCCGAAGACGGCGCTGCCGGCCACCAGGATCTCCGCCCCGGCCCGCACCACCTCGCCCACCGTGTCCAGGGCGACTCCACCATCCACTTCGATGCGAAAACTCAGATTGCGCGAGCTGCGAATCGAAGCCAGCCGGGCCATTTTGCCCAGCGCCCCGCGGATGAATTTCTGGCCCCCGAAACCGGGGTTGACCGACATCACCAGGACATAGTCCACGATATCCAGCACTTCACTAAGCGTCTCCACCGGAGTCGCCGGATTGATCACGACTCCCACCTGCGCGCCCCGCGAACGGACCAGCTCCAGGGAGCGGTTCAGATGGCGGCAGACCTCCTGGTGCACCGAGATCCAGTCCGCCCCGGCATCGACGAACGCGGGAACGTAGAAGTCCGGGTCCTCGATCATCAAGTGCACATCCAGGGGCAGCTCGGTAATCTTGCGCACGGAGGCAACCACGGGCGGCCCAATGGTCAGGTTGGGCACGAAGTGGCCGTCCATCACGTCGAGGTGCAGTAAAGAGGCTCCCCCCTCGGTGGCGAGTTGGATATCGTCGGCCAGATGAGCAAAGTCTGCCGACAAGATGGATGGCGCCAGCTCGATCAAAGCAAGCTCTCTTGCCAGGAATTGCCAGTGGAAATTCTACCACCTGGGGACGGGCGGCTGGAGCCCTGAAAGCTCCGCACCAGGTGTAGAGCCTCTACCGGTGCGAGTCCGCGCACAAGCGACCTGCAAGTTACTTTGGGAACCGGCAAGCCGCGCTGGCCGGCACGTTCTTTCCAAAAAAAGCGGATGATGGAAGCAAAGATTAAAGATTCTGGTGGACTGCAGCGCAGCTTGTCCATCGGAGGAACATGCCCCCAACCGTGCCCGCACAAGAGGATCCGGCCAACGTCGTCACCGTGGGAGTAACTCGCTCAGGTCTTCGCCGAATCGCCTGTCTGGCGGCCCTGCTGGTCGCGGCGGGAGCCCTGGTGCAGTCGGGCGCCGTGCAAGCCGCGTGGAAGCAGATTACCGGCGAGAACATCCGCGTGGCTGGGCCGCCGGTCGAGGCCACCGGCCGCAAGCTGGACCAGCGTGAGATCGACCGTATCCTGGGTCTTGCCCCGCAGCAGCAGGCCGAACAACTTCTACAGGCCGCCACCAATCACTACGAAGGGGCCACTGACCTGATTCAGCAACACGTGGACGAGTGGCGTGGTCACCTGGAGTTCAATCAGAAGCTCAACGATCTGGACCTGACCGCCCGCTACAGCAATGACCTGCGGGTGCGAGCCGCCACCACCGAAATCCTCCTGGCTACCTTCCAGTACGGCAAAGACGGCGAGACCGTGGACCGCCTGGTGCGCATGGCCGAGGAGAATCCCTCCGCTCGCCCACACGCCACCTGGGCGCTGGGCATGCTGGGCAATCGCGGTGTCCAGACCGAACGCATCATCGACACCCTGGAACGCTACGTCGACGATCCCGACGACAAGACACAGTTCTGGGCGGTGGAATCCATTGCCATTGTAAGAACCAAGGAAACCATCCCTATACTGCTGCGGATTTTTCATGATGGCAAGACCCGCACCCAGCGCGAGCGCGCCGGTTGTGGTTTAGCAAAATCCGGCGCCTACACCCAGGAAGAGCGCATGCTGGCGGTCCCCACGCTGGTGGATTACGTCGAGCGCAACGACGTTGATCCCGAGACCCGCAGCTGGTTCTTCCAGGCGCTGCGCGAGATCACCAACATGACCCTGCCCAATGATCCTGCCGCCTGGCGGAAGTGGCTGATCGAAGATGGCCATGCCAAGCCTTACGGCTCGAAAGCCTGGGCGGTGCGCGGCAACAGCTAGTTGGAAACTACCGATTGAGCACGATCAAGGACGCAGAATGAGCGGCAAGCCGGATGAAGTCCTGTTCACCTTCTCCATTCGCCGCCATCGCTTGCAGATGGCGATTGCAGCCGCCTGCATCGTCATTTTCATCGCTATTTTGGGCGTGAGTTCCGGCGTTGCTCAGGCGGCCTGGCATTACCTCACCGGCCATAATGCCAGCGTCACCGGCCCCGTCTTGCCGGCTACCCACTCCAAGTATTCCGAGCATGAAACCGAATACATTCTGAGCCGGCCGCCCCAGGAGCAGGCCGAACGGCTCTTGCAGGCAGCGGTCAACCATGACGAGGGGGCCACCGACGTAATCGAGAAGCTGGCGCCTGGCTGGCACGGCCACCTCGCCCGAACCGAGTCGCTGACCACATTCGAGAATGCCGCCATGGCAGCCAACGACGTCCGTGTCCGTGCGGCGGCCATCGAAGTTCGGCTGGCGGTCTTCGACCTGGAGAAGAAGCCTGAAACCGTCAGCAGGCTAATCAAAGAAGTGGAGATCGATCCTTCTCGGCGCGCCAGGAACGCCAACCTGCTGGGCATGCTGGCCAACCGCGGAGTTCAGGCGGAACGTGTGCGCGAGCAGCTGCTCACCTGGGTGCGGGACCCGGAGCCCCGGGTACGCACGGCCGCGGTGCTGGCTCTGGCCATGATCGCCAGCGACGATTCGGTTGCTGACCTGCTGAGAATCATCCGCGACCATCCCGATCCCCAGATGCGTGCCCAAGCCGGCCACAGCATTGCGCGCACCGGAATGCTCACCCAGGAGCAACGCTGGCGCGCCGTGCCCGATCTGATCCAACTCAGTGCCCGCCTGACCGACTCCGACCGCCACGACGTCTTCGATTCCCTGCGTGAGATTACCGCCCAGACTGACCTGCAGGATGAAACCTGGGCTTGGCAGGCGTGGTGGGACCAGCGCTTGAATCAGCCCAAGCCGGAAACCCCCGACACCGACCGACGATAATCTCCTGTCATCACGCAAGCCTCGAATGAACGTGAGGATCTGACCCCGGAACAGAACGATCGGGTCGCCCGCCCTGAATGTGACCGCTGAACGCTGCTTCCCTCCGTGATACAACTTCTCCTTCCCTCGCCCATGCCTTCCTACTTCACGCGTGAGCGCTTCGGCGGCCCCCAGTTCGTGGCCGGATTCCTGCTCCTCATCTTCCTGGCTCAGTGTTTGTGGTTCGCGGCGCGGGTTCCGCTGCGCGAGCGCGAGATGATCGTCATCGACCAGGGTATGCGGCAATGGAAGACGGGCGAGGTTTCCCCAGAAGCGCAAGTGTCGCCCCTCACCGGCCTGCTCGGGTCGTTGATGCTCTTGCGCCATCACGGCGAAGGCGACGATCTTCCCGGATACTGGCGCTGGCTGGTGCGCGCGCCCTTCATCCTTATGGGCGCAGCCCTGGGCGCTTCCCTGTGGTACGTTGCGCGGCGGCTGTTCGGGAACCGCGGAGGTTATCTTGCCCTGGCGCTGTTTGCGTTCTCTCCGGTGGATGTGATCCGCAGCTCCACCGTCCAGCCCGGAGCCGGCGCTGCGTGGGGCTCATTCGGTCTGATCTTCACCTCGATCGCTGTTGCCCACACGCTCTACGCGCCCAGGGAAGTGGTGCTCTGGAACTGGCGCCGGATCCTGCTGCTGGGTGTGGCGCTTGGTGTGGCCCTGGCCTCGCAGTTTTCACTCATCGTCCTGCTGCCTGCCGCGATCGGCTTCATGCTTTACCTGGCGCCGGAGCGGAAGGGGGCGGCGCTCGCCATCGTCGCCACCAGCTGCATCATCGGATTCCTGCTGCTATTGGCCTCTTACGGCTTCCACGCCGGCGCTCTCGGCCAGGCCCTGCGCAACTCCCAGCCTTTCAGATTCCAGGGCCAGATGCTGGGGATGAAGATCACCGTCAACCTGCTGGGCGCTTTCTTCTCGCAGGCCCCGGCGGTCGCCCTGCTGCTGCTGATCGCGCTGGTGACCTTCGTCGTGTGGCGGCGCACGCGCTATTTCGGTGTGACCGCGCCGCTTTTGATTTTTCTCCTGCTCCTGGGTATGGGCTTCCTGCTTCCCCATCAGGGTGGGTTCGTCTTCTACCCTCTTGCTCTGCCCTTTGCGTACGTCTTTGTCGCGGGAATCCTGGCTGACGTGCTGGAATCAACCTACGCCGGACCGGCCCTCGGAGTTGTCTTGGGAGTGTGCCTGGGACACGCGATCTTCAGCCTCAGCGGCCTGCTGCGGCTGTGACGATAGCTGGCGCAGTCATCCTGAGCTCGGACGAGGCTGATCAAGCCGCGTCTGGCCGAGAAACCGATGCGTCCAGGAATGCGTCCGCGGGCAATACGCCGGCCTTACCTGGCTGCCAACAGTTGCCGCAGCACGTACTGCAAGATGCCGCCGTGCTTGTAGTATTGCACTTCCTGGGGCGTATCGATGCGCAGGATGCAAGTGAACTCGATGGTGTTGCCGTCGCTTTTCTTCGCCCGCGCCTTGATGGTGCTGCCGGGCTTGAAGTTGTCCAGCAACGGGCGCAGTCCGGCGATCTCGAATACCTCTTCCCCACTCAGGCCAAGCTTGTCGGCATCCTGATCAGGCAGGAACTGCAGGGGCAGGATCCCCATGCCCACCAGATTGGAGCGATGGATGCGCTCAAAGCTCTCGGCGATCACGCAGCGCACCCCCTGCAGCGCCGGGCCCTTCGCCGCCCAGTCGCGCGACGATCCCGAGCCGTATTCCTTGCCCGCCAGAATGATGAGCGGCACGCCCTCGGCTTTATACGTCATGGCCGCGTCGTAGATGCTCATCTCCTCTCCACCCGGCAAGTGGCGCGTGTAGCCGCCCTCGCGGTGGGGCACCAGCTTGTTGCGAATGCGGGTATTGGCGAAAGTGCCGCGCACCATGACCTCGTGATTGCCGCGGCGGGAGCCGTAGGAGTTGAAATCCCTCACCGCGACTCCGCGCTCGATCAGGTACTTGCCCGCAGGGCTGTCCGGTTTGATCGAGCCTGCCGGCGAAATGTGGTCCGTGGTAACGCTGTGCCCGAGCTTGGCCAACACGCGCGCTCCCCGGATTTCCTCGACCGCCGGCACCGTCGTGGACATGTCGTCGAAGTAGGGCGCACACCGGATGTAGGTTGACTTGTCTTCCCACTGGAAGGTCTGCCCCTTATGCACCTTCAGCGACCGCCAACGCTCATCGCCCCCGAAAACCTCGCTGTAGGTCTGGCTGAACTGCTCCGCTTTCACGCAGCGGCGAATGGTGTCATCCACCTCCTTCTGCGTCGGCCAGACGTCGCGCAGGTAAACTGGCTTGCCATCCTTGCCCTTGCCCAGAGGATCGTTCACCGGATCGAAGTCGATGCGCCCCGCCAGCGCGAACGCCACCACCAGCGGGGGCGACATCAGGTAGTTGGCGCGCACTTCGGAGTTGATCCGGCCCTCAAAGTTGCGATTCCCCGAAAGCACCGACGCCACCACCAAATCCTTTTCGTCGATCAGGTCGGCCACTTCCTGCGGCAGCGGACCGGAGTTTCCAATACAGGTGGTGCATCCGTAGCCCACCAGGTTGAAGCCCAGCTCATCGAGGTACTGCGTAAGACCCGCGGTCTTGTAGTACTCGGTGACAACCTTCGAGCCCGGGGCCAGTGATGTCTTCACCCACGATGGCCGCTTCAAGCCTTTCTCCACCGCCTTCTTCGCCAGCAGGCCGGCTGCCAGCATCACCGAAGGATTCGAAGTGTTGGTGCAACTGGTGATGGCCGCAATCACCACGCTGCCGTGGTGAAGGTTGGAGCGCAGGTCGCCGTTGCCGGAGACCTTGGCGGCATTCGCCGGCGTCTTTGCCCCCGGCTTCAGCAGCGAAGGCAGGGCGTCCACAAACGACTGGTTGATGTGGCTGAGCGCAACCCGGTCCTGCGGGCGCTTGGGCCCGGAAACGCTGGGCTCCACGCTGGCCAGATCCAGGTGCAGGACTCGGGAATAAGTTGCCTCGGGAGAACCCGGGGCGTAGAAGAGTCCCTGCTCCTTGCAGTAGGCCTCCACCAGCAAAATCTGCTCCTTCGAGCGTCCGGTGAATTCCAGGAAGCGCAAGGTTTCCTGATCTACCGGGAAGATGCCGCAGGTGGCGCCGTATTCCGGCGACATGTTGCCGATGGTGGCGCGATCGGCCAGCGGCAAATTCGCCAGACCCGGCCCGAAGTACTCCACGAACTTGCCCACCACGCCTTCTTTGCGCAGCATCTCGGTGATGGTGAGCACCAGATCGGTGGCGGTCGAGCCCTCCCTCAGATCGCCGGTCAGGCGCACCCCGATAACCTCGGGGATGAGCATGGACACCGGCTGATTCAGCATCGCAGCCTCCGCTTCGATGCCGCCCACGCCCCAGCCCAGCACGCCCAGGCCGTTGATCATGGTGGTGTGCGAATCCGTGCCCACCAGCGTGTCCGGATACGCCGTCGCATGCCCGCTATGGCCTTTGTGTCCCACGAACACCACGTGCGCCAGGTACTCCAGGTTCACCTGGTGAACAATGCCGGTATCGGGAGGCACAATGGCGAAATTCTTGAACGCGGTTTGGCCCCAGCGCAGGAAGGCGTAGCGTTCCTTGTTGCGCTGAAACTCCAGCTCCGCATTCAACTGAAAGGACGCCGGCGTTCCGAACTCATCCACCTGCACCGAATGGTCGATAACCAGTTCGGCCGGCTGGATGGGATTGATTCGGGACGGGTCGCCTCCCAGCCGCGCCATGGCGTCGCGCATTGCCGCCAGGTCCACTACCGCGGGCACGCCGGTGAAGTCCTGCATCAGCACGCGCGCCGGCATGAACGCAATTTCTTCGGTGGAAGGCTTCTTGCCGTCCCAGCGAGCCAGGGTAACGATGTCTTCCTTGCTTACCGCAGCCCCTTCATGGCGAAGGACGTTTTCCAGCAGGATGCGCAGCGAATAGGGCAAGTGTTGGGTTGCGATGCCCTGTTTATCCAAGGCATCGAGGCGGTAAATCTCGAATTCCCGCCCGCCAACGCGAAACACGGAGCGGCTGCCAAAACTGTTCATAGGAATTGCCTTCACTCAGGTTGGATGTAGTGTTCGGGAGTGCGATGCAAACAGGAGGCCGGAGTCCCGTATCCCAAACAGATCAGTTTAGTCCTTCGGCGGCGCTTTTTGCACCCACGGCGCGCCTAGGCGCGGACCGCCTGCACCAGCAGCCACGCGTTCAACACTGCGATGAGCACGGCGGTGACCCAGGAGAGGCTCTTCAACCACCCAGGATTGACGAATTCCCCCATCTTGCGCCGATCGCCGGTGAACATGACCAGCGGAATCACGGCGAAGCTGAGTTGCATGCTCAAGATCACCTGGCTCAGCACCAGCAGCCTGGCGGTGCCACTGGCGCCGGCCAGCGCCGTGACCACGATCGCTGGGATGATCGCCAAGCCACGCGTGATCAGGCGCCGCAGCCAGGGCCGCAAACGGATGTTGAGGAAGCCCTCCATCACTACCTGTCCCGCCAGAGTTCCGGTTAAGGTGGAATTCTGTCCCGAGGCCAGCAGGGCGAGAGCAAAGATCGTGCTGGCGCCCGTCACTCCCAGCAGCGGCGAAAGCAGCTTGTAGGCGTCCTGAATCTCCGCCACGTGGGTGTACCCGGCCTGAAAGAAGGTCGCCGCCGAGACGATCAGGATCGCGGCATTCACGAATAGCGCGATGGTCAGCGCTCCCGCCGAGTCGATCTGCGAATACTTGATGGCCTCACGCATGCCTTCCCGGGTGCGGGCAAAATCTCGCGTCTGCACGATCGCCGAATGCAGGTACAGGTTGTGAGGCATCACCGTCGCGCCCAGGATGCCGATGGAGATGTAGAGCATTCCCGGATCCCTCAGGATCTGTGGCGACGGAATGAACCCCTGCGCGATTCCCAGCATGCTTGGGCGCGAAAACAGGATTTCCAGCCCGAAGCACACCCCGATCACCCCGATCAGCGTAATCACGACGGCCTCGATGTAACGGAAGCCTTTCTGCTGCAGGAACAGGATCAGCAGCACGTCCAGCGCAGTGATGCAGACGCCCCATAGCAGCGGAATGTGAAACAGCAGGTTAAGGGCAATCGCCGAGCCGATCACCTCAGCCAGGTCGCAGGCGGCGATGGCCACCTCGGCAAAAATCCACAACAGAATCGTCGTTCGCCGGCTGAAGGAATCGCGGCAGGCCTGCGCCAGATCGCGCCCGCTAACGATCCCCAGCCTCAGGGCCAGGCTCTGCAGCAGAATGGCCATCAGGTTGGAGAGCATGATCACCGACAGCAATTGATAGTTGTACATGGAGCCGCCGGCCAGGTCGGTGGCCCAGTTCCCCGGATCCATGTATCCCACTGCCACCAGGAATCCGGGGCCGGCAAACGCCAGCAGCTTGCGCAGAAAAGCCGGCGAGTCTGGAATCGGCAGTGTGCGGTGTACCTCCGGCAGACTCTGCCGCTCTCCTTCAAGCCGCCACGTGTTGGACTCGCTCGCCATAGTCCCTATGAACCGTCTTTCCCCATTAGAAGCTGCCATTTAGCAATGGCAAAGTTACGGAAGTGAACTGGAGTTAACCCCTTTCCTCCGAACGCCGGCCGTGGCGATGATTCTTTTCGGATGCCACCCACACCCGTTCAGCCGCAGCTCCACCCAGCGGCACCATACCGGCTTCGCCCTCCAGGGTCAGCGTCTGATCGTAGTTGCGGTTGACGATATGAATCTTCGCCCCGGGCCGCACGCCGCGACTATCGAGGAACTCCAGCAGCTTGCGGTCGCGCTCGTAGACGCCGGCCACGGTGTAGGTCTTGCCCGCCTCCGCGTTGGCCAGCAGCACCAGGCCGCGGCGGCGGCGCGTTGCCGGACTCTCCGGAGTGGTCAGGTTGCCGTGGGGACAAGCCCGTCCGCGCCCCAGTTTTTCCACCAGGCGGGCCTCGAAGTCCGCTGAAACCGCATGTTCCAGGCGCTCTGCCTCATCGTGCGTCTTGTACCACTCCATGCCGAAGACTTCGTGCAGCATGCGCTCGATCAGGTGGTGCCGAACCATCAACCTGCGCGCGATCTCGCGCCCCGCTGCCGTCAGCCGCACGCGGCCGTCCGCGTGCACGATGACCAGGCCGTCCTTCTTCAGGCGGCGGAGGGCCATGGTGACGGCGGGCGCCGATACCGAAAGCCAGTGCGCCAGGGTAGCGGAGATTACCTCCGCTCCTTCGCTCTCCGCCTCCATGATGGCCTTGATGTAGTCTTCTTTGGATACGGTGATCATTGAAATACTGATTATACCCTCCAGGTTAACCATAATTAATGCTAATTTTCTGTAAATGGTCCACCTTAGGTCACTGGATCCTTGGAACAACCTCGGCCCACCCCCGCCGCGAAAGCGCATGGAGACGGTTAACCGTTTGACAGGGCAGGCGTTGCGCCCCTACTCTTGGTCGCGGGAGACCCATGAAAGTTCTCGTTATAGGCAGTGGGGGGAGGGAACACGCGATTGTCTGGAAATTGCGGCAATCGCCCCGCATTTCACAGCTGTACTGCGCGCCGGGAAACGGGGGTATCTGCGAAGAAGCCGAATGCATTCCCGCCAACGTCAAGGATGTGGCTTCCCTGCTGCAGATCGCACATCGCATTCAGCCGGACCTCACCGTTGTAGGCCCGGAACTGCCGCTCGCGAATGGCACAGTGGATGAATTCCGGCGCAGCGGCTTCCGAATTTTTGGACCCACCGCTGCGGCAGCGCGTTTGGAGTCCAGCAAGATTTTCGCCAAGGAGTTCATGCAGCGGCACCGCATTCCCGCCGCGCATTTCGTCATCTGTACCAGCCCGCAGGAAGTCAAGGGAGCGTTGCCGCACTTCAGCCCCCCCATCGTCGTCAAGGCCGATGGCCTGGCGGCCGGCAAAGGGGTCGTACTGGCCCAGAGTCGCGAAGAGGCTTTAGAAGTCGCACACCAGATGCTCAGTGGCCAACTGCTCGGCGACGCCGGCAAAGCCGTGGTGCTCGAGGAGTACCTTAAGGGCGAAGAACTCTCCTTCTTGGTTGTCAGCGACGGCGAGCGGGTGGTGCCCCTGGTGGCAGCGCAGGACTACAAACGCATTGGCGATGGCGACACCGGTCCCAACACCGGCGGGATGGGCGCGTACTCCAGCCCCGCCATCGTGGACGACAAAATGCGCGATTGGCTGGTAACCCACATCGCGCGCCCCGCCGTCAGCCACATGCGGGCCGAAGGCGCCGAGTACCGCGGCGTTCTCTACTGTGGCCTGATGATGACCGCTCGCGGGCCCATGGTGCTGGAGTTCAATGCCCGTTTCGGCGATCCCGAAACCCAGCCCATCCTCATGCGCCTGGAGAACGATTTGCTCGGGGCCTTTATGGCCTCCACCGAAGGCCGCGTGAGCGACGGTGATTTCAAGTGGTCCGACGACGCAACCGTGTGCGTAGTGCTCGCCTCCAAGGGGTATCCGGAGACGCCCGAGGTGGGTAAGCCAGTCGCCGGACTGGAGGACGTTGCGCGAGTCGAAGGCGTGAAGATCTTCCACGCTGGAACGCGCAAGGAAGGTAACACTTACTACACCACCGGAGGAAGGGTGCTGGGAGTCACCGCGCGCGCTCCCGATCTGGCAACCGCCGTCGCCAGAGCCTACGAAGCTGTAGGCAAGATCCGTTTCGAGGGCATGCAGTACCGCAAGGACATCGCCGCCCGCGCCATCAAGCGCTAAAGGCGACAAGACAGCCGCTCCCGAGACTGCTGCCTCCGATTGCTCTTCGGCTTCTGCTAGGCACGGTGCGGGCTGGCTTGCTGCCAGAAAATGTCCGTCCTACAGCGGCAGGCTCTTTAACCACTCCCGCAGATCCTTTCCCAGGTCTGGGCGCTTCAGGGCGAACTCCACCGTCGCCTTCAGAAATCCGAGCTTGTCTCCCGTATCGTGCCGCTTGCCTTCGAAGAGAAAGCCGTAGATTTTTTCGCGCTTGAGCAGCTGTCGCATTGCGTCCGTGAGTTGCAGCTCACCGCCGCTGCCTAAGGCTGTCGATTCCAGGGCCTCGAAGATGCGCGGCGTGAGGATATAACGCCCGATGATGGCGTTCTTCGAGGGTGCGTCCTGTTGTCTGGGCTTCTCCACCAGGTCGGTAATCTCGTAGAGCCGGCCCGAGAACTTGCCGTCAACCGGCTTGGCGGCAATCACGCCGTAGGAGGAGATGGCCGCTCCTTCCACCACCTGCGTGGCAATCACCGAGCACTGGGTCTCCCGGAACACCTCCATCATCTGCTTCAGGCAAGGGACCGGAGCGTCGATCACATCGTCGGCCAACAGCACGGCGAAAGGCTCGTCGCCCACCAGCTCGCGCGCGGTCAGCACGGCATGGCCCAATCCCAGCGCTTCCTTCTGACGCACGTAGGCCACGTGAATCATGTCTGAAATCTGGCGGACGATAGCCAGCAGGTCGGTCTTCTTCCGCTCCTCCAGCATCTTTTCCAGCTCGTAGCTGTGGTCGAAGTGATCTTCGATCGCCTGCTTGCCGCGTCCGGTCACGATGATGATCTGATCGCAACCCGCTGCCAGGGCTTCTTCCACGCCGTACTGGATGATGGGCTTATCGACCAGCGGCAGCATCTCTTTGGGCTGAGCCTTGGTGGCGGGGAGGAAGCGCGTGCCCAATCCTGCCGCGGGGAAGACTGCTTTTCTCACTCTCATAGATTCAACGTTCTATCGGGCTGGCAAGAATACGCTCCGACTTCGCGGTTGCCAAACACGGTGACCTCAGAGGACAGGGCTGTCATTTCCCAGCATGGTCTCGCGGATCAGCTTGACCGGGGGAACGCCTTGTTTCAGAAAGCTGTCATGAAATTCTTGCAGCGAAAACTTGTCGCCCTTGGTCTTCCTGTAGTCCTCCCGCAGCTTCAGGATCTGCAATTTTCCCAGGGTGTACACCAGGTAAGTAGGGTCGGAGGTCCCGCGCTTGGCTTCCCGCGCGGCCACGGCGTGGGTCTGATATCCCTCTTTGACGAAGAAATCGACTGCCTGATCAAACGTCATTTTGCCAGTGTGCATCGAGATGCCCACAATGAAGCGCGCATCCCGCAGCAGGGCATCCTGCAGTTGGCCAAGACGTAGCTGCAGGAAACGCATGTCCACCGCGGTCCCCGGCGTGCGCCCGTAGCCCTCGTCCAGCATCATCTGCTCGGTGTAATGCGCCCAACCCTCCGCGTTCGAGCCGCAGCCCAGGATCTTGCGGACCTTGGATGGCGCATGGAAGAGCCACAGGAACTGCGTATAGTGCCCGGGAAAAGCCTCATGCACCGCTGTGCTGATGATGGTCCCGCGATTGAATCCCTCCAGCCATTCCTCGGTTTGCTCCTTCGACCACCGTGAGTCAGGCAGGGTTACATTGAAGTAGGCTTCCGTGGCCCTGGTTTCGTATGGGCCGGGAGTATCCATGGACGCGGAGGTCAGCGCCCGCGCAAACGGGGGGGTCTCCTCCACGATGGGCATCACTTGCGAGGGAATGGTTACGATGTGTTGCGTCTCGATGTACCCGCGCAGGCCGCTCAGCACGTCGCGAAAGCTCTCGAGCAGATGGTCGCCCGTGGGATGGTCCTTCTCCATCTCCTGCAGAATCTCCTGGGGAGCCTTCTTGGCGTCTATCTGCGCTGCCACTTCCTTGAAGCGCTGCTGGTTTCTATGCAAGTCTTCATAGCCGATCTCGAGCAGCCGG
Organism: Terriglobales bacterium; assembly: GCA_035319065.1. Taxonomy (GTDB): domain Bacteria; phylum Acidobacteriota; class Terriglobia; order Terriglobales; family Acidobacteriaceae; genus DASPRM01. Next base: position 15,783 of record DATHDM010000139.1, read on the forward strand.
TCGAGCGGAATGTCGACCATCTCGTCGTATTCCAGCTTCTTGCGATAGTTGGCTGCGCCAATGCGGAAGTCGCCGTGGGAAATGGGCAGCAGGTCTTCCTGCAGGAAGTTCTGATATTTCTCCAGCGCGCCGATCACACCCTGGTTGGCTTCCTTGAATTCCGCCAGCAACGCCGGATCTTTCACTTCGGTAAAGGCCGCGGGCACATCTTTCTGGAAGAAGCCGATGATTCCCGGTATCTGCTCGAGAGCTACCTCGGTGTAGACCCGCGGTGGATTCGTCAGGTTGGCGCGCGCCGCCGCCAACACCGCCGGCATCTGCTTCTCACGCGCGATCAGTGACCGCAGGCGCTCCTCCGGAGAAGCGTATTTGCGCGCCATGATGACGAATGCGCTGTTGGCGAGACCGCCGGAATAGCGGTCGGGATTCCGCTCCCATTGCCGAATATTCTCCAGGGACAGCAGCGTGGAATTGATGTTGGCCAGCACCAGTTCATAGTCCTGGCGCGTCTGCAAGGGCAGCCCGGTTGGGTCGAACTTCTCCAACCGTGCGCGGAATTGACGGTTGAAGACGATCTGCCGATCGATGTTCTTTCGCGAATAGTCTTCCATCTGGCTGTCGAACTGATGGAATCCGGTGGCGGTTCCCTCGGTGGGGCGGTCGTGGAAGTACTGTTCGAAATACTCATCCACGAGCGTGTTCCAGGAAGCCAGCGTGGCGGGCGAGCTGGCAGGTGCTGCTTGCCGGGCCATCTCAGTCTTTCCTTGCCGGGTCTGGGCTTGAGCGATGAAAGAAAACGCAATCAACAGAGCGAAGGCGGCGCGCGTTGGAATCTGCATAGACAGTCAGTAGACGATCCACCTTACCATAGGAAAGCATTATTCCCGGATTGGCAGCCAGCTCGGTGCACCCGGCTAGCGGGTCACCCCGTCGCGCAGCACGCCCACCTGCACGGTCGCAAGCTCCTCCAGCAGGCGCTTCAGCCGCGCCAACACCTCTTCGGCCGCGGTTGCTGCCATGGTGAACTTCAGGATTCCCGCCGGCGTAAACTGCGCCCATCTCCGCCGCGACACCCATTGCATGAGCCGCTCCGGATCGACGCCCGCGTTCTCGGCAAACTTGATATTCACGATGTCGCGATGCCGGTCGATCCCCATCACGCCGACCCGCCGGCACAGCAGCTTCAACGTGGCATATTCCAGCAGGTTGCGCACTGCGGGAGGCGGCGGCCCGTAGCGATCCTCCAGTTCCCCGGCAACGTCCTCGAGCTGGCTCTCGTTCTCGACTCCCGCCACGCGCTTGTACATGCGCAACCGCTGGTTCTCTTCGGCGATGTAGTCCACTGGAATGCGGATGTTGATGCCGAGGTTGAGCTGCGTCTCCACTTCCTCCGGCGCCACCTCGCCCTTCAATTCGCGCACCGTGCGTTCCAGCATTGAGGTATACAGCTCGAAGCCCACGGCGTCGATGTGACCGCTCTGCTCCCCGCCCAGCATGTTGCCGGCGCCGCGCAGCTCCAGGTCCAGGGCCGCAATCTTGAAGCCCGCTCCCAGGTCGGAAAACTCTTTCAGCGCTGCCAGCCGGCGGCGCGCCAGCGGCGTCAGCTCGGTATCGGGAGGAACCAGCAGGTACGCGTAGGCGCGGCGATTCGATCGCCCAACCCGGCCTCGCAGCTGGTACAGCTCGGAAAGTCCATAGCGGTCGGCACGGTTGATGATGATGGTGTTGCACAGCGGAATATCCAGCCCGTTCTCCACAATCGTGGTCGCCACCAGCACGTCGGCCTGGTGACGCACGAATTGCAGCATCACCTTCTCCAATTCGCCCTCCGACATCTGGCCGTGGCCCACTGTGACCCGCGCCCTGGGCACCATTTCCTGCACATGCGCGGCGATCTCGTAGATCGACTCCACGCGGTTGTGGATGAAGTACACCTGCCCGCCGCGCTCCAACTCGTGCTCCAGCGCGGAGCGCACCAGCTTCTCTTCGTAGGGTGCAACTACGGTTTGGATGGCGATGCGGTCTTTGGGTGGCGTCTCGATCACGCTCATGTCGCGCAGCCCCACCAGCGACATGTGCAGCGTGCGCGGGATCGGCGTCGCCGACATCGCCAGCACGTCCACCTCTTTGCGAAGCTGCTTCAGCCGCTCCTTGTGGCGCACTCCGAAGCGCTGCTCCTCATCGATAATCACCAGGCCCAGGTCGGCGAACTTCACATCCTGGGATAGCAGCCGGTGAGTTCCGATCACAACATCCACCTGCCCGTGCTCTGCCTTCTGCGTAATCTCCTTCTGCTCCCTGGGAGTGCGGAAGCGGCTGAGCATCTCGACCCGGATGGGGAAGGCCGCGAAGCGCTGCTTGAAGGTTTCGTAATGCTGGAAAGCGAGCACGGTGGTGGGCGCCAGCACCGCCACCTGCTTGTTGTCGCTCACCGCCTTGAATGCGGCGCGCATGGCTACTTCGGTCTTGCCGTAGCCGACATCCCCGCACAGCAGGCGGTCCATGGGTGTGCCCGCCTGCATGTCGCGCTTCACATCTCCTATGGCGGTGAGCTGGTCTTCGGTCTCGCTGAACTCGAAGGCATCTTCGAACTCGCGCTGCCATTCGGTGTCGGTGGGATAGGCGTGGCCGTCCGCCAGCTTGCGCTGGGCGTAGAGCTTGATGAGTTCCTCCGCCATGTCGCGCATGGCTTTCTTGACCCGCGCCTTGGTCTTCTGCCATTGCGCCGTGCCCAGGCGATTGAGCGCGGGCCGCGCTCCCTCCGCCGAGCGGTACTTCTGGACCAGGTCGAGCCGCGTCAGGGGAACGTACAAGCGCGCGGCTTCGGCGTATTCCAGGATCATGAACTCGGCATTGGCGCCGTCGGCCTGCGGAATTTCCTTCAACCCCTGGTACTGCCCGATGCCATGCTCCACGTGGACCACATAGTCGCCCACCGCGAGATCGCGGAAGTCCGAGGCGAACGCCGCCGTCTTCGATTTCTGCCGCAGAGGCCGGGCGGCCGCCACCTCCGATTCGTCGAACAAGTCACTGGCCCCGAAGATCACCAGCCCCACGTCCGGCAGCGCTACGCCGTCGGGTACGAAGCCCTTGACGATCGTAGTCAGCACTTCTTCCCCCGCCAGGTAGGCGGCGTCATCCACATGCGTCTCCCCGGGACGCGGCGTGCGGCTTCCCAGGCGGAAACTCACGCCGTACTCGCTGAAGATTTCTCCCAGCCGCTCCACCTCGCCCGTGTTGCCCGCTGCGAAGATCACCCGCCGGCTTTCGGCCGCCAGCCTCTTCACCTCTTCCACCATGGCCGGCACCGAGCCGTGAAATTTCATCGCCGGCTGCGAGGCGAACGCCACCCGCTGGCTCTCTTCATCGCTGCCTAACCCCAGATGCTCGAGATCGGCGCCGGTCTTCGAGTCCAGCTGTGCCCACCAGGCTTGCGGAGAAAAATACAGATCCTCGGGGTGAACCAGATTTCCGACCCCGCTCCTCTCGTGAGCGGCTTTCACCTTCTCCCACCAGTGCGCCAGCTCGCTTCTGACCAGCGAGGGCTCATCGATCAGCGCGCTCACTTGAGGAAGCAGTTCGAAGATGCTCTCACCCGTGCCCGCCACCGGCGCATAGAGCTCCCATCCAGGAAAAACAGTGATGCCACCGGCGCGAATCGCCTCTTCGATCACCTCTTCCCGTCCGCTGACGCGGGCCCCAGTCAAACGGGCATGGATTGCAGCCAGGGTCTCTTCGCGCACGGGCGTATCGGTTAAGGGCATCAGCACCATGTCGTCAACCGGGCTCGAGGAGCGTTGCGTGCCCGGGTCAAACTTGCGGATGGATTCGATCTCGTCCCCGAACAGCTCCACTCGCAGTGGTCGATCAGACTCCGCCGGATACACGTCCAGGATTCCTCCCCGGACCGAGTACTCGCCGGGCATCTCCACCACATCGGTGCGCGTGTAGCCGACCATGTTCAGGTGGGTGACCACCTTCTCGATGTCCACCACCTCGCCGCGATGAAACACCTGCCCCAGATCGAAGTAATACTCGGGCGACTGCAGCTTCATCACCGCCGCAGCTACGGGAATGATGATCACCCGGGCTTCGCCGGTGGTGATGCGCCACAGCGCCTTGGCCCGCGCCTCCTGGATCTCCGCGTGAGGCGAGAGATTTTCAAACGGCAGGACGTCGTAGGCCGGTACGCTCACCACCGCTTCCGGCGACATCGCACCCGTCAGCTCGCAAAAGCCCTGCACGCGCGGCAGCATCTCGTCCGCGGCGCGATTATCGGCAACCACTACCAGCAGCGGCCGCGCTGCGGCGCGGGCCAGCAGAGGAATCAGCAGCGCCTTGGCGGTGGGAATGAGCCCGGAGACACCAATCCGCCCCGTGCCCGTCTTCAGGTGGGAACTGACACGCGAGAAGCCGGAAGTTTTCTCCACGTCCGCAAACAACTCGCGGACGAACGGCAGAATCATCGCTCTTCGATTCTACAGGACGTATGTGTGGCGCGGGCACTCTTGCCCGCGAAAGGTCTTGTGGGAGCCTTGCGGGAATTCTCTATTCGTTGAGCTTGGCCGAAGGATCAAAATGCAGTTTAGGATTCAAAACGGTTTGCTTGCCAGCCTCTACTCTGACTCTCTTGGCGATTGTGCAACGAAGAGTTTACCGCGTCCGGCTCTTACTCTACCGGCTGTTGCCCCATGGCCTCTTCCTGCTTGGCGAACCAGTCGGTCATATGCTTGCGTGAAGCTGTCGGAACCTGATCGAAGCGCACTCCGGCGCGGCCCTGCTCGTCCGACCACACGACCACTGCCCGCAACTCTACCTGCGAGCCGCCCGGCAAGGCGAAGCGCAGCTGCGCCAGCGACTTGGGCTGCAGAACGCAGTTCATCTTCAGCGCCATGCCTCCCTCGCTGATATTGATGGCCAGTCCCGGATACTCCGTCTTCTCGTCGAAGCTGACCCCGACCGGCGTTTCGAGGTGGTACCGGAAGTACCGCCGGCGTTCACTGACCATGAGCCCATAGGCCGCGCGGAAGCTTGACTTCGCGCGCTCCGCCGAGATCGGCTTCTCCAGCGCCAGATGCGCTCCCATATCCAGAGCCGCTTGCAGGCTGGTCCGGCCGTTGACGATGGCGAATGCCATGGAATCGCTGTTGGAAGCCGTATTCTTTACTTCCTGGAGGACGCTGGCTCCCTCCGGCAGGTCGTCGCAATCGATGATCACAGCGTCAAACTTGTGGCGGCGCAGGTCTTCGGTCGCCCACTCCGGCATGGTGTAAACGAACAGACCGATGCCCAGCTCGGTCATGGCGCGCTTGAGCACGTCGGTCATCTCGGCGTCGCGCGTCAGCAGCAATGACCGTAATTCCATCACGCCGCCATCATAGGCGTTGCTCGGCGCGGTGATAACACACGTCAGTTCATGTACTTGGGCCCCGAAGGACAAATTCTGTCATTCCCACCGACTCGGATTCACACGCCTCCCGCGGTGGACCATCTTCCTCTCTGGCGGCAGATTTTGCGCAACCATAGCCACCACAGGGGTTTCTAATAGATAGAGGTTCACGGAACCGGTGCGCTTCGGTCCCGTTTGGGGGTACCATTCCGCTGTGAAACCGACATTCCAATTCGGGTTTCTGTTGGTTGTTTTAGCCGCCCTTCCCTTGTGCGCGCAGATTAACGGAGTGCCGCCATCGGTCACTTCCTTCACCGGCAAAGTGGCTACCGGTCCGGCGCCCAGTGTCACCTCGTTCAACGGCACCAATTTCGCGCCCGGAGTTCGTCCCAGCGTGAGTTCGTTGGGACCGCGTGGCTACACTCCTGGATTTACCTGCACGAACTCTGCGCTGGTGCCTTCTGCCCTGGGCTGCACCAATCCAGCTTTTACCCCCACCATCGACTTCACCACTGGCCGCGTGCTGTTTGGACAAACGATCAACACCAGGGTGCCGCATAACCACCGTCGCGGCGGTTATCCCGTGTATGTCCCCTATGCGTATCCCTACCCGGTGGTAGTAGACGCACCCACGGAAGAGGAAGTTCAGCCCGAGGATCCCCCGGGGCCCACGATTTACGATCGCTACGGAAATCGGCCTGCCTCTCCCATGCCCGGGTCCTATCCGGCCCCGCAGAACTACCCTGATCCGCGCTTGCGGGCCGCTTCCCCTCCAGCCTCCAGCGCTATTGCGTCCGAGGAACCTGCAGCCGCCGCGACCGAGAGCGAGCCGCCGCGAAATGAAACGCCCACTGTCCTCATCTTCAAGGATGGCCACCAGCAGCAGGTGACGAACTACGCGATTGTCGGCGACACCCTGTTCGATCTCGGTACCTTCGTGGCTCACCGCATCAAGCTTGCCGATCTCGATCTGAATGAGACCGCCAAGGTGAATGAGGATCGCGGTGTGGATTTCACGCTTCCCGCTTCCTACAAGAACTGACTCGAGTCTCTGGCGAGCATGGGGCGTAGCGCAGGCCAGCCCGAATCGAAGCCCACTGCTCCGCGTTGAACGGGCGCGCGCGGCCGCCCTCTCGGAATCCTCACTCAAACTTAACGGTGCGCGATAGACTTGGTGCTCGCCGGCGGATGACCACTGTGTCTCTGATTGTGCACAGGCATCCCCGGGGCATCCCTTCGCTCCGGGTGGGACAAGCAGGACCAGGACCGATGACTAGCGAAACCCAGGCCTCGTTGCCAAGGAAATCCCACCGCGGATTTTCGCTGGGCCCTGCCTCTTCCCGCATCGCTGTCGCCTACATAGTTTTCTCCACCCTTTGGATCGTCTTCTCCGACACCATCCTTCACCTTCTGGTGGGCGCCCCCACGGTGGTCTGGAAGCTCGAGACCCTCAAGGGATTGGTATTTGTGCTTTTTACCGGTCTCTGCCTGCTTCTTGCCTTCCAATCCGCAGAGGTCAAGGAATACACCGCGCGACGGCGCGCCGAATCCGCCGTGCGGCGGCTCATCCAGGCCAACCTGATTGGCACCTTCTTCTGGGCTGCGGATGGTTCGCTTCGCTACGCCAACGACGCCTTTCTCGACATGCTGGGCTTCACCCGCGAGGACCTGAAGTCCGGGTTGCTCCGTTGGGACCGCATCTCCCCCCCGGAAGATCGCGAGCGTGACCAGCAAGCCAGGGAGATGCTGGAAAGCAGCGGCGTGGTGCCCAATGCCGATAAGGAGTTTTTGCGCAAAGACGGCACGCGCGTGCACGCTATCGTGGGCGGCGCCATGTTGGAGGGCGATCCGCATATGGGCATCGTCTACGCGCTCGACATCTCCGCGCTCAAGGCCGCCCAGCACGAGAGCCAGGAGCTGGAGGAACAGCTCCGCCAGATGCAGAAGCTGCAGGCCATCGGCCAGCTGGCCGGGGGCGTGGCCCACGACTTCAATAACCTGCTTAACGTGATGATGGGTTACACCAGCCTGATTGAGGCTCGCCTCTCGAGCGACGATCCCCTTCGCCTCAAGACTCATCAGGTGATGAGGGCGGGCGAAAAGGCCACCGCGCTGGTGCGCAAGCTGCTGGCCTTCAGCCGCCGGCAGGAGCTCAACCCCGTGGTGCTGGATCTGAATACCATTCTGGCGGAAATGGGAACCATCTTCCGGCAGATCCTTGGGGAAAAGATCAGGTTACAAATTCAGCCGGCTGCCGGCCTGTGGCCGATCAAGGCTGACCCCACGCAGATGGAACAGGTGTTCATGAACCTGGTGGTGAATGCCCGCGACGCCATGCCTGACGGAGGCAAGCTTACGATTGAAACCGCCAACGTCGATCTCGATGGGAACCAGGCCCGCGCCCGCCAGGTCGCCGCCGGTCCCCACGTCGTGCTGGCCGTCACCGACACCGGTATCGGCATGAGCGCCGAGACCCAGGCCCACATCTTCGAACCGTTCTTCACTACCAAGGCAATGGGCGAGGGCACTGGCCTGGGGCTTTCCACCACTTACGGCATCGTGGTGCAGAGCGGAGGGTGCATCGCGGTGGAGAGCTCGCTCGGCCACGGCAGCACCTTCCGCGTTTATCTTCCGCGCACGGCGGAGAGACTTGAACCCCGGACCGCCACCCTCCCGGCATTGGCGGCGCAAGCTGCGGAAGGCGCGCCTGCGGCGAACGAGACTTTGCTCGTCGCCGAAGACGCCGATGACCTGCGCACTCTCCTCGATCACATCCTGCGCGCCAAGGGCTACCACGTGCTCCTGGCCAAGGACGGCGAACAGGCAGTCGCCGCCTCGGCCGCGCACCCCGGCCCCATTCACCTGATGATCACCGACGTCATCATGCCCGGCCTGGCCGGCCCGCAGGCGGCACGGCTGATCCGCCAAAACAGGCCCACGATGAAGGTCATCTATATCTCCGGCTACGGCACCGAGGCCATGACTCGCGAAGGAACCCTGCCCCAGGGGGAGAGCGTGATCGAAAAGCCGTTTCGTACGGAAGTTCTGGTGCGTAAGGTTCGTGAACTGCTCGATGCGGGTTGATTAGAGTAATCACGTGGGACCGGACGTCCTCGTCCGGTCAGGCGGAGCGTAGCTCGGCTCTGCGGAGGACGAAATGAAGACGGGGGCTGTTCTCATCATCTTCACACTGTCTCTCTCGTCGGCCAAAGCACAGAATTGCACCGCTCTCGATGAGGGCAACATATTCCAGAAGGCCCTGGCTCAAGCCTTGAAGGATATAGACACAATCAAGCCCGGAATGACGAGGTCGGATTTGGCGAGGCTCTTCAAACCTCCAGGTGGCCTCACTTTTTTTAACCGCTCCAAAACCACGCTCGTATATCGCGGATCTGACCACATCAGGGTCGACATCGTATTCGTGATTGAGGAGGCCAAAGCTCATACAGCGGAGAGCCCTCGTGATGTAATTAAGTCGATCTCGCGACCTTATCTCGCTTGGCCTGTGTACGATTAAGCCGGACTAGCAATAGCCCCGTAACTCCCTTGCTTCCAGCCACTTTCCCGCCTCTCCTAAGCCGTTCTGCGTGGTATAATTCCTGGTGTCCTGGCGACCCCTAACTTCCTGTAAATGCAATCGCTTACGCAGAAATCTTGCCGCGCTCGGATCCGTACAACCGCCGCGGACGATCTCACGCACAAGTTGCGCTTCGTTTCCGTCCTGGAGAACCGCAGCTCAGCACCCCGGCCAGGCAATGAGGTCTTGAAGGAACGCTGACCAATGGCAGACGAACAGAATCCCGAATCCCAACTCCCTCTGGGGGGCGATGGCTCCGGCGGCATGGGCCCTGGCGCCGCCAACATTCAGCCGATCAACATTGAAGAGGAGATGCGGCGTTCGTATCTCGACTACTCGATGTCGGTCATCATCGGCCGTGCCCTGCCCGATATTCGCGACGGCCTGAAGCCCGTCCATCGCCGCATTCTTTACGCCATGTACGACATGGGAGTGCTGCACAACCGCAAGCACATGAAGTGCGCCGGTGTGGTCGGCGAGTGTCTGAAGAAATATCACCCGCACGGTGACGGCGCTGTCTACGACGCCCTCGTCCGCCTGGCCCAGCCTTGGAACATGCGCTACCCGCTGATCGACGGCCAGGGCAATTTCGGCTCCGTCGATGGCGATCCTCCCGCGGCCTACCGTTATACCGAGTGCCGCCTCACCGCCATCGCCGAAGAGATGATGGCCGACATCGAGAAAGACACGGTCGATTTTGTCGAGAACTTCGACAATACCACCGCCGAGCCCGTGGTTCTGCCCAGCAAGATTCCCAACCTGATCGTCAACGGCGCCAACGGCATCGCCGTCGGCATGGCCACCAACATCCCGCCACACAACCTCACCGAAATCGTGAACGCCACTATCACGCTGGTGAACAATCCTCGCGCCGCCCTGGCCGACATCATGAAGGACGTCCAGGGACCCGACTTCCCCACCGGTGGCTTCATTCACGGCAAGGCTGGAATCGTGGATGCCTACAAGACCGGCCGCGGGCGTTTCGTGATGCGCTCCAAGGCGGCCATCGAGAATCTGCCTGGTGGACGCCAGGCCATCATCGTCACCGAAATTCCGTATCAGGTGAACAAGGCGGCGCTGCAGAGGCGCATCGCGGAGCTGGTGAACAACAAGGTCATCGACGACATTGCCGACATCCGCGACGAGAGCGACCGCGATGGCATGCGCGTCGTCGTGGAGCTGAAGCGCGGCGCGGAAGCCCAGATCGTGCTCAACCAGCTCTACAAGCACAGCCAGATGCAGGAAACTTTCAGCATGATTTTCCTGGCCGTGGTGAACGGCCAGCCGCGGGAAATGGGCCTGGTCGAGGCCATCCGCCACTTCGTCGATCACCGCATCGACGTGGTGCGCCGGCGCACCGCGTTCCTCCTGGCCAAGGCTCGTGAGCGGGAACACATTCTCGAAGGCTACAAGATCGCCCTCGACCACGTGGATGACGTCATCGCCATCATTCGCGGGAGCAATAACCGCACTGAGGCCCGCGACAATTTGATTGCTTACTTTGGCGGCAAGACCATCGAAGTCAGCGTCAACGGCAGAAAGAGCAACGTCAGCGTGGGCCGCAACAGGCCCGAGCGCCCCTTCGACGCCAAGCAGGCCGATGCCATCCTGGAATTGCAACTGCATCGCCTCACCCGGCTCTCCATCGACGAAATCATCAGCGAGTTGAAACAGATTCGCGAGCAGATCGAAGACTACGAGTCCACGCTGGCTTCGGAAAAGAAGCTCCGCGGCATCATCGTCAAGGAACTGGAAGAGATCAAGAAGGAATACGGCGACGCGCGCCGCACTCAGTTAGTCGACGAGACCACCGAGATCCAGCTCGAAGACCTCATCGTCGACGAGCAGGTGGCGGTCACGATCTCGCACTCCGGTTACCTGAAGCGTACCCCGATTTCCACTTACCGCTCGCAGCGGCGCGGTGGCACGGGACGCCGCGGCATGAGCACGCGCGAGGAGGATTTCGTCGAGCACCTCTACGTCGCCTCCACGCATGCCTACCTGCTGGTGTTCACCAATACCGGCCGCGTGTACTGGCTGAAGGTGTACGAAATCCCCGACGTCGGCGCCGCCGGCAAGGGCAAGCACATCGGTAACCTGGTCGCCCTGCAGCCGGGTGAGAATGTCCGCGCCTTCCTGCCGGTACGCAACCTGGAAGAAGAGGGTAAACACATCTTCTTCGTCACTCGCCAGGGCACGGTGAAGAAGACTCCGCTCAAGGACTTCTGCAACGTGATGTCCCGCGGCATCATTGCCATCGGCATCGACAAGGGCGACGAACTGGTCGCCGCCCAGGTCGCCGACGGCAACCAGATCATCTTTCTTGCTACGCACGAAGGCATGGCCATCCGCTTCGACGAAGAGGACGTTCGCCCCATGGGCCGTCCCGCCTTCGGCGTGCGCGGCATGGACCTCGACGATGGCGATTACATCGTGGGTATGGCGGTCACTCCCAAGCATCCTCCCAAGCCTGAAACCGCGGAGGAGGCCGAGGAGATTGCCGACAAAATTCTCTCGGTCACCGAGAATGCCTACGGCAAGCGCACTCCGGTGGACGAGTACCGGCTGCAGTCGCGCGGCGGTAAGGGCGTGATCAACGTGAAGACCACCGCGCGCAACGGCAAGGTGGTCTCCATCATGCTGGTCACCGAGGATGCGGAGGTGATGATCATCA
>DATHDM010000140.1:0-12685 GCA_035319065.1 Terriglobales bacterium
CCTGTTTTACACTCGCATCCCTTCGATCTACACATCGGCCATCGAAACCGAAAATGGTTTGAACAACACCCACCTGTTTCTTCGCAACACCGACTTTTACGACCGCCAGGTCTTTCCCACTTTTCCCTGTACTTCCGTCTGGCTTACACCTGGGCGCGTGCCATGGACGATGGCCAGGACGCGCTGGTGGCCGGACGCCCCGCCACCGTGCAGAACTCTTATTCCGCGAGCTCGGAATACGGCCGCAGCTCCACTGACCAGCGACAACGCTTTGCGCTCTCCTGGATTGCCGAGCCCAAGCCGTTCCATGCCGAGCACAGGGTGCTGAAGGACCTGCTGAACGATTGGAAGTTTTCCGGGGTCGTGACCTGCGGCAGCGGTCGTCCCGTCAACGCGCGCATCCTGGGCGACGCCAACCGTGATGGGAACTCCGACAACGATCGTCTCCCCGGATACCGGCGCAATTCCTTCACCGGACCCGACTACGCCTCCACCGACATGCGCATCTCGCGTCAGCTCCCCATCGGTGATCGCTGGCGGATCGAAATGCTGGCTGAGTCCTTCAATCTGTTCAACCGCAACAACAAGCGCGTCGATATCAGCGACGATGGCTTCACCAATACGGCCGCGCAGTTTGTGGCGCTCGACAAGACGGTCAACAATCGCACGTATCCGGCGTACTACAGCCGTCTGACGTCGTTCCTCAGTCCCAACAATTCGTACGCACCGCGACAAGTGCAGTTGGCGGTGAGGTTGCTCTACTAGCCGGATCAACTAGTTCTCAAAAGTTGCGTATCATAATGAGAATGCGTAGCTTTCCCTTGACTTGCTTGGGGAAGCTTGCAATAACTACCAAGTCCAACCCGGGCTAGTTTGGGGGTGTTGTTCGTTGGCCGAAGTAAGGGTTCAGGAGGGCGAGTCGTTAGAGAACGCCCTACGCCGATTTAAGCGAAAGGTCCAGCAAGAGGACATTATCAAGGAGGTCAAGCGGCACTCCTTCTACCTTAAGCCGGGCGAGAAGAGGCGCGCCAAGGAGGCCTTAGCGCGCAAGCGGAGCCGAAAGAAGGCACGCAAGGAGCAAGAGTCCTAATACAGCGGGGCCGCTGCCCCTCCCCATGCGGCCCCTTCCTTTTTGCCCGCCCTTCATAGTGCAATCATTCGGCGGGAAGGTGGTTGGCTGGACGGCACGAGATTGGTCTGTCCTGCAAGCCCGTCTGTGATTTTCATCGGTGTAGCGGCTTCATATCGGCGCTCACTCTGGCAGGGCGCTGAGAAGGGAACCTGAAACCTTGGCGGTTCGTGGGCACTGGGCACTCGGTCTTTGCTCGGCTCCTTCGACCCGCAGGGGGCGGGGTTGAAGGGAGCTTTTTCCATGGAATTCCAGGACAAGATCCTCAAGTGCATCGACTGCGGTGCTGACTTCGTCTTTACGGCCGGGGAACAACTCTTCTTCCACGATAAGCAGTTCAAGAACGAACCAAAGCGTTGCAAGCCGTGCAAAGCAAAACGGGCGACGGCCCTCGGTATCGCGACCCCGGGCGCCTACCCAAAGGTGGAAACTCGCACCACCTGCTCGCAGTGTGGCAAGGAAACCACCGTTCCGTTTAAGCCGACGCAGGGTCGGCCGGTATTTTGCCGGGAGTGTTTCCAGCAGAAGCGAACCGCGGCTGCCACCGCCTGATCCCAAAAATCTCCGGCTCCAGGGTTGACGCCCGCTCTGCAGTAGCAAAGCGATGCGCGAACCCCTGTGTGTGGTCCTGGAGTCGTGCCCCTTAGGTCTCCCGGCACGACCGGGGGTCGTGCCCCTTCACGGGTTCTCGCCATGCGTGGGGCTGATCTTTGCATTGCTATAATCGGTGGGTGTCGAGCTTCCATGTTGAGAACTTTGGGTGCCGCGCCACCCAGGCCGACGGCGCGGCTATCGAGCGGCAGTTGATGGAACGCGGATTCTCCCGCGCGGCCGATTCCGCGCAGGCCGCCCTGGTTGTGCTCAACACTTGCACGGTCACGGCCTCCGCCGACCAGGATGTGCGCACCGCCATTCGCCGCGTCCATCGGCAGAATCCCCAGTGTCGCATCCTGGTGACCGGCTGCTATGCCCAGCGCGCTCCGCGGGAGATCGCAGCCATTCCGGGCGTGGACTGGGTTGTCGGCAACTCGCACAAGCACCAGATCGCCGAACTCGCGTGTCCGTCGGCTGTACCGGCGCATTCTTTCGTTTCGGTCGCAAGCCTAGCCAGCCAGTCCCATCCTCACAGGCCGGCTGCTCTTGAGACAGGTCCCGTTCCTTCCGATCGCCAGGCCCAGATCATCGTCGGCGACATCTTTGCCCATACGGAATTGCTCGCGGCGCCCGTCCTCGACGCCGATACCGACTTCGAGCGCACTCGTCCCAACCTCAAAGTGCAGGACGGGTGCAACAATCGCTGTTCCTTCTGCATTATTCCGTCAGTCCGGGGCCGCAGCCGTTCGCTTTCGGCGGCAGAGGTCGTCCGCCAGGTACAAGCGCTGGTCTCGTCCGGCTATCGCGAGGTGGTGCTCTCAGGCATCAATCTGGGACGCTGGGGGCGAGACTACAGCCCGCCCAGCAAGTTCGCCCATCTGCTGCGCGCGATCCTGGAACAGACGGCCGTGGAGAAGCTGCGCATCAGTTCCGTGGAGCCCATGGATTGGACGGACGAACTGATCGATCTGATCTCTGGCTGCAGCCGGGTTGCCCGGCATGCGCATGTTCCGCTGCAGTCGGGCAGCGACCGCGTACTCCGCCTGATGCACCGCAAATACCGTCCCTGGCACTATGCGGAGAAGATTCGCGCCATCCGTGCCGCCATGCCGTCTGCGGCGATTGGCGGCGATGTCATGGTCGGCTTTCCCGGCGAGACCGACTCCGACTTCGAACAGACTCGTGCCTTGATCGCCGAACTGCCCTTCACCTACTTGCACGTGTTCACCTTTTCAGCGCGTCCCGGCACACCGGCAGCGGTTTTGCCCGACCAGGCGCCCGCACCCATCGCGCGCGAGCGGAACCGGATTCTGCGCGAGCTGGCGGCGGAGAAGAAGTCCGCTTTTCAGCGCTCCTTCCTGGGAAGCCGCCTGCCCGCGATCACGCTGAAAGCCGGCAGCAACGAATCCACCGATGCGCTGACGGACAATTATCTGAAACTGCGCCTCGCCGGCCGGCACGAGTCGAATCGCTGGCTGGAGGCGCACATTCATGATGTTTCCGGGGATTGCCTGGTGGGGCAGGTTGGGGCGCCTGGCAACTCGATCGCTAGTTGAGCGGTGAGTCCCTTCGACTCGGGCCGACGATTGGCGAGGTCGCCTGTCGCACACAACGCTGCCGGCCCTCGCTCAGGATGACAGCGGACAGAATGTCTTGTCGTCACGAGCGGCGGTGAGGCCACGAGGGATGTGCAGCTCCCTTTTTCTCAACCTGGTCTGAAGAAGGAAAATCCGCATGCGTCGAATTGCCCAGCTGTTCTGCGTCTGCTTGCTGGTGTCAACGATCCTGGGAACAACGGGGTTGCGCGCGCACTCCGAAACCGGACCACGCCTGCCCTATCGACACGCCTACTATCTCTTCCTCGCCGGGATGCCCAATGGGTGCGAGGACTGCTACGTGCCGCTGCTGATCACGAAGGACCCTCTCGATCAACTGGCCAAGGCCACAAGCAAAGCAGATTGCGTCCTCATCACTACTTACGAGCGTGACTCGATCTGGCAAAACGAGGGAATGATTGCGGTCACGCCCGGCGATATTGAAGCTGCAGCACGAATTGTGCACCTGCGAGGACGCAAGTATCGGTATCAGGAGATCGGCTCCACCGAGGCGCTCAAGCTTCTCGAGAACCCACTGGGAACGATACCCATATCGCGGCCGATGTTGCCCAAGGCAGGCTCTTCCGGCCCAAGCATCGAGGATCTTGCGGCTGCGTTTCGAAGTCTGAACTGATCGCATCGCGTCCGAATCGGCAGCGGTTCAGGGGTTTCCAAAGCGCCGATCCAGCGCCTGCATCATGTTATAATTTCAACACTTTACTGTTTCTTCGGAGGCTATATCGACAAGAGGTTTATTCGTACCAACGAGCGCATCCGAGCCCGCGAAATCCGGGTGATCGACGACGAAGGCACGCAGCTAGGGATCATGGCGCCACACGAAGCGCTGCGGATTGCGCGCGAAAAGAACATGGATCTGGTAGAAGTTTCACCTACGGCTCAACCGCCCGTCTGCCGCATCATGGATTTCGGCAAGTACCTCTACCAGCAGGAAAAGAGGGAACGCGAAGCCAAGAAGCACCAGAAAATCATCACCGTCAAGGAAGTAAAGTTCCGCATTAATGTGGACGATCACGACTACGAGACCAAGAAGAACCACGTGCTGCGTTTTCTGGAAGAGGGCGATAAGGTGAAGGCAACAATATTCTTCCGCGGGCGCGAGATGACGCGCCAGGGCCTGGGTCGCGAAATTCTCCAGCGCCTGATCGCGGATGTGGGGCCGAAGGCCATCGTGGAGAATATGCCGCGTCAGGAAGGCAATACCCTGCACCTGATTCTGGCTCCTCCCAAGAAAACAGCCTGAACCTGGCGGAAGCTGCGGACAGGTAGAACAGGTTTACAGCGAAATGCGGACAGGAGTGTCCGCCGGAGCATCAAGGCCGCGGACAGGAGTGTCTGCCGGAGCATCAAGGCCGCGGACAGGAGTGTCCGCGCCACAAAGTTATTTTGTTGAGATAGAAGGATACGATGCCGAAACTGAAAACCCACAGCGGCGCCGCCAAGCGCTTCAAGAAGACGGCGACCGGAAAGGTCAAGCGTGGCCACGCGTTTGCGCGTCACATCCTGACCTCCAAGGACGCCAAGCGCAAGCGCCACCTCGACAAAGATGTCATCATGGACAAGGCAGACACCAAGAAGATCAAACGGATGCTGCCTTACTGACTCTCGGCTCAGGCTGAGACGCGCGTGCCCCGGGCACGGCAGAGCGTGTGAAGAGGTGAGTCTTTGGCCTAGAACTCCTGCCTCCAGCCGCTGATAAACATACAAAAGGAGAGACAGAATGCCTCGCGTAAAACGTGGTAGCAAGCGCCGCCAGAAGCGCAAGAAGATACTGGATCGGGCGGAAGGCTATTTTCTAACAAAATCGAAGTTGTATCGCTCGGCCAAAGAGTCGGTCGAGCGCGCGATGAAGTTCGCCTATTCGGGACGGCGGCAGAAGAAGCGCCAGTTCCGGTCGTTGTGGATCGTGCGCATCGGGGCGGCCGCCAAGCTGAATGGGCTGAGCTACAGCCAGTTCGTCAATGGCCTGAAAAAGAGCGGGCTGGAACTGGATCGCAAGATCCTGGCCGACATGGCGGTGAAGGATCCTGCTGGCTTTAAGAGCCTGGCCGAACAGGCAAAATCGGCGCTGGGCAAGCCCGCTGCAGCCTGAGCTCAGGCGCATGTCAAAGCAGGCTGGTTCGGAATCGGGGCGTTCACCGAACGCCCTTTCTCATTCCCGGTAAGTGGCAGTCTTCGATGGCGCTCACATATCAGGTCCCCAAGCTCGCGGATTATTCGCCGGAAGGGCTCGACCGGGCGGTCGCCGAATTGGTTGCTGAACTCGAGTCAGAATCGGCAGTTGTGACCAACGAGGCTTCGTGGAAGGAGTTCCGCGATGGCTGGCTCGGCCGCAAGAGCGGAGTGCTGACCCAGGTCAACGATCTCTGGTTGAAGGCCGCGCCCGGGCCGCAGAAGCGCGAGGTTGGTCAGCGGGTCAACGAGCTTAAGAAAAGAGTCGAGGCGGTTGTGGAAGCCGCGCGCGAGCGCATCGCTGCTGCCGGCAGTGACACTCGCTTCGAATCCGAGCGCCTCGACATCTCGCTTCCCGGCATCCGCCGCCCCCTGGGCGCGCAGCATCCCGTCATCCGCGTGATGCAGGAGATCGTGGACGTCTTCAAGGCCATGGGCTACTCGATCGGCACGGGGCCAGAGATCGAGACGGACTATTACAACTTCGAGTCGCTGAATTTTCCGCCCAACCACCCGGCGCGCGACATGCAGGACACCATCTTCATCGCCGGGCAGGAGCACAAGCCGCAGCGCGATCGCCTGCTGCTGCGCACGCACACGTCGCCGGTGCAGATTCGCACCATGGAGACGCGGAAGCCGCCGCTGCGCATCGTCATTCCCGGCAAGGTGTACCGCAACGATGCTCCAGACGCGACGCACTCGCCGATGTTCCACCAGGTGGAGGGGCTGGCGGTGGATAACAACATCACCTTCAGCGATCTGAAGGGCACGCTCGATCACGCCATGAAGTCGCTGTTCGGATCTTCAGTGAAGACGCGCTTCCGGCCATCGTTTTTCCCCTTCACCGAGCCGAGCGCAGAAGTTTTGATCAGTTGCATTTTCTGCAACGGCACCGGCTACCAGGGGCCGAACCGCTGCCCTAATTGCAAGGCCAGCGGCTGGATTGAAATGCTGGGCTCGGGGATGGTGGATCCGGCGCTGTACGGTTTCGTGGGTTACGATCCCGAGAAGGTCAGCGGCTTCGCGTTTGGCATGGGCGTGGACCGGCTGGCGCTGATGAAGTACGCCGTGGATGACATTCAATTGTTTTTTCAGGGAGACGTACGGTTCCTGCGGCAGTTTGCGTGAATGTGGCTGCGAATTAAGACGGATATGGTTGGGCAGGGTTGAGTGCGAGGCAATGAGAGAAACGAAAGGTCTTCGAGTTTGCGCCAGTGACCGCGAGAAGTCGGTGGTGGGTGCGTGGCTGAATGGGAAGTGTGAACGCTGAATTGCGAATGCTGGGTGCTGACTTCTAAGCAATGAAACTCCTGCCGTCGTGGATCCGCGAATTCGTTGATGTGCCGGCCGACGATCGTCAGCTCGCCGATGCGCTCACCTCTGCCGGGATCTCCGTCGAGGGTATCGATCAGGTCGAGGGCGAGAACGTTTATGAAGTTGAGATCGGCACCAACCGTGTCGATGCGATGAATCACTACGGCGTGGCGCGCGAGTGCTCCGCCATCTATGACACGGAGTTGAAACCAACGCCTGGCGCTGGCTCGAACAAGACCTCCGCCGGGGACTCGGTTGCAAATTTCCCGATCCAGATTGATGCCCCCGAACTCTGCGCCCGTTACACGGGGCAGATCGTGCGAGGTGTGCGCATCAAGGAATCGCCGGAGAGAATTGCGCGCCGCCTCACGCTGCTGGGCTCGCGGCCCATCAACAATGGCGCCGATGCAACCAACTATGCACTGTGGGAACTCGGCCATCCCACGCATGCTTTTGATCTAGATCTGCTCGAAGGCAAGATCGTCGTGCGCCTAGCCCGCCAGGGCGAAACCATAAAGACGCTGGACGGTGTGGACCGCCAGCTCACGCCACAAGACCTCGTGATCGCCGATGCCTCCAAGCCGGTGGCGATTGCCGGAGTGATGGGCGGCTTCGACTCGATGATCACGGAGGAGACTCGAAATATCCTGATTGAAGCGGCCTGGTTCGATCCCGCGACCGTGCGCCGCACGGCGCGCCGCCTCGGCATGCATACGGACGCCTCCCATCGCTTTGAGCGCGGCGCAGATTTTGCCATCACCGCAGCCGCAGCCGGGCGCGTGGCGGAGCTCATCGTCGCCTCAGGCGGCGGGCAGATCGAGGGCGGACCGATCGACGTTATTGGCCGCCGGGTTGAGCGTCCCACCCTCGCGCTGCGCCTGGTGGAGGTAAAGCGGATTCTTGGCCAGGAGATTCCTGAAGACGGGATCGTCGGTATCCTGCTGCGCCTCGGCTTTTCTGTGACCCGCGGTCAGCCTCTCAAGGTTCAGGTTCCCACCTGGCGCCTCGACGTGGAGCGCGAGATCGACCTGGTGGAAGAGGTAGCGCGCATCTACGGCTACGATCGCTTTCCCGATACCCTGCCCGCTTTCGCCGGCGGCGTCGTGGAATTACCCGACGCGCCCAAGGAGAGCCGGCTCCGCTGTGACCTGCTCGCCCTGGGTTACAACGAAGCCGTGTCGCTGAGCTTTATCTCGCACCAGGAGGCGGGACAGTTCTCTGCTTCACCGGTGGTGGAGATTGCCAACCCGCTGAGCGAAGAAGCCTCGGTCATGCGCAACTCCATGGTTCCGGGCATGCTCAACATGCTCTCCTGGAACCTCAATCGTGGGGTCAACGATGCGCGCCTGTTCGAGGCCGGAAACGTCTATGAAAAGGCGGGCGAACACACCCGCGAGCGACGCCGCATCTGCCTGGGCGCCACGGGCGACGCCGGCGACATCAGCGTTCACGAGAAGGCTCGCCCATATGGGTTTTTCGATCTGAAGGGCGACCTGGAGACGCTGCTATCCGTGTTTCAAAGTCACTCGCTCTGCTTCCAGGCCGGCAATGGAGAGCATCCCGCAAGGGAGCGAGCGCCGGGTGCCTATTACGATCCTGGCCGCTCGGGCTGCGCCGTCATGGATGGAAACATCGTGGCCCGCTTTGGCCAGATTCATCCCCAGATCGCGGCCGAACGCAAGCTGCGACAGGATGTTCTCCTAGCCGAGCTCGATCTCGAGCAACTCTTCCGGCATCCGCTGCGCCAGCCGCGCTACACACCGGTCTCCAAATTCCCGGCGGTGGACCGCGATTTCTCCTTCATGTTTGCCGACAGCATAAGCTTCGAGCAGATTCGGACCGCGGTGGAGGGGCTGCATCTGCCTGACCTGCAGCTTTTCTTTCCGGTGGAGATCTTTCGCGGCGGCGCCATCGCGGCGGGGCTCTACTCCGTGCTCTTGCGAGCCGAGTTCCAGTCGGCCGAGCGCACTCTGCGGGATGAAGAAGTCGCCGGCTGGTCGGAGCAGATCGCTAATGTCCTCCGCGCGCTCGGCGGCGTCCAACGGGCCTGACAGAGCGCCCCCGGGGGCAAACGATCGTGCCGGACTATTTCTTGCCTAGCTCCAGGGCCCTGAGCTCCCGCAAGGAATCTCTAGCGCCGGGCGCTCTTGCCCCATAGAATTCCTCGAGCTACGAAGGGGGGAGGCCCCGTGCCGCTATCACGCCGAACCTTTCTCCGGAGGATGGGAGCAGGCGCTACCGCCGCGGCTGTAGCTCCGCCGCTGACCCGCCAGCTTTTGTTCGCTTCCTCCGAGCCTGCCCGCACGACGCAACCCGGCGGTCCGGTTCTGCTCAACGGCAACGAGAACGCCTACGGGCAGTTCCCCAGCGTGGCCGATGCCATGCAGCAGGCCCTGCACTATTGCAACCGCTATCCTTTTAAGGAATGGGACCGGCTGACCAGCGCGATCGCCGGACGCCATGCCCTTCCTGAGGACCAAGTGCTGCTGGGCAACGGATCCACCGAGCTGTTGCGTGTTTGTGCGCAGACATTTACCGGGCCGGGCAAGACGCTTATCACCCCCACGCCGACCTTCGAAGCGCTGGGCCGCTATGCTCAAATCTTTGGGGCAGAAGTGATCACGGTTCCGTTAACCAGCAGCTACGCCCATGACCTCGACGCAATGCTGCGCCGCACCGACGCGAGCACGGGTCTGATTTACATCTGCAATCCCAACAACCCCACGGCCAGCCTGACTCCGCGCGGCGACATCGAGGCCTTCATTGCCAAGCTGCCGCCAACCACGGCGGTCCTCATCGACGAGGCTTACTTTCACTTTGCCGAGGGCGCGCCCGGTTACTCGTCCTTCATCGGCTACCGCGATGATCGCGTGATCACCATCCGCACCTTTTCAAAGATTTATGGGCTCGCCGGCTTGCGCCTGGGGTACGGCGTCAGCACCAAGGCAACGATTAAGCGCCTCCGTCCTTATCAACTGGAAGACACGGTCAACATGGTTGCGGCGCGGTGCGCTGTCACTGCTCTCGCGGACGACGCCGCTTTGCGGGTCGCGGCCGACCGCAACGCCCACGATCGCGCGGAATTCGCCCGGCAAGCCGCCGGCCGCGGCCTCGCGCTCATCCCATCGTTTGCCAACTTCGTGATGTTCGACACCCACCGCCCCGTCACCGAGGTCATCTCCTATTTCCAGAAGAACAACATCGTTGTGGGACGGCCCTTCCCGCCCATGGACACGCACCTGCGCATTTCGCTGGGCTTGCCGGGAGAGATGAAGGAATTCTGGCGGGTTTGGGGTCTGATGCCCAGCCATTCGTAGGGCCGCTAGCGTGCATCCGAAAAGCGGCTCAGGTTGTGGATATTTCTGCCGGCTCCTGCGCTATACTGCGCTCGCGCACCTCGTGGAATACATTGGGAAGGAATGCTGTTCGCATGTCTGTGAAAGCGATTCGTGAATTGCCCCCGGAAATGCATACCGACGATTTTCATTCCCTGGAGGAGAAGGTCTACCGCACCATCGAGCTGTTGAAGGCGGCGCGGGAAGCCAAGGCGGCCGCCGAGCGCGACACCTCTCGCCTGCGCGAGCAACTCGAGATCCGCGAAGAAGAGATCGATGGCCTGCGCAACGAGGTGGTGGTCCTGAAGAAGGAACGGGAGGAGGTGCGTTCCCGGGTTGAAAAGATGCTGAACCAGATTGATGAACTGACAGCGGCAGAAAACGAGGCATAATCGCCAGGAAAGAGGCGGGTGTGGGCCGAAGGGCTCGCCTGCCTGATTGCACCCGGGAGGCCATCTCATTGAATCAGCCCAACGGCAACAGCGTGCGCGTAGAAATCTACGATCAGCCCTACAATCTGCGCGGCAGCGATGCAGACTACATCCATAAGCTTGCCGAGTACGTCGACGGCAAGATGCGGGCGGTGGCGGCACAGACGGCGACCGTCGATTCGCTGCGTCTGGCTGTGCTGGCGGCGCTGAACATCGCCGACGAATATCACATCCTGCGACGCAAGTACGATTCCATCGCCTCGGAGCTGAACAAGCGCGCGAATTCGCTCTCCGGCGCGCTGGATGAAGTCCTGGAAGAGGCCCGCCTGGCCGGCTAGGAGGCTGGCGGGCTCGCCACGCAGCCAACTCCCGCGGCGGAGTTGGAATTTGCTCTTGCGCAACCCAGATGTCGCTCTGCCAGGTCCTTTCCGAAGCCCCCTTCCTGCTTCAACCTCGTAGTCCAGCATCCTGGGTTCCAACTTTTTCCGCTCCCCCACTTGCGCAGATCGACCTCTTTCTCCTAGCATCCCCTTGGAGCCGGCCTGCAAGGCTGGTGATGGTGGCAACCGTATTTTTGAACCAACACCTCAATGAACGGGAGCTCGACTCGCATATTGGTCCGGTGTGCAAGGTTCCGCCAGTCGGAAATGCCTAAAGGATCACGGCGGGTTCCCACACTAGCAAGGCTAGGTTCATTGACGGCCCACCACACCGCCCCCGCGGGTCGGCTTTTTCCATCTTCCTGCTAAACTGGATGGGTACACGGTCAACGGCGGCTACCGCAACGACCAGTTGAGAAGAGTAGCGGGCGCGTTGGCGGCATCCAATAAATCGAACAGGCTGTGTTTCCCAGACTTTTTCAGATCGGCAGTTTTTCCCTCCCCACCTACGGCTTTTTGGTAGCCCTGGGCGTGGTCGTCGGGCTGGTGACGACCGTGAAGCTGGCCCGCTCACAGGGGATCGATCCCGACACCGCCTGGAACCTGGGCGTGCTGGCCGTGCTCTCCGCCATCCTGGGCGCCAAGTTGCTTCTCTTCGTCAACAACTGGGATTGGTATTCCGCCCACCCGGGCGAAATCTTCAGCCTGGCGACGCTGCAGGCAGGCGGCGTGTTCTACGGTGGCCTGATTGCTGCCCTGGCGGTCTCCTGGTGGTACATCCGCCGCCATCGCATGCCCGTGTTGCGCACCTGCGACACCTTCGCTCCCGGCCTGGCCCTGGGGCATGCGATCGGACGCATCGGCTGCTTTGCCGCCGGCTGTTGCTACGGCAAGCCGACCTCGCACTGGTGGGGGGTAACCTTTCGCAACCCCGTTGCGCAGGCGTGGGTGGGAACTCCTCTGGGCATTCCGCTGGAACCAACTCAGTTGTTCGAGTCGGCGGTCGAGTTGATCAACTTCTTCATCCTTCTCTGGCTCATCCGGCACAAGAAATTCGAAGGGCAGGTGATTGGCGCCTACCTTTTTCTTTATGGAGTAGCGCGATATTTTCTGGAGTTCCTTCGCGGCGACCCGGACCGCGGCTCGCTCTTCCACGGCGCGATGACCAACACCCAGCTCATTTCGATCCTGCTGGTTATTGCGGGCGGGATTTTGTGGTTGCGACGGAATTCTGCGCCGGCGCTGGCGGGGGCAGTTCAGAATTGATTTCCTATCGTGGCCATCCCCACACGGCATATCCTCGGCTCTGAAATGGCCAGCCCGCAGGCGCCATTGAAGCTGACCGCCACGCCCGGGGATCGGGGAAGACGTCTCGACCAGTTCCTGGCGGGACATTTGCCCCAAGCCAGCCGGGCGCGGGTCCAGCAATGGATCGCGCAGGGCATGGTGCTGGTCGATGGCAGCGCCTCCAAGGCCTCGCTGCGGCTGCGGGGCAGCGAGCAGATCACGGTGATCGATGCCGCCCAACCGGCGCCGCTCCGCGCCGTCGCCGAGGATATTCCCCTGGATGTTCTCTATGAGGATGGCGACCTCGCCGTCATCAACAAGCCGGCGGGCATGATGGTCCACGCCGGGGCGGGCGCGAGCGACAGCGAAGGCAACCGCGGAACCCTGGTCAATGCCCTGCTGCATCGTTTCGGCAGGCTGTCCGCAGTGA
>DATHDM010000141.1:0-13736 GCA_035319065.1 Terriglobales bacterium
CAGCACGCGCGCGCCCGGCCGGCCCAGAATCTCCCGAAAACTGCGCGCCGTCCTACGCCACCATATGCGGTCAACATTGAAGGAGAGAACGTGATTCAGCAGGTCATAGCGGGGCGCGATGGCGCTGAACATCTCGCGCACCGCCCGCGCCGCGCCCTCCTGATCCTTGGCGCCTTCCGGGGCGGCTCCCGTCACCTTGTTTTTCTTCTTATTTTCCCTGGAGGTTGCCACTCAAGCTGCCTTCGCCAGGGCCTGCGCTTTCTCGATCGCGCGCATCACCATCCGCTCCGGCACATCGGATACGATCTCCACGTCCCCCAGCCGGGTCGGCAGCACGAAGTGGACCACGCCCTTGAGCGTTTTCTTGTCGTGTACCAGGCGGCGGAGAATGTTCCGGGGCGGAGCGTGAAACTTCGGCCACTTGGCGAAACCCTGCACTGCGGAAATGATCCGGCGAGCCGTCTCCCTGTCCACCCTGCTTGACTCTTCCGCGATCATCGTGGCCGCCACCATCCCCCACGCTACCGCCTCCCCATGCAGCACCCTGCGGTAGCCGTTTTCTGCTTCCAGAGCATGGCCCAGCGTGTGTCCAAAGTTCAGGATGCGCCGCAAGCCTGATTCCCGTTCATCCGCAGCCACCACCTCGGCCTTCACCTTCACGCTGGCGCCGATCAGCCGCTCCAGGCTGGCGGCATCGCGCTGCAGAATACGTTCCCGGTTTTCCTCCATGAACTCGAAGATCTCGGGATCGCGAATCACTCCGCACTTCAGCACTTCGAACAACCCCGCGCGAAACTCCCGCTCCGGCAAGGTCGCGAGCAGCAGCGGATCGATGATCACCACCCGCGGATGATGAAACGTGCCCAGCAGGTTCTTGCCTGCCCGCAGGTCCACGCCGGTCTTACCGCCTACAGACGCGTCCACTTGAGCCAGCAGCGTGGTCGGAACCTGCACAAGATCCACGCCGCGCATGTAAAGCGATGCCAGCAGGCCCGCCACGTCGCCCACCACGCCGCCGCCAAATGCCACAAGCACCGACTTGCGGTCCGCGCCGCCCTTGATCAGCTTCTCCCCCAGGCTCTCCAGCGTTCGCAGCGTCTTGAATCGCTCTCCCGCTGGCATCTCGATGAAGCTGGGCGAGAAACCGGCGCCTTTCAGCGAGCCCGCCAGCTTCCTTCCCCATCGCCGCCGCACCACCGGCACGGTGATCACGAAGACGGATCGCGGCCCCGGGAAAATCTGGTGCAGAAGTGGTCCGCTGCGGCTCAGCAGGCCGCTTTCAATCAGCGCCGCGTAAGCGTGGGATGGTATGTTGATATCGACGCGGATCACGCGTCCATCATAACCGCAGGGAGCTATGGCCCCAAGCCGGGTGCTAAGATTCCTCGCCCTATGAAGAACCCTCCCGCCGAAACCGACTTCGCGGTTGTGGGCGCGGGTGTGGCCGGTTTGCGCGCCGCCATCGAGGTCGCCTCCGCCGGCCGCGTGCTGGTGTTGGCCAAGCTGGAGTTGACCGAGTCTGCAACCCAATACGCGCAGGGAGGAATCGCGGCCGCGCTCAGCGACGAAGACGAGATCGGCCTTCACCTCCAGGACACGCTGAGTGCCGGCGATGGTCTCTGTAACGTCGATGCCGCGCGCATCCTGGTAGAAGAAGGCCCTGAGCGCATAGAGGAGCTGATCGCCTGGGGCACGCAGTTTGACCGCGCTGGAACCAAGCTGGCTTTTACTCGCGAGGGCGCCCACAGCCGCAACCGCATCCTGCACGCCCATGGCGATTCCACCGGCCAGGAGATCGCGCGTGCCCTCTACTTCAAGGCCAAGTCGCTTCGCAACGTCTCTTTCTGCGAGTTCGAGTTCGCTACCGATCTCCTGGTCGAGAACGGTCAGGCCGTCGGCCTCACCCTTCTCAGTGAGAACGGCCTGCCCCATCCCGTACGTGCCGCCGGCGTCCTGCTCGCCACCGGTGGGCTGGGACACGTCTACCGCGAGACCACCAATCCCGCCGTCGCCACCGGCGATGGTGTAGCCATGGCCTTTCGCGCCGGCGCCGAGATCAGCGACATGGAGTTCGTGCAGTTCCATCCCACCGCCCTCTACGTCAAGGGGGCTTCCCGCTTCCTCCTCTCGGAAGCGTTGCGCGGAGAGGGCGCCTACCTGCGCAACGAAGCCATGGACCGCTTCATGCCCAAGTACCACCCCCTGGCCGAACTGGCGCCGCGCGATGTCGTCGCTCGCGCCATCGCCCACGAACTGGAAGTGAGCCGCAGCAAGGATCCGGTGGTTTATCTCGACCTCACCCACAAGAATGGAGAAGCCCTCAGGAAGCGCTTCCCGCGCATCTACCAGACCTGCCTGCGGCATAACGTGGACATCACCACCGACCTGATTCCTGTGCGCCCCGCCGCACACTACGCCATGGGAGGCGTGCGCACCGATCTCGACGGCCGCACCACTCTTCCGCGCCTGTTCGCGGCCGGCGAGGTGGCCTCGACCGGCGTCCACGGCGCCAACCGCCTGGCCAGCAATTCTCTTTTGGAAGGATTGGTGTATGGCGCGCGCGCCGGTCACATCATGCAGCAGGAGCTTGCAGGCGCTGATCACAAGCCTGCGCGGGATTCATTGGCGAAGAACCCCTCGGGCGGAGCTCGCTCTCAGCCGCCTCCCCCGTCCAAGGCGGCGGAGGAGGTGATCCGTCACGTGCAGGACATCATGTGGCGCGACGTGGGCATTGTCCGCAACGGCGATGGTTTGAAGAAGGCCATCATGCAGCTCGATCACCTGCGCGCCTGCCTGCCTCGCGAAAACACGCGCCGCGCTCACGAAGCCGGGAACATCCTCGAGACCGGCCTGCTGATTGCCCGATCGGCGCTGGCACGCGAGGAGAGCCGCGGCGCCCACTACCGCCTCGATTTTCCTGCCCCCAACGATGCCCGCTTCAAGAAGCACTCCATCGTCCAGGGCGACCGGATTCGGTTCGAATAGCGCAGCGTGGATCGCAACTCCAATCCCAGAGGTGCCCCGCTCGCTTGTTCAGTGGGTTTTCCGGCTCGCTCGTGCTCGCCGACTCCTCTCAGCGTTCCGTGACTTCCTCGAGCTGCTCATAGAATTCGGGATATGAGATCCGCGCTGCATCCGCGCCCGCGATCTGCGTCTCGCCCTCGGCCCTGAGCGCGGCCACGGCAAACGCCATTGCAATGCGGTGATCTCCGAAGGACTCCACCTCCGCCCCATGCAGGGTCTGCCGCCCCGGAATCCGCAGTCCGTCGGAGAACTCTTCTACCTTAGCGCCCATCGCACGCAGGTTGAGGGCAATCGAGGCAATGCGGTCCGACTCCTTCACTCGTAGTTCACTGGCATCGCGAATCTCCACGCCGTCGCTGCTGTAGGGCGCGATCACCGCCAGCACGGGAATCTCGTCGATCAGCGCCGCCGTCTGCGCGCCCTCGATTTTTGCGCCCCGCAGCCTGCCCGCCTCCACGCGAACCGTTCCCACCGGCTCGCCGTGGTGCTCTTCCAGGTTCAGAATCCGCGGCTGCGCTCCCATCGCCGTCAGCACATCCAGCAGCACCGCGCGCGTGGGGTTCAGCAGCAATCCATCGATCACCAGGTTCGACTGGGGAAACAGCGCCGCCGCGCACAGGAAGAATGCCGCGGAAGACAGGTCTCCCGGCACCGTGGCTTGAATGGCCTCCAGCCTCTGTCCGCCGCGCACTCCCGCCCGGTTCGCGCCGCGCTTCACCTCCACCCCGAACTCGCCCAACGCCACCTCGGTGTGATCGCGTGTCCTGAGCGGCTCCTCCACCCAGGTTTCGCCATCGGCGAACAAGCCCGCCAGCAGGATCGCCGACTTCACCTGCGCGCTGGCTACCGGCATGTGGTAATCGATCCCGCGCAGCCCGCCCCCGCGGATGCTCAGCGGCGGCCGCCCGGCGCGCGACTCGATCTTCGCCCCCATGGCTGTCAGCGGGTCGATAATTCTCTGCATCGGCCGCCGCGACAGCGACTCATCCCCCACCATCTCGCTGGTAAACGCCTGCCCGGCCACGATCCCCGCCAGCATGCGCATCGTAGACCCAGAGTTTCCGCAGTCCAGCGGGCCCGAGGGCGGCCGCAGCGTGCGATCCCGTCCTTCAATTTCGACCAGGCCATTCCTCCGCTCGACTTCGCATCCCAGGGCCTGCACGCAGGCGAGCGTGCTGGCGCAATCGGCGCCCGTAGAGTAGTTGGACAGCCGCGTCCTGCCTTTGGCGATTGCCGCCATCATCGCGTAGCGGTGCGAGATGGACTTGTCTCCCGGCAGCCGCATCGCCCCCAACACATTCCTGGCCGGACGAATCGTGACCACGCTGCTTTGACTGTGATCCATAGGAGTGGCGGACTCTCACGTGAGAGACCCGAACGAAACTGCACTTCCTCAATGCTGAGGTGAGGCTCTTCTGCGTGCTGAACTCCGGGAGCTGAATGCTGATGGCTTGATCTACCCGCGCGCCGGTGCGCCCGCGGAAACCTCGCGCAGGATCTCTGGCGCGACTTCGCGGATCGCCACCTGAAACTCGAACATTGGAGTCGCCGGACCTCGGCCCCAGCGGTTGACCTCCCAGTGCGCGCGCACCAGTTTCACTTCCGCATGGGCCGTCAAATCCAGCAGCAGCGGATGCTGCCCGCGGTAGAATTTCTGCGGAAACGACGCCAGCGCTTTCCCTGCCCACGCCCTCCCGTCTGCGGAACCGTGAATGCTTACGTCCAGCGACTCCTGCTCCACGATGTTCGTGATCTCCAGCATCAGCAGAAAAACCCGGTTGGCGGCGCCGCTGATGTCTATGGCCTGGCCGTCGCCCTTGGCGCTGACTACGGTCCTCTCAGGAACCAGAAAGTTATCGATCATGACCTCGGCATTGTAGCGCGGACCTCTGCCATCCACGAAACCCTCGCGCTTCAGACCACCATGCTCGTCAGGTATTGGCGCATCACCCGGTGCACCTCTTCCGGCTGCTCGAAGGCCGCAACGTGCCCCGCCTTGGCAATCACTTTCAGCCCGCTGCCGCGGATGCCGCGATGCATCACCTGTGCCTCGGCAACGGGAGTCACGGCATCTTCCTCCCCGACCACCACCAGCGCCGGCACGTCAATCGTCTTCAGCGTGGGAGTGGAATCCGCTCGCGCCGCGATTCCACGCTGCACCGCCGCTACCGCGGGAGCGCTCATCTTCGCCATCATGGCGCGCACCTGGGCGGCGATGTCCGGCCGGGTGGCGAGCGTAGTGGTTCCCAGCAGCTTTGGCACCATGCCGTCGAAGAAGAAATCCGGCCCGCGCTTCACTACGTCTTCGGCGACGCTCAGCCGTGTCCGGCGAGCCTCCTCGCTGTCGGCGCCCGCCCGCGTATCGCACAGGATCAGTCCCTTCACCTGTTCTCGCGCCCTTCGCCACAGCTCGAACAGGATGTATCCACCCAGCGAGATCCCGGCAAAAACCGCGGTCTCGACGCCCGCCTCACGGCAGATACGCAGCACGTCGCCGGCGTGCTTTTCCATCGTGACCACGCCCTCCCCAAGCCCCGACGCTCCATGTCCTCTGAGGTCGGGCAAGATCACCCGGTAGCGCGTGGAGAGCATCTCCGCAACCGGCTTCCAGATGCCGCGATCGGCAGGGAGCGGATGCAGCAGCACAATCGGCGCCCCCTGCCCCAGCACCTCGTAGTACAGCTCCGCATCATCGCTGCGAACCATCATGGCGGAAGAATATCAACTGCCATGCCGCTGGCGTAAGCCCACCTGGCCGCCCCGGCTAAGGAAGGATTCCCGGGCAAACTACAGCAAAGTACCCAGCTTCTCCACTCCGCCGCCGCATCCGTTAAACCAGCCGATGCAATCTGCCGATCTCCTTAGGAGAGAAGCAGAGGAAGAAGGAATGCATATGGGCCAGATGATCGAGTTCTACGTTCCCGCCAGTTTCCAGCCGAAATGGCGAAGGCCTGTCGAGCCGGGAGAAAAGTTGGAAGACGAGGACCAGCGCGGAAAGGTAATCGAATTTCCTGCCAGCGGCACGCAGAAGTCAGCCTGACGTGCACTTCCCGCGCGCGATGGCCATCCGAGGTCCCGGCGTGGCCCGCCGGCGCGCAGGCTGACGCGTTAGAGATGCTGCCCCGCCGCCGGGGCCGTACTCCCCGCAGGCAGATTCGGCGGCGCTTCCGGAACGATGATCCATGCCACGATATAAGCGATGATCCCCAGCGGCAGCGTCAGCAGCACGATGAAAACGAATAGCAGCCGCACCATCGTCACGTCCGCGTCGAAGTAGTCGGCAAAGCCCGCCGCCACTCCCCCCAGCTTCCGGTCCGTGCGCGAGCGCATCAGCTTCTTGGGCGCGTAGCTGGGCGCGCCAATCAGCCTGCCGCAGTAGGGGCACAAACGGGCGTCATCCTGGATTTGTTTACCACAGTAGTTGCAGAACATTTCTTCCTCTCCTCCAGACTGGCGCGAACTGCCATGCTGGGCCGCCCCTCAAAGGCTGGCAACCGCCGGACTGCTTCCCAGCTTCTTGGGGCTGCTTACCCTAAGGTACGCTTCCGCCGTGCCCGCGGTTCCCGCTGCTTCATCCTTCCGTCCACATTTTCCGCTTGATCCTACCGGTTCTGGTAGGGCTCTTTCAGGCGCTTGCGCGCGATCTCAGCGTGTGCTCCGCTCCCGTCGGCAGCGATCACCGCCTCATAGCGCTTCACCGCATCGTCGCGCTTGTTGATCAGGTCGTACATCTCGCCCGCGCCCAGCGTGGCGCGAGCCCGCAGGTCGGGATCGATCCTCGGATTTTGCAGCGCCTTGTCGTACGCCTCGGCGGCCCCGGCATAATCGCGCTGCCCGCGCAGGGCCTCCGCCAGCCCGTAATAGACCATGCCCAGGCGCGGTTCGCCATACACACCACTCTGCGCTCTCGAGAGGATGCCGCGGTACGCCGCAATGGCCTCCGGACCGTGCCCGGCGGCGTTGTAGAGGTTCGCCAGCTCCAGTGCAAACAGGAAATTGTGCGGATAGAATGCGCTCAGCCCGTCGATCAGCTTGATCGCCTCCGCGTAACGCTGCTCGCGGCGCAGGAACAGCGCCAGCGCGATCGCCGCGTCCACCGTGTTCTCCCCGCCGCCGTTGACAGTGTCGTACAGGTATTCGATTCCCTTCTTCTTGCTGCCGCTCAGTCCCACGATCGACGCCGCCACCTTGGTGGCCAGGTTCAGGCTTCCGATCACGTAATTGTGGATGCCCACAATCATCTTGGCATCGCTGTAGTTCGAATTCAGCTCCAGCACCTTCTCGTGATCGTGGCGCGCCCCCACCGCGCTGCGCAGCGCGGAGAACCAGGCTTTCTCAATCAGCCCGATGTACATCGCGTGCAGGCCACGGGTGACTCCCCGCGTGTACAGCGCGTCGATGTCGCTGGAATTCGCCTTAAGCTTCTCCTCCGACAAGGCCAGCGAACGCTCCGTCAGTTCCCGGATCCGCGCCTTCACGTTCGGATCCATGGGAAACTGCTTGCTGCTCAGAAACGCATCCTTGGCGTAGAGCTCTGAATCCAGCGCACCGATGCGGTACATCTCCTTGAAGATCACCCCCGAGAGCAGGTGGTTGACGGCGAAGGGGTCTTTGGGCTGCAGCTCCAGCGCCAGTTCAAACTCCCGCACGGCCTTGTCGTAGTCGAGGTTGTAGAAGTAGTCGAAACCGCGCCGCGTGTGGATGTCGTCGGGGCGGAAGTGCAGGATGCGCTGCCCCGCCGCGGGCTGGCCCGGCGCCGGCACCGGTGTCTGGCCCAGCGCGATGCCGCTGCCTGCCACCAGGGATGCGCACGCCACCAGCAGGCGCGCCCCCACAGCGCGGGGAAGAAATCTCATAAAACCCTGTCTGGAAGTCTACCCGATTTACGTGGCCCAAGCATGCCCCTATGCCCCGGGCTTTCCTGTATGCCGCAGGTAAGGTCCCCAAAAAACTGCTCACCTCGGGTAAATCTTTCAGTCCGCCCCCCGAACCTGACTTCTAATTGTCACCGCAACCCCTTGCAGGTTTGAATCTTGGCGAGCAGGCCGATTTGGTCCCCTACGTGCGCCTGCTCTGGGGGGTGGTTTATGGAACAGGCAGCTCCAAGTGTCCAGCATGAGTTCTGGCGTCCCGCAGTCCAGAGCGCGCTGTCACCCCAGATAACGGCCGCGGCCCCCACCTACATCGACGCCTGCCACAGCTGCGGCACCGAGTTTATGGTCGGCGCCCGCTTCTGCCACGTCTGCGGCGGATTGCGCGAGCCCGCCATCACCTCCGCCTCAAAGAAAATCGCCCACTGGTTCGACATCCAGCGCCTCTCCAACCTGCTGGAGATGTCGCTGGGCTCGATGATCGCCCTCTTCGTAGGCATGGCGTGCGCGCTGGCCGCCGTCCTCACCGGCCTCATCTACACCGCCAATACCGTCCTCGACTGGCAGGCCATCCAGCTGTGGCGCATCGAGTGGATGCTGGCCTCCATCGCCTGCTTTGTTGCGGGAATCCTGCTCAGAAAACCACGCAAGTAAAATCGCAGACTTCACCGTAGGGCCGGGGACTTCACCGCGGAGTCGGACCTTTACCGCGGAGTCGGGCGTAGATGCCAGGCAGCGTCGGCTCTCCATCCCGGGAGTGGCTCCTGGAGCGGCGGCAGCAGTTCTTGAGTGAACGCGCACTTATGCAGGTGTGCTGAGTCACTGAATTTCTCAATCGACTGTGCTACCAGCTTGCCATGGGAGGTGTTGTCGAGAGTCAGAAGTCCTCCCGTGGCCGAGAGTCCGTCAGCGTCGCTCCTTCCGGCAGTCCGTTGTAGCAAGTCACCTCGACGCTGGGTTCGGCGAATCTCGACGGCTCGCACCCGATCCAGCTCGCAGCATTTCTGACACGCTCTCTCGTAAGCTCGAGCGATGCCTTCCCCCGAGGAGGTCCTTATGGGCAGCACAGTCGTTATCCCCTTTGCGCCCGAAACCAAGGAAAACCAAGCCGCGAGAGATCGATATCGAAATGCCTGTCGGATAGCAGAGACTACCGCCGGCTTCAGCGAGACCATCCGGAACGGAGGCCTTTTCTTGGCCGGAGCAATGTGGTTCGGCGCACTCATTACCTACCAGGCAAGATCGGGCGAACGTTCGGGGTTTCCGGTGGTGTCGGCCTCACTGGTGGCCTGTGCCGTTTTGGCGATATTGGTTTCGCACATCATGAGCATAGGCTTTCGCGCATGGACGCAGTTGCTGGAAATGGCCATCGATGCGGCGGTTAATTCCTCACCTTGCCTCTCGAATGCGCAGAAAATGAGTGTCACGTTTTCGGAAAGACAATCGGTGTCCGGAATGTGGGAGTGTGCACGCGTTCGCCGCCTGGCCCTGCTTCGCCAGGATCGTCAAGCACTACGCGCGGAGGCTAACGAAGGGGCAGAGGTTGTTCGGATACTTGGACGGTTCCAAAAATCACGCGGGAACACGAGAACCTTGCGGGAGGCGCCATGACCTCGAAAATGTTTGGGCTGGTGGCGGGAATTATCTTTCTGATAGTTGCCCTCGGGCATCTGCTCCGACTTGTCCTGAGACTCCAGGTCGTCCTCGGCAGCTATCCATTGCCTCTGTGGGTTAGCTGGGTCGGGCTGCTGGTCGCAGGATTCCTGGCGTATCAGGGATTCAGATTGAGCAGGACCCCGGCTTGACCCTAGTTGCGCTGGCCAGAACATGCCTCCCGCCCGCTCACGCCGTTCCGCGCGTACGTTTCGATCGCGGCAGCGCTGCTCGGCGCTATCCCACCTTCTCCAGGTTCAGCGGTCCAGTTCCCCTTCCGAGGGGATAGGCGCTGGCAATCGCCTGCCTCACAAACCTCTTCGCCTCAACCACGGCGTCTCGAATCTCGCGCCCCCGCGCCAGGTTGCACGCCACAGCCGTGGCAAAAGCGCATCCTGTGCCGTGGGTTGAGCGCGACTCGATCTTCTCTCCCTCCAGCGTCTCCACCGCGCGGCCCGACTTCCCTTCCAGACTCAGCACGTCCGTTACCTTCGCCAGGTGTCCTCCGGTGATCACCGCTGCCCTCGCCCCCAGCTCGTGCAGTCGCGCTGCGGCGGCCTTCATTTCGGCCACGTCCCCCACTCGCATCCCCGTTAGCGCCGCTGCCTCATCCACGTTGGGCGTGACCACCTCCGCCAGCCGCACCAGCCGCCCGCGCAACACCTCTACTCCACGCCGGTCCAGCAGCTCGGCTCCGGAACTCGAGCGCAGAACCGGATCCAATACCACGTGCTGCAGCCCCGAGCTCTCCAGGAAGTCTGCGACCGCAGCAGCCACCTCCCCCGATCCCAGCATTCCAATGCGCACCGCGGCGATCTCCAGATCCGCCGCCAGCTCCTCCAGGGTCTCCGTCACCAACTCCCCGTCGACCGCCGCCACCGACCTGACGCCGCCTGTGGACTGCACCGTCAGCGCCGTTATGCAGCTCACGGCGTAGCAGCCGTGCGCCGCCGCCGTCCTGACGTCGGCGGTCACCCCAGCCCCTGACGAGGGATCGAAGCCGGCAATGGTCAGCACCACCGGCGGTGTCTTCTTTTCTGTCAAGGCCTCTTTGTCCCCCAATTTCCCCTATCTTGATGAGGCGCAGACAAATAGACCGCCGCTGCAAATGTCCCATTCACCCTGCGCTCCTTGCTACACTGAACTTAGGATAAGAAGATAAGAAATAGATATCGCATTTTGGAGACTGCTCGCGATTGTCCTGATTCGGACTGTTCATTTCCACGCTCAGCCCATAGCCCGGCAGGGCGGCCCCAGCCTGACAGCCCACGAGTGTCGTCCCATGGGAGGAGGAGCCGGGCCTCAGCGCCCGCCAGGAGGCCACCAGAGCGGCCAAAGACGGTTCCAAACGAACACGAGGTCGAATCGCTACGGGCCCCGCATTTCCAATATTTTAGGACTTAAGTGTCTTAGGTTCAATATTTTAGCAGCAATATCGCCGTAACTTATTGAAAACATTAAGTAATTTGCGACCAGGGTAGCTCAAAACAGGCCCCCGTCGGCCCAGCCCTCAAGCGGCCCAAGGTCCATAACAAATATAACAAAATAAACCACTTAACATAAACTAATCGCCCTTCCGTAATCCCGTTTTGGGTACTGCAGTCAGAACGGGAGCCCCTGCCGCCATTGACACCGTTTCGCATCATTCCATAGACTATCGGGACCATTTCGGCGCAGGGAGGGCAGTTTATCGATTGCGAGGTGTTTGATGCGACCAAGACTTGCCAGCATCCTGATGGTGCCTGTTGCGGCCATCAGCTTGATGGCGGCCCAGCCGCCAAACATCCCCGGCAGTCAAGCCCACCTCGATCAAACCGAGAGTGCGGTACGACCCGAGAAAGGACGGTCTAACCACAATTCGGACAGGGCGGCAGTAAGCCCTCACAAAGCGAAACGCCCGCAGCCCTACCAGATCGGTAAGGCTTCGTGGTATGGCAAGCAGTTCCACGGGAAAGAAACAGCCAGCGGAGAACGTTACGATATGTTCCAGTTCACGGCTGCTCATCGGCAGCTTCCGCTGGGGACTCTGGTGAAAGTAACCAACCTGCGCAACGGCAGGTCGGTGATTGTTCGGGTGAACGATCGGGGACCGGTTCCCCGTTCCCGGATTATCGATCTTTCATACGGAGCGGCCCGGATTCTCGAGCTGCCGGGATATGGAGTTGAAACGGTGCAGTTAGACATCGTTCGGCCCGCCACGGTAGCCCTGTACAATGCCAAGGGTCAGAGCTTGCCCGGTATGCCATAGCGTTTCCCCATCGGGCCGTCGCTCGATGGGCCAGCTGAAGCAACTTGGCTGACCAAGACGGAACTAATGCCCGAGACAACCGATCTCGTTCCACACCCTGGCCCCGCGCCGAACGAGACTTGGGACCCAAGAGATCGGTTGATCGTCGCGCTCGACGTCGCCAGCAGTGCCCAGGCGCAAAACCTGGTCGCCGCGATCGGCAACTCGGTGCGAACTTTTAAAATCGGGAAACAGCTCTTCACGGCCGAAGGCCCCAGAGTCGTTCGCGACCTGGTCGCCTCCGGCCGTAGAGTTTTCTTGGACCTGAAATTTCACGACATTCCCACCACTGTCGCCGGCGCAGTTCGCGAGGCCGCCCGCCTCGGTGTCAGCATGCTCACGGTGCACGCCTCCGGCGGACGGCGTATGCTCCAGGCCGCGGTGGAAGCGGCGAACTCCGCCGACCGCCCTCCCTTGATCCTGGCAGTGACCGTTCTCACCAGCCTGCGCGACGAGGACATGGAGGAGATCGGGATCGCCGGCAACCTCGTCAGCCAGGTGCTGCGCCTGGCAGCGCTGGCGCGTCGCGCCGGATGCGGAGGCGTAGTGACCTCCGCGCGCGAGGCTCGCGCCGTGCGCGCCACGCTGGGCG
Organism: Terriglobales bacterium; assembly: GCA_035319065.1. Lineage (GTDB taxonomy): Bacteria > Acidobacteriota > Terriglobia > Terriglobales > Acidobacteriaceae > DASPRM01. The sequence goes on from DATHDM010000141.1 coordinate 12,428, forward strand.
CTGGCTTTGCCATCGTAACCCCGGGGGTGCGTCTTGCCGGAGAATCCGAAGACGATCAGGGCCGCGTGGTCACTCCCGCTGAAGCAATCCGAGCGGGCGCCACCCATATCGTGGTAGGGCGCCCCATCACCAAGTCAGCGGACCCAGCAGCCATCGCATCGAAGATCGTCGAAGAGATCGCCGCCGCGGGCTGAGTTCGTTGCTCGATGCGGACACCCTCGTTTGCGGCGGTTGCCTCACTTGAACACCACCGCCGATAGATGGTACTCATAGCAGCACTCTTCGCCTCCTCGAGGTCTCATGCTCAAACTGACGCTTGCCCTGACCCTTGTTCTCGCTGACTCGCTGCTCGCGCAACAACCCGCAACGGCGGCGAGTTCGCTCCCGCAGACGCCGCCGGTATCGACCCGCTACACCGTGCTGCTGGCCGGCAACACAGCCGGATTCCAGGCCACAAGCGTCACGCCCGACGGCGCGCATCTCTATCACTTCGAATTCAACGATCGTGGCCGTGGTCCCGGTATCGATTCGCGAATCGTTCTAAACAGGCAGGCAATTCCCACACAGATCGACAACACCGGCCACGACTATCTCAAAGCTCCGGTGGACGAGCACTTCTCATTCAGCGGCGGCAAAGCCAACTGGAAGAATTCGGCCGAGCAGGGGACAAAGCCGCTTTCCACTGCGGCGTTCTACGTCAGCGACTCCGGCGCACCCGAGGAATTGGCGCTGCTGGCGCGGGCTTTGCTGCTTGCGCCCGGAGGCAAGCTGCCGCTTCTGCCCGGAGGCGAGGCCGCAATCACCAGGCGCGGCGACCTGATGCTTGAGGCCGGCGGGAGGTCGCTCACCGTGGTGCAGTACGGCATCGACGGCCTGGGCCTCTCGCCCACTCCGGTATGGCTGGAGCCCGACGGCGCCTTCTTCGCGGCGCTCAGTGGCTGGTGGGTGATCATTCGCGAAGGATGGGAATCCACCATCCCCGCCCTCACCAAAGCTCAGGACGACTTCACCAATGCCCGCGCAGCCACCCTGGCGAAGACCCTCGCACGCAAGCCGGCGGGCGCACTCGTCTTCGTGCACGCCAACCTCTTCGATGCGGAGACCGCAACGCTCTTGCCCAGGCGCACGGTTACCATCAAGGGCAACAGCATCGCCGCTGTGGGGGAAGACGGCAAGGTCGCGATCCCGACGGGGGCAGAGGTGATCGACGCCACCGGCAAGACGCTGATGCCTGGCCTGTGGGACATGCACGTGCATCTGGCGGAAAACGACGGCCTGCTGCACATGGCCGCGGGAGTGACCAGCGTGC
>DATHDM010000142.1:0-18739 GCA_035319065.1 Terriglobales bacterium
AGGGGCACAACCTTCCCATCGCGGGTGACCTCGGTCCCGCGCAGATCGACGCGAATGGAACCGACCTGGTGAATTCCTCCCAGCGCCGGCGGGCGGCTGGGCGCGCGCCGCAGCAGCGCCTCGATTCGCGCCATCACCTCCAGCATGTCGAAGGGCTTGGTCACGTAGTCGTCGGCGCCAATCTTCAGCCCCACTACCTTGTCCACGGTCTGCCCGCGGGCGGTCAGCATCATGATGGGCGTGATCAGTCCGGCCTGGCGGATCTCGCGGCAGATGTCGAACCCGCTCTTGCGCGGCAGCATGACGTCAAGAATGATCAGGTCGAAGGGCACGTGAGTAGCGCGGTCGTATCCCGCTTCTCCATCGCGCGCGCAATCGACAACATATCCCTCACGCTTCAGGCGATCGCTGAGAGTCATGCATAAGGCCTCTTCGTCCTCAACCAGGAGAATTCTTTCGCGCATGAGAAATTATGACAGCCTGGGATGCGCCGCGATGCCCAACTCCGTCTTGGCTTCACTGAGCGTCTCTTTGGCCACAGGCAGGTGAAGGACAAACGAGCTTCCCGCTCCCGGATTGCTGGCAACGCTCAGCCGGCCGCCCATGGCCTCGGCAATGCTCTTGGCCAGGGGCAATCCTAAGCCCGTGCCGTGAATCTGCGCCGCTGCCACTGCAGGGCTGCGATAGAAGGGCTCGAAGATGTGCGGCAAATCCGCGGCCGTGATACCTACCCCCTGGTCCCGAACGGTAATCTGGACTTCATCGCCGCGCGCGCCATCGGGAATGGCCTGCGCGTCGATTCCAATCCACCGCTTTTCTCCACCGTACTTCACCGCATTGGTGATCAGGTTCTGCAGGCATTGCGATAAAGCGGACAGATCGCCAACTACGAGAGGAAGACTGGCCGGGACACTCTTCTCGACCGTGAATTGCGCGCCATGAATAAGCTCCGCTGTGTGGTTCAGCGCCGAATCGACGATCTCGGAAACCTGCAGCGGGCGCAAGGTGAAGCGTGGGCGGTTCTCCCGCGCAGCGGCGAACAGAAGGATCTGCTCTACCAGGTCACCGAGCTGCCGCGCCTGCTTCTTAATGACGAAGCCATACTGAGATAGCTGCGGTTTGCTCTCCACCACCCCATCCGCCAGGTTGTCGGCCGCAGAACTGATTACGGCCAGCGGTGTCCGCAATTCATGGGAGACGGCAGCCACAAAATCCATTTGCAACTTGGCGAGCCGTTGCGCCCGCAAGCTGGTGATGATCACCATGGTCATGCTGGCAGCCAACAACAGCAGCACCCCAAAGCTGATGGTGAGATTCCGCCGCCGGGTGGCCGCCACCACCTCCTCCAGGGAGCCGTTGCGGTGCTTTACCAACAGCTGCCAGTCGCGGTCGTTCACGCTGTAGCGAATAGGCTCCAGCCGCAACGGACCAGGTGCGCCGCGGGGATCGCGAAGGCGGATCCCCGCCAGCAGGTTTTCGCCACGTGAACCTGGCATACTGCCGCGAGCGGCATCCGGAGGCGGTCCTGCGCGCGGAGGACCGAACACGTTCAGCGTGCCATCCGCGGTTTGGGGATCCTGCCTGCCAAATCCCTGATCCGACGTGTACAGCACCCGCGGCTCCTGTGCGCCACCGACCAGCGCCACTTCGTAGGTCAGGCCTTCAGGACCACCAAAATACCTTTCCGCAAGCTCCGGCAGCACGTGCGCTTGCAGAACCTTGGCATCCAGTTCAATCAGAAACCAGGCCACAATCGGCTTCGCCTGTTTGGACCCGGCAGTTCGCTGAATATTCGGGTGAACCATCACGGGAATGTTCTGGTCGATTCTCCATGGGAGAACGGGAATGCCCCCCGGACGCGGATTCTCACGAGCATGCTCCGGATCGGGAGAAGCTTCGTTGAGCGAGCGTCGCGTAAGCCGCAGGTTGGCCAGCGCCGCCACTATGGCATCCAGGGATGTCGCCTGCAAGCGGTCGTGCAAGGCTTGAAAATTGGCGGGCCATTGGACCGGTTCAAATGCTTCGCGGCTTCCATTCAACTGCAAGAGGCGGGGCGGATTTCCTCCTCCTGTCTCCCAGATAAAGACGTTGGCTACCAGGTCGGGATGAGCGGCCGTCCGCGTCCATTCCTGGTAGCGCTGGATGTAACGCGTATGATCCTTCTCGGGAGACGCGTCGGCATCGTTTTGAAAGACCACGCATACCGTGGCCAGCTCGCGGTAAAGGTCCTGGCGCACTCCCATCATCGAGGTCTGCAGGCTAGCCTGCATGCGGGTGCTGGTGGCTTCGCTAATCTCCCGGCTCCAGCGATACTGGAGAAACCCCAGTGTGACCAGCACTGCAACCAGGGCCAGCACTACCACCAGTGACAGCACACGCTCCTTGGTCGACGGTTTCATCAATGCCTGCTTAGATAATGCTCCTTGAACCCTCCCCGCTGCAATCGCCGTACGGCACAGCCTGGAGGCGTCTGCAATCGGGAAGTATTTGCATGGCCTTTACAAGAACGCCGTAACTCTTTTCTCGCCCGTTCGTCTACCTCCTGTAGAGCAAAGGAATCCACAGTGACCCAAGAATTTGCCCAGTTTCTTGCAATCATCATGTCCACCGGCGGAGCGCCACCGGAGAACGAAACCGGCAATCGGCAGGCCTCGGCTTCGCCAAATTCATGCCCTGCTTCAAACTCTGCCAGCCAGGACGCGGTTCGAGACCAATAACAGCCTGTAACAGCCTGGGCTTGCATTCCAGTCCAGCCGCCCAGGATCCTGCGCAAGCCTTCAACATTCCGGGTGAAATTCCGAGAGGCATCCTGTTCGCCCGCACGACCCAGCAACAATTGTCGGCGGGGAGAGATGGAGGAGAAAGCGCTCGTCCCCGCCGATTGGGGCGTTCTTTGAGTGTCGCTATCATCAGTATTGAAGCACGGTGGCGACACACGGTATGTAAAGTCTTGGTAAAACGCCGATGCCACTTGGGGCTTTCAGTCAGACGGACAACCTCTGCGACAGACCGGGATCGTAGGCACCGCGGGCGCCGGGCCTGCGGTCTCCACCAGTGGGTGAGGCCGGCCATTCACGGCCGTGATCGGTGAGATGATCGTCCATTCCACGTTTCTCGTGGCCCTGATAGATGGAGTGCGCGTGGCAGTCGCTTCGAAACTGCAGCCAGAATGCGATCAGTAAGACCCAGCCACTGAGAACCAATCCTCCCGCAACTACATGCAGCACGATGTCGTAGTCCATAAAACCTCGGTTGACGAGCCTCTGGAACCGGAAAGACCGCGCTTCGCAGCGCCTCCTATGAAATAACAACACCGGACCGTGTGGGGTAAAATCTCTGTAAAGCTACCCAAAGCAAATCCTTTGCAACGCCCCGGTAAAAGTGCCTGCGCGGCTTCGGGCAAGATTTGAGGAAGGCGCGGGGAGAGGCTTTAGCCCTGCAGATTCCGCAGTTTTTACAAATGCTTAACAGCCACAGCACAACCGGCGCGTGGATACTTGTGTTTCTATCGCCGGAGATTCGCGCCTATGAAAAAGACCATCGTCCTTTTGTTGTTCACGTGCTTGTTTTCCACCCTGCTGTTAGCTCAGTCCCCGGCTCCGCCGGATCCCGCAACCCGGGTGCAACATCACGTGACCTTTCTGACCAATGCGTTGTCGCTGACGCCTGCCCAGCAGGGTCAAGCGACGACGATTTTCACCAACGCCTTCAACAATCAGTCTGCGCTGCACAGCAGCCTGAAGACTGCTCATCAGAACCTTGATACTGCGGTGAAGAACAATGACAGCGCCGGCATTGAGCAGGCCGCGAACACCATCGGCACCCTGACCGCCCAGCTCACTTCGGCTCAGGCCAAAGCCGACGCCGCCTTCTACCAGGTGCTGAACTCGGATCAGCAGAGCAAGCTGAGCGACTTGCGGAGCCAGCACCGCTTCCGTCCCGGCGGACGGCCTCCTTTCGCTGGAACTCCTGGCGCCGCCACTCAGAACTGAACGGGGATGAGTGCATGGCCGGCGGCTGGCCTTGCGCTCATCGATTCCGCTATGACGCTCAAAATCGAAGCACCTAAGGAGATCTTTCCGATGAAATCAGTGCGATTTGCTTTTCTTTTAACCGTCCTGGCGTTTTCTTGTGTGGCTCTCGCCCAATACGCGGGAATGGGCCAGGGAACAGGCGGCGGACGCGGTGGTCATGGTGGCTGGCAGATGCCCAGCGTTGACGACCAGGTTAAGAACCTCACCCAGGAACTGAGTCTCAGCGACGACCAGCAATCCCAGGTGCGCAGCATTCTGCAGGATCAGCAGAACCAGATGAAGCAACTGATGCAGGATACCTCCACCTCGCGCGAAGACAAGATGGCCAAGATGAAGGGGATCCATCAGTCGGCGACCGGGAAGATCCGCGACCTGCTGAACGACGACCAGAAGAAGAAGTACGACGACTACCTTGAGAAGCGGCAACAGCAGTTCCAACAGCGCCGCGGCAGCATGGGCGGACCCCAGGGGTCCTAGCAAAAGCAGAGGCGGATTCACTTGGCCTGGCAGGCCAGGTGGCGTACAGCCAATGTGCGCCGCCGGCCTGTCTTTAGTGCACGCGAGCCGTGCGGCGCGGGCGGCGCCGGTGCCCGTGCCGTGTTCCTGTGACTGACCGGCGACTTGATCCTTCCTGACCTTCTGAAATAGCAGGAGATCATTCCACGCCTTCCTTGCTATGCTTGGCGCAATATGCACGGGGTGGTGGGAACTGCCGTCCCTCGCAAGGAGGGACGCGACAAACTCACGGGGCGAGCCCAGTACGTTGACGATCTGCGATTCCCCGGGATGATCTACGGCGCCACGGTGCGCTCTCCCTCACCACGGGGGCGCATCGCGGCCATCCGCTTCGCTGAAGGAATTCCCTGGGTGGAATTCACCATCGTGCGCGCGGCAGACATCCCTGGCGCCAACTGCATTGCCTTGATCCTCGACGATCAGCCCTGCCTGGCCGGCGCCGCGGTAAATCATCCTGAAGAACCGGTGCTCCTCCTGGCTCATCCAGACCGTCACCTGCTCGAGGAGGCGCGGCGCGGAGTCACCATTGAGATCGAGCCCCTGCCCGCACTGTTTTCACTGGAAGAGTCCCTTGCCCGTCGGGAAGTGATCTGGGGCGAAGACAACGTGTTCAAGCGCTTTCACCTGGAAAAGGGCAACGTGGATGAAGCCTGGCCCTCCGCCGACTTCATCGTGGAGGGCGAGTACTTCACGGCGGCGCAGGAGCAGCTCTACATCGAGAACAACGGCATGATCGCGGTCGCCTCACCCCAGGACGGCGTCACCGTCTGGGGCTCGATGCAGTGTCCCTACTATGTCCACAAAGCCCTGAAGGGCGTCTTCGCTCTGGGAGATGAAAAGGTTCGCATAGTCCAGACCGAAACCGGAGGCGGCTTTGGCGGGAAGGAAGAGTATCCCTCGATGATCGCGGCCCACGCCGCGTTGCTGGCGTGGAAATCGGGAAGGCCGGTGAAGCTGGTTTATGACCGCGCGGAGGACATGGCGGCAACCACCAAACGGCACCCATCGCGAACCCGCCATCGCACCGCCGTCCGGCGCGACGGCACTCTGCTGGCCATGGACATTGATTTCACGATCGATGGCGGTGCTTATGCCACGTTGTCCTCCGTCGTGCTGTCGCGCGGCACCATTCATGCCGCCGGTCCGTATTACTGCCCCAATGTGCGCATACGCAGCCAGGCGGTCGCCACCAATGCCCCTCCCCACGGCGCTTTCCGCGGCTTCGGCGCTCCCCAGAGTTTCTTCGCGCTTGAGCGCCACATGAATGAGATCGCGGCAACTTTGGGAATTCCGCCGGAAGAAATCCGACGCCGCAACTTTCTCCGCCAGGGCCAGACCACGGCCACCGGCCAGGTGATTCGCGAAGACCCGGATATGCCGGGCCTGCTCGACCGCGCCCTCGCCGAGTCTGGGTACTTCGCCAAGCGGGAACGCTTTGCGCGGCAGAATTCAGGCGCCGCCGTAAAGCGTGGAATGGGACTGGCGGCGTTTTTCCATGGCGCGGGATTCACCGGCTCAGGAGAGCGCTATCTGGCTTCGATAGTCGGCGTGGATGCCACCCCGGCGGGCCGTGTGCGCGTGCTGGCCTCCAGCACCGAGATGGGACAGGGCACCAAGACCATCTTCACGCAGATCGCTGCAGAAGCATTGCAGCTCCCCTACGAGTATGTGGAAGTCGTGCAGCCCGATACTTCCGGCGTGCCCAACAGCGGGCCGACTGTGGCTTCCAGAACTTGCATGGTGGTGGGCAAGCTTGTGGAGTCGGCAGCCCTCGGGCTGAAGCAGACGCTGCAGGGTACAGGGCTGCTGTCTGCCTCCTACACGCCGGTGGAATTCGCGAGCGCCTGCGCAGCGCACATCCGAAAACACGGCGAACTGCGCTCGTTCAGCCAATATCAAGCTCCCGCTGGCATCTACTGGGACGATGAGAAATATCAGGGAGACGCCTATGGCGCCTATGGCTGGGCGGTCTATGTGGCCGAGGTGAGCGTGGACACCCTGACCTATGAGGTGCGTGTCGAGGACTTCATCGCCGTGCAGGAGGTGGGGAGGATCATTCATCCTGTCCTCGCCAGGGGACAGATTGAAGGCGGGGTGGTGCAGTCCATAGGATATGCGCTCTATGAGAATGTGGTATGGCAGCAGGGTCGCATGGCGAACAGCCAGATGACCAACTACATCATTCCCACCAGCGCCGACGTTCCTCCGATCCGGGTGGTCTTCGTTGAGAAGCCTTATGCCCACGGTCCCATGGGAGCCAAGGGTCTGGGCGAGCTTCCTGCCGATGGCCCCGCCCCCGCCATCGCTAACGCGGTCGAGGACGCGATCGGGATCGGCTTTACTGCGATCCCCCTGACGCCGGAAGCTGTGATGGCCGCACTGACCGCAGGAGAAAAGACGGCCGCTCATGGCTAGGATCTCGATTTCGATGACCGTCAACGGAACGGTTCAGACCGTTGAGACCTGGCCCATGATGCGTCTGCTGGACGTGCTGCGCGAAGATCTTCGCCTCACTGGCACTAAGGAGGGTTGCGGCGAGGGCGAGTGCGGCGCTTGCTCCGTGATGATGAACGGCAAGCTGGTCAACAGCTGCCTGGTCCCCGCGCTGCAGGCGGAAGGGGCGGAGATCACCACGATTGAGGGCATCGCCGGCGGCGAGCGGCTTCACGCCGTGCAGCAGGCATTTCTTGACTGCGGCGGCGCTCAATGCGGCATCTGCACACCCGGAATGGTGATGGCGGCGGTGAGCCTCCTGCAGCGTATTCCTGCGCCAACCGAAGAGGACGTCCGCAACGGGCTCGCGGGAAACTTGTGTCGCTGCACCGGGTATTTGCGCATCTTCGAGTCCGTCTTGCGAGCGTGCCGGCGCGGAGGGATTCACGCGTGAGGTCATTTATCCCTTCCTACGAAATGCGCACGCCCAAGTCGTTGGCGGAAGCATTGGAACTGCTGGCTGCCAATCCTGGCGCTTGGCGTCCATTTGCCGGCGGAACCGACCTGATGGTGTTGCTGGAGGCCGGCAAGCTTGACCATCGGCGCTTCCTCAACATCTGGAACCTTCCGGTGCTGCGCGGCATAACAGTCGTCGCCGATTTCGTAACTCTGGGGGCCTTGACCACCTACACCGAGGTGCTGGCACAGGAAGTCTTCGAGCGGGAATTTCCACTGCTCACCGCAGCCGCCCGAATTACGGGAGGAATCGCCACCCAGAATCGCGGCACCATTGGAGGGAATGTGGTGAACGCTTCTCCGGCTGCCGATACACCGCCCGCTCTGCTCGTTTATGAGGCCGAGTTGGAGCTTATCTCGCAGCGTGGATCGCGCTGGCTTCCCTACCACGAGTTCCACGTAGGGTACCGGCAGACCAGGCTGCAGCCCGACGAACTGCTCGCTCGAATTCGGTTGCGCCGCCGTACTTCTCGCTGGTCGCAGTACTACCGGAAGGTGGGGACGCGGAGGGCGCAGGCAATTTCCAAGGTGTGCCTGGCCGCGCTCCTCGACCGCAAGACGGGAGAAGCGCGGGTAGCTGTGGGCAGCGTCGCTCCCGTTCCTCTGCGCTGCTTCAGGACCGAACGCGCCATTCTCGATCGCAGCGATCCCCTGCCTGTGCTGGCGCAGGAGATGGCTCCCATCGACGACATGCGGTCCACTGCTGCCTACCGTACGCGGGTGGCACAGAATCTGCTTCGGGATTTTCTTGATGGCCGCTGATCGCGTAATTCGCAGCCGGCGAGTGGTCCTGCCCGACGGCATGCGACCTGCATCGGTCCATATTCAAGACGGAATCGTGGCGCGCGTCGGCGATTACGACTCTGCAGCCGATGACGACGCCGGCAACTCCGTGGTGATGCCGGGACTGGTCGATACCCACGTACACCTGAACGAGCCCGGCCGCACCGAGTGGGAGGGCTTTGCCACGGGAACACGGGCCGCAGCCGCGGCCGGCATTACCACTCTTATCGAGATGCCGCTGAACAGCATCCCCAGCACCATTTCGGCGCAGGCCTATGCCGCCAAGATTCGTGCCGCAGACGGGCAGTGCTGGATCGATGTTGGATTCTGGGGCGGCGTGGTGCCAGGAAATGCCGGCCACCTCCGGCCGCTATGGGACGAGGGCTGCTTCGGATTCAAATGCTTCCTCACTCCCTCCGGAGTCGACGAGTTTCCACACGTCGAAGAGGCTGACCTTCGCCAGGCCATGCCCGAACTCGCCCGCTGCGGTGCGGTGCTGTTGGTGCATGCGGAATCGCCGGCGGAACTGCTCACGCCGTCGGGCGACGCGCGCTGCTTTCAAAATTATCTTCACTCCCGTCCGCGCAGAGCGGAAAGCCGCGCCATCGATCTCCTGGTTCGCTTGTGCAGGGAGACAGGTTGCAGGATACATATCGTCCACCTGTCGGACGCAGACTCGGTGCCAGCTCTGCAAAATGCCTGCGCTGCAGGCCTTCCGCTGACGGCCGAAACCTGCCCTCACTACCTTGTTTTCACCGCAGAAGGAATCGCTAATGGAGCTACTGAGTTCAAATGCGCTCCGCCCATTCGCGAGGGAGCGAACCGGGATGCCTTGTGGAGTGCCCTTCATACTGGAGTCATCGACATGGTAGTCTCCGATCATTCCCCCAGTCCGCCGGCTCTCAAGCGGCGCGATGATGGAGATTTCTTTCGCGCCTGGGGCGGAATCGCGTCCTTGCAACTGACATTGCCTGCGGTATGGACCGAGTGCCGCCGCCGCGGACTGCCCATCGAGGAGCTGGCGTCCTGGATGTGCGCCGCCCCAGCCAAACTGGCCGGGCTGGCGGGAAAGAAGGGTGCTATCGCCCCGGGGCACGACGCCGACCTCGTGGTTTGGGATCCGCAAACTGAATTCGTCGTCAACCCTGCCGCCCTGTATCATCGCCATGCGCTGACGCCCTACGCCGGCATGCGCCTGGCCGGCGTGGTACAAAGAACCTATCTGCGCGGAGTTCCCGTTGATGTGAATGGACCACCGCGGGGAAAAGTCTTGCGCCGAGGTCGCTTCTGAAACCCTTCACCCAACTTCTGGACCTTGCTTCCGAGCGGGCCGGCGGCTGCGTAGTTGCCGCCAGCGACGATTTCTTTGCCCCCAAAGAAAATCTGATCAAGCATGCGGAACCCGTCTTTGTTCCCGGCAAGTACACCGACCGCGGCAAATGGATGGACGGCTGGGAATCGCGGCGCAAGCGCACGCCCGGCCATGACTGGGCAATCGTGCGCCTGGGCATTACGGGCGTGGTGCACGGCATTGTGGTCGATACCAGCCACTTTACCGGCAACTACCCGGAATGTTGCTCCGTGGAAGCCTGCACCGCGGACGGCAACCCTGGGCCGGAGGATCTTCGCGACTGGGTAGTGCTTCTGCCCAGCTCCCGCTTGCAGGGCGATTCGCGCAATCCTTTCGCAATCGCTTCTCCGCAGCGCTTCACCCATCTGCGGCTGAACATCTTTCCCGACGGTGGAGTGGCGCGCTTGCGCGTCCACGGCGAGGCAATTCCGGACTGGCGTCACCTTGGACCGGAGGTGGATCTGGCATCGGCCGAATACGGCGCGACGGTTGTGGATTCCAGCGATCAGCACTACGGCAACCCGCGGAATCTGACGATGCCGGGGCGCGCCCTCGACATGAGCGACGGTTGGGAAACCCGCAGGCGCCGCGGTCCGGGGCATGATTGGGTCATCCTGAAGCTGGCGGCGGAGGGGATTATCGAACGCGTCGAGGTGGACACTTCGCACTTCAAAGGAAATTTTCCCGATCGCTGCTCTCTTGAGATCAGCCTCACCGCCGAAGAAGGCGCGTGGAGCGAGCTGCTGCCGGAAACCGCGCTGCGGGCGCACACCCGCCATTTCTTTCAGGAAGAACTGGTTCGGGAACAGCCGGCGCGCTACGTTCGCTTCAACATTTATCCCGACGGCGGGGTCAGCCGCTTGCATCTCTTCGGTTATCTGACTGACGTTGGCCGCATGGAAGCGGGACTGAAGACGCTGAATGCGGCGCCCGTCGATGAAGCGACCGCCGATTTTCTGCGGTGCTGCGGATCGAGGGCCTGGGCGAGGGCCATGGCTGCCGGGCGCCCCTACGAAACCATCCGCGCTCTGGAGGAATCGGCCGATCGCGTCTGGAGCCAGGGCTCACGGGAAGATTGGCTGCAGGCCTTCGCTGCGCATCCCAGAATCGGGCAGCAATCCGGAGGCTCCTGGTCACGCCAGGAGCAGTCGTCGGCCTCCGCTGCGGATACCGACACACTGGCGGCGCTGGTGGAGGAAAACCGCAAGTACGAGGAAAAATTCGGGCACATCTACATCGTCTGCGCCACCGGCAAGTCCGGCAAGGAGATGCTGGCGCTGCTTGAGCGGCGTCTCGAAAACAGCGCGGCGACGGAAATTCTGGAAGCTGCCGAGCAACAACGGCAAATCACCCGCCTGCGCCTGAGAAAGCTGCTGAGCGAATGAGCCCGATCACCACCCACGTGCTCGATCTGGCTCGGGGACGTCCCGCGCCTGGCATCCCCGTCCAGCTTGCCCGGCTCGTGGCCGCGCCGGCGGAGTGGGAGTTGCTGGGCTCCGGCGTGACCGATGAGGATGGCCGCGTCCGCAACCTTCTGCCGGACGGCCTAACCGTGCAACCCGGGATTTATCGCCTGCGGTTTGATACTTCCGCACTGTCCGAACTTTTTCCCGAGATCTCGATTCAGTTTCGCATCGCCAGCCCGGAGCAGCGCTACCATGTGCCTCTGCTCTTGAGCCCATACGGATACTCCACTTATCGAGGAAGCTGATGCCAGTTGCCCTTGCCGCCAATCAATACGGCAAATCCCGCGTCCGCCTGGTCAAAGTCGCGCGTCAGGGCCAACACCACGAGATGACGGACCTGAGCATTGACATTACACTCTCCGGAGAATTCGCCGACGCTTATACCGCGGGGGACAACCGCTCCGTGCTGCCTACCGACACCATGAAGAACACGGTTTACGCCCTGGCCAGAAAGCAGCCCTTGGGTGAGGTCGAGGAATTTTGCCGGCGGCTGGCAGATCACTTCCTCACCCGCAATCCGCAAGTCGCATGGACGAGAATTGCAGCCACCCAGAACCTCTGGCAGCGAATCCTGGTCAACGGCAAGCCTCACGAACACGCCTTTCTCAAGGCCGGCGGCGGATGCCGCACTGCGCGGATTACTGCGGATCGCAAGCGCACCGAGGTCAGGGCGGGGATTGCTGACCTGACCGTCCTTAAGACTGCTGGTTCGGCCTTCGAAGGCTATATCCACGACGAATACACCACCCTGAAGGAAACGCGCGACCGCCTGTTTGGCACCATCGTAACGGCCGAGTGGCTTTACCAGCCCGGCAGCCACAAATTCGGATCACTGTGGAACTCCGTGCGCGACACCATCCTCGAGATCTTCGCCGGCCACGACAGTCGTGGTGTGCAGCACACGCTCTACGCCATTGGAGAGACGATCCTGAGCCGGATCAGCGAGATCGTGGAGATTCATCTCTCCATGCCCAACCGGCATTGCCTGCTGGTCGATCTGGTGCCTTTCGGGTTGGACAACCCCAACGAAGTCTTCCTTCCGATTGACGAGCCTCACGGCCTCATCGAAGCCACGATCAGGCGCACTGGATGACAAGGCTGTGGGCTGGACGAATCAGTAAGGGGTTTTGGCCGACAGGTTGCGCCAGGCTTCAAAGGCGGCCTTCGATTCCGACCGCATCATCCCGATCATTGGAATCGAGCGCAACTCCGGCGGCAGCTGGATTTGTTCATAGATGAGCGCGTCGTCAAAACCCGCCGCCGCAGCGTCTTCCCGCGTTCCCGCGTAATACAGGCGATCCACGCGCGACCAATACACGCCTCCCAGGCACATGGGACAAGGCTCGCAGCTGGTGTAGATTTCACAGCCCCCAAGATGAAAGCTATTCAGGATGCGGCAAGCATTGCGGATCGCCGTGATCTCGGCGTGCGCCGTAGGGTCCATGGACGTGGTCACCAGGTTCGTGCCCTCGGCCAGGATGCGTCCGTCCTTGACTATCAGAGCGGCAAAAGGTCCGCCTCGGCGCGCATTCACGTTTTCGATCGCGAGCTCGATGGCTCGCGTCATGAAGGAATTTTTCATGGGGAATATTTGTTATTGTAATTGCCCTGCTTCCCGGCCGATGGTTTATTCTCTGCGGCGTGCCTTTCAACGGAATGGCCCAAAGCCTGGCCCTACTGCGTCTTGTGCAACTCGCCGACAGTGCGCTTCCGGTCGGCGGAATGGCGCACTCCTTCGGGCTGGAGTCGCTGGTGGAGTACGGCCTGCTTTCTCCCCACAATCTTGAGGCCTTCCTCGCCGGCTGGTTGGAGGAGTCAGGTGCCCTGGAAGCCGCATTTTGCGCTCGCAGCTGCGCCCTGGCTCACGCTGGGCCTGCCGGTTTCGCGGAGTGGCTGGAACTCAACTCCCGACTGGATGCGCGCAAGCCTGCCCGGGAAGCACGCGATGCTTCCTCAGCCATGGCTCGGTGCCTGGTGGACGTCGCCATCCGCGCCTACGGCGATCTTGTCTTGTCCGAGCTTGTGAATTCATCCGATGGACAGGGTCGGCCGATTCACTACGCGGCTTGTTTCGGATACGTTGCCGGACGTCTCGAGATTTCCGGCTGCCATGCAATCCCGGCGTTTCTGCATCAGAGTGTTGCCGGCCTTATCTCTGCCTGTCAAAGGTTGATGCCCCTCGGGCACATCGAAGCGCAGGCGATTTTGTTTCATCTGAAGCCGCGCATCGTTCGCGCCGCTGCTTGCGCGATGGAGGCGGACGTGCAAGTTCCATCGTGCGCGCCGCTTCTGGAAATCGGCTCCATGACTCATCCCCGCTTGGGCACGCGCCTGTTCATCAGTTGACATGAGTACTTCCGCAAGAACGGCAACGCTTTGGCTTGACTTCTCCAGGCAGGCGGAGAGCGCCGCCACTACCCTGCGGATTCACCGCCAGGACGTTCCCTGGCGTGTGCTGCGCGGATTCCCTAATTCCGCGGGCGAGACGCTCGCCCACCTCCACAACATCTCCGGCGGGATTCTCGACACCGATGAGCTGCATCTCCAGATTTCAGTCGGACCGTCGGCCCAGGCCCAGCTCACCTCCACCGGAGCCACGCGCATTTATCGCAGCCGATCCCCCAGGCACTGCAGCCGTTCACGGGTTGAAGTCGAAGTTGGCGCGGATGGTCTGCTGGAATATGTTCCCGACGCCGTTATCCCCTACGCCGGATCCCGCTACGAACAATTCACGCGAATCACTCTGCAACCTCGGGCCGCACTTCTCTGGTGGGAATTGATCGCTCCCGGGCGGGAAGCCTTCGGCGAAACTTTTGGCTACGCGCGCTTTGCCTCGTCGTTCCTGATCCTGGAAGATCGGCGGCCCCTGCTTGAGGAACACTGGGAACTCGAGCCCAGCCTGCGCCCTCTGGGCTCCCCAGCACGGCTCGGTCACTTTCGTCACATGGCGTCGCTCTACATTTGCCGTCCCGGGACAGCCGGGGCGCACTGGCGGGATATCGAAGCACGGCTGGACGCCCTCGCGTCCGAGTTGACGCTGGCAGATCAGGTGCTCTGGGGCGTCAGCCGCCTCCGGGCAGGCGGAATCGTCTTGCGCGGCCTCGCCTGCAATGGCCGAGTCCTGATGCAAGGCTTGACCTCACTGTGGCGAGCCGCGAAACTGTCTCTTTGCGGCCGAAGTGCTTCGCTCCCACGAAAACTCTATTGAATTCCGGAAGGAGCTCTCGTGCATCTCACTCCCCGCGAACAGGAAAAGCTGTTGATCTTCGTGGCCGCAGAGGTGGCCCGCAAGCGGCGTGCTCGTGGACTGAAGCTGAACTATCCCGAGGCGGTGGCTGTGATTTCGGCGGAAGTGCTGGAGGCCGCCCGTGACGGCAAGAGCGTGTCCGACCTCATGACCTTCGGCGCCACCATCCTCACTCGCGCCGACGTCATGGACGGAGTGGCGGAGATGATTCACGAGGTTCAGGTCGAAGCGACCTTCCCCGACGGCAGCAAGCTGGTCACCGTTCATGATCCTATTCAGTGAGAGGTAGCGATGATTCCCGGCGAATACTTCCTGGCCGATGGCGAGATCGAGCTCAACGCAGGCCGGCCCGCCGTTCGCGTCGTGGTGCGCAACACCGGCGATCGCCCCATTCAGGTGGGCAGCCACTACCATTTTTTCGAGGCGAATCGCGCTCTGGAGTTTGATCGCGATGCCGCCTACGGCATGCGTCTGGGCATCGCAGCGGGAACCGCGGTGCGCTTTGAGCCGGGAGAAGAGAAGGAAGTGCCCCTGGTTCCACTCACGGGAGAGCGCCATGTCTACGGCCACCGCGGTCTGGTGGGAGGACCCCTGCGACCAGACAAGCGAGGGCAGCCATGAGCCTGCGCATCCCCCGCCGCACCTATGCGGATCTCTACGGTCCTACCACCGGAGATCGCCTTCGCCTGGCGGATACCGAACTCATCATCGAGATTGAGAAGGACCACACCGTTTACGGTGACGAGATTACCTTTGGCGGCGGCAAGGTAACTCGCGACGGCATGGGACAAAGTTCCACGGGAAAGCGGGAGTCCGCCCCGGGGGTTCTCGATCTGGTGATCACCAACGCTGTCATCATCGACCACTGGGGCATCGTGAAGGCCGATATCGGCATCCGCGATGGACGCATTGTGAAGGTCGGCAAGGCTGGAAATCCTCACACCCAGGACGGGGTCGACCCCGGATTGGTGGTGGGAGCGGCCACCGAGGTGATTGCCGGAGAGAATCGCATCGTCACCGCCGGAGGCATCGACAGCCACATTCACTTCATCTCTCCGCAGCAGGTTTACGAAGCGCTCTCCAACGGCATCACCACCATGATCGGCGGCGGCACCGGCCCGGCCACCGGCACGAATGCCACCACGTGCACACCGGGCGCCTGGAACATCGAACACATGCTGCGCGCGGCCGACGCCTGGCCCATGAATTTCGGCTTTCTGGGAAAGGGAAATGCAGCCACCGCCGAGCCGCTGGCGGAGCAGGTTGAAGCCGGCGCATGCGGACTGAAGCTGCATGAAGACTGGGGCACCACGCCGGCCGCCATCGACGCTTGCCTCAAGGTTGCCGATCAGTATGACGTGCAGGTGGCGCTTCATACCGATACGCTCAATGAAGCTGGCTTCGTCGATGACAGCATTGCCGCCATCGCCGGCCGAACCATTCACGCCTATCACACCGAAGGCGCCGGCGGCGGTCACGCCCCGGATATCATCAAGGTCGCCGGCATTCCCAATATTCTGACCTCATCCACGAATCCCACGCGCCCTTACACCGTGAACACCCTGGCCGAGCATCTGGACATGCTGATGGTCTGCCATCACTTGAACCCGCTGGTGCCGGAGGATGTCGCCTTCGCCGAAAGCCGGATTCGTCCCGAGACCATCGCCGCCGAAGACATCCTGCACGACCTGGGCGCCATCAGCATGATGTCCAGCGATTCGCAGGCCATGGGACGCATCGGCGAGGTTGTGACCCGCACCTGGCAAACCGCGCACAAGATGAAAATCCAGCGCGGACCGCTGGCCCAGGACAGCTCACGCAACGACAATCAGCGTGTGAAACGCTATATGGCGAAGTACACCATCAATCCTGCCATCACCCACGGCATCGCTGACGAGGTGGGATCGATAGAGCCGGGAAAGCTCGCGGATCTCGTGCTCTGGCAACCGGCTTTCTTCGGCGTCAAGCCCGAGATGATCGTCAAGGGAGGATTCATCGCGTGGAGCGTGATGGGCGATGCCAACGCCTCCATTCCAACTCCGCAACCCGTTTTCTATCGGCCGATGTTCGGCGCTTTTGGCAGCGCTACCCGTTCGATCGCAGTCAGCTTCGTTTCGGCAGCGTCCATGGCGCGCAAGCTGCCTCTGGAGAAGCGGGTGGTGGCCGTCAAAAAGTGCCGTAGTCTGCGCAAGGCCGATATGTTCCACAACACGGCAACTCCAAGAATCGAGGTCGATCCCGAAACGTATGAGGTGCGCGCCGACGGAGAACTGCTGACCTGCGAGCCCGCCAGCACTCTGCCTCTGGCGCAGCGGTATTTCTTGTTTTGAGGAGGCACGGAATCATGAATGAGCTCAAGCGCGCCTTTCGCGTAGGCGTAGCTGGACCCGTGGGCAGCGGTAAGACCGCGCTGGTGGATGCTCTCAGCCGCAGTCTTTGGCCGGAAATCAATCTTGCCGTCGTGACCAACGACATTTACACCCGCGAAGATGCGGATTTCCTCATCCGCCAGGGGACATTGCCCGCTGAGCGCGTGCGCGGCGTCGAGACCGGCGGATGTCCCCATGCCGCGATTCGCGAGGACGCATCCATGAACCTGGAGGCAATCGCCGATCTGGAACACACTCACCCAGGGATAGAGCTCGTGTTCGTCGAAAGCGGCGGCGACAACCTGGCCGCGGCCTTCAGTCCGGAATTGGTGGATGTGTTCATCTACGTAATCGACGTGGCTGCCGGCGACAAGATTCCCCGCAAAGGCGGTCCCGGCATACGCCGTTCCGATCTGCTGGTCATCAACAAAATTGACCTGGCTCCTCACGTGGGCGCCTCCCTGGAAGTGATGGAACGGGATACACGTCGCATGCGCGGCGATCTGCCCTTCGTGTTCACCAACCTGAAGGACGGAACCGGACTACCTTCAGTGATTGCGTGGCTGCGCCGCCAAATGTCCTTGCCGGTAGAATCACGGCGCAGGCTGGTCGAGGCTCGCGATCTTGCGGCCGGTACGGCTCCCGCGGGACATCACCATCACGGCGAGCATGCTCATTCGCACGATCATCATCACCCCCATTCCTGAGGCGATCAGTCTCCGGCTGAGATGCAATGTTGTGAGGCCGACGGGAACAAGAGAGAGCGTATCGCCATGGCAGAGCTTACAAAACACCGCGCAACGCCCGATCCCGCTGCTGTGAAGGCGATCCTCGAGTCGCTGGTCGAAGTCGGCCACGAGTTCTATCGCCGAGGCTGGGTTCTGGGCACCAGCGGCAATTTCAGCGCCAGAACCACAGATTCGCCGCTGCGCCTGATGATTACCATGAGCGGCCTGGACAAGGGCGCGCTCTCCGATTCCAGTTTTCTTGAGATCGACGATCACGCGCAGGTACTCTCCGGCTCCGGGCGCCCTTCCGCCGAGACCGCCCTGCACCTGAAAATCGTGCAAAGAGCGGGAGCTGGGGCCGTGCTCCATACACACTCGATATGGAGCACTATCCTTTCCGACCGCTTCGCAGCATCAGGGGGCCTTTCTATTCAAGGCTACGAGATGCTCAAGGGCCTCTCCGGCGTATCCACCCATGAGCACCGGGAGTGGCTGCCGATCCTCGAAAACGCCCAGGACTATGCGCTCTTGGCGCAGCAGATGGAAAACCTGCTCGCGCAAAACCCCGAAATTCATGGCATCCTATTACGCAAGCACGGCCTGTACACGTGGGGCCAGGATGTCGCCGAGGCCAAGCGTCATGTTGAAATCCTCGAGTTTCTGCTCGAGGCCGTTGGCCGAGGATTACCTTCTGGGATCTCCGAGTAAGTTCGTGCGGCACCCGAGGCAGCGCTATGGCAACTCTGGGAATACCAGCAAAGAATAAGACCCTGACGCGGGACGCCGAAATTTGCGAATATCTCGCTCAGCTGGGAATCGAGTACGAACGCTGGGACCTAAGCCGGGTTCGCCCCGATGCTCAGGCGGACGAGGTTCTCCACGCTTACGCTGCCGAGATCGAAGATCTGAAGCAGAAGGGCGGCTACAAAACCGCCGATGTGATTGACGTGAATCCCCAAACACCCGGCCTGGACGCAATGCTGGCGCGCTTCAATCGCGAACACTGGCACGACGAGGACGAGGTTCGCTTCATCATCAGCGGCCGCGGATTGTTTCACATCAGCCCGCCCCAGGGTGACGTGGTCTTCATTGAAGTGGTGCCCGGGGATATGATCCGCGTACCTCGCGGCACCCGTCACTGGTTCAATCTATGCTCCGATCGCCAGATCCGGGCCATTCGTTTCTTTCAGGATCCCGCCGGATGGACTCCTCACTACACCGACAGCGGGGTCGATGAGCAGTACGAACCTGTCTGTCTGGGGCCGACCTACATAGCCAGGTCCGCGACGCACGGAG
>DATHDM010000143.1:0-5523 GCA_035319065.1 Terriglobales bacterium
GAGCGGCGCCGAGCCGAGAAACTGGACCTCGCCCGCCCCGGTCAGGCGCTCACCGAACAGCCCGAGCCGCTTGTCCACCCGCTCACGGATGGCGTGCGCCTCGAGCGAGGCGGTCGACTCGGTCGTGAAAGAGGCCCACTCGGGCTTCTGCCCGGCCTCCTCGGTCTTCCGATAGGCGATGAAATACCGTGGCATCCTCTCACCTGCCTCTCGACTGCGTGAGGAGCTCGACGAACCGCCGGAACAGGTAGTGCGAGTCGTGCGGCCCGGGGGCCGCTTCCGGGTGGTACTGGACGGCGAAGACCGGTAGGCTCCGGTGGCGCAGGCCCTCGCAGGTGCTGTCGTTGAGGTTCACGTGGGTGACCTCGAGCCCGGCCGCCGCGCAGGAGTCGGGGTCCACCGCGAAGCCGTGGTTCTGCGACGTGATCTCGACCTTGCCGGTGCTGAGGTCGCGTACCGGGTGGTTCGCGCCGTGGTGCCCGAACGGCAGCTTGAACGTGCGCGCCCCCAGCGCGAGTGCCAGGATCTGGTGGCCGAGGCAGATCCCGAACGTCGGGAGCCGGGTGACCAGCCGCCCGACTGCTTCTGCGAGATACGGCACGCCCTCCGGATCGCCCGGCCCGTTGGCCAGGAAGAGTCCATCCGGTGCGAGCGCCAGCACCTCGTCGGCCGATGCGAACGCCGGCACCACCGTGACGCGGCAGCCCTCCGACGCCAGCTTGCGCAGTATGTTGTGCTTGATGCCGTAGTCGTAGGCCACAACGTGAAACTGCGGCGGAGCGTCCTTCACCCCGACAACTTCCGTGGGCTCGTGCGAGCGCTCGCCGGTCTCCCAGATGTAACGCTGCTTGGTGGTAACCACCTTAGCGAGATCGGCGCCGTCCATCTTGGGGATGGAGCGCGCCTTGGCGATCAGCTTTTCGGCGTCGCTCTCAATCGAAGAGATAACACCCCGCATAACCCCGTTATCGCGCAGGTGACGCACCAGGGCACGGGTATCGATGTCGCCGATGACCGGGATCTTGTAGCGCTCCAGGTATTCGTCGGTGACCTGTTGCGAGCGCCAGTTGGAGCTGATCCGCGAAAACTCCCGTACCACCAGCCCTTCGATGTAAGGACGATTGGCTTCGTTGTCGTCGGGGTTGGTGCCGTAGTTGCCGATTTCGGGATTGGTCAGGACGACGATCTGCCCGGCATAGGAAGGATCGGTGAAGATTTCCTGATAGCCGGTGATGGAAGTATTGAAAACGACTTCGCCGTAGCACTCGCCGTTGGCGCCGTAACCTTTGCCGCGGAAGATCCGTCCATCTTCCAGCGCAAGGACTGCCTGCATCGCTTCTCCGAGGAGTGGATTTTCCAGATTTTATCAGGCCCCAGTCGAAGGGGCCAGATAGAAAAGTGGATTTGGGGAAGATCCAGAATTTGGACGGCCGGGAAAAAGCAGATCTCTCGACTGGGAAGACCTTTTCACGCTGCAAGCGTTCGGATTCGCCCGGATGAGCGTGTGAGAGTCAGTTGGCGGGTTTGGGCGGCTCGTCGGGCGTGCCCCCGTCGGCGGCGATCTTCCAGGTGCCGTCGGCCTGCTTCCTCCAGATCGTGATGTAGGTTCCGCGCTGGGTGGCAATGGCGCCCTTGTCGTTCTTGTAGGTGGCCAGAAATCTGCCGACGGTGTAGCCGCTGTCGCCGGAGGGAAAGATTTCGCCGCGAGTGGGCTCCCATTCCAGCTTGAAGTCGGGATCGGCAAACACCTGCTGGTAAAAATCGCGGATGCTGCGGCCGCCAACCACGGGCGGCTTGCGCAGCACAACGGCGTCTTCACCGAAGTAAGCCATCCAGCCCTCGAGGCGCTTCTCGGCCGTGGCCTTGGCAAAATTTCGGTCGGCGCTCAACAGAGCCTCCTCAGGGTGTTGGGCGAAGGCGACGCCCAGCAAGAGAAATGTCAGAGCAAGGACGAAGGTTTTGTGCACGTAGCCTCCAAGATTGAACATGGTTGGACCAGGCTTCCCTCAGCAGCTGAAGCCGCCTCATTTCCGGCCTGGGCCGGCGGGGCGGAAGCTCCCCTTCAAAGCGGTGTCACGGAGCGATTCTTCGGAAGTGACCCAACGGCTGTGTGTTTCTTAGTGCAGTTTGCCGAGCTTGTCCATCGGCCAGTAGACGAACACCGCCTTGCCATAGATGAAGCGATCGGAAACCGGGCCGAAATCGCGGCTGTCGTTGGAACTGGTGCGGTGGTCGCCCAGCAGAAAATAGCAGCGCTCGGGAACGACGATTTCAGGCAGCGAACGCAGGTCGGCATACTCGGCGGGAACGTAGGGCTCATCCAGGGGCTGGCCATTCACGTACACCTTGCCCTCGTCGATTCTCACGCGATCGCCGGCCAGGCCAATCACCCGCTTGATATAGCGCTTGGAAAGGTCCCGCGGATACTGGAAGACGACGATGTCGCCGCGCTCGATGGAGCCGAAGCGGTAGACAAACTTGTTGATGAAGATGCGTTCCTGGTCGTCAAGTCCGGGCATCATGCTGGTGCCCTCCACTTTTACCGGCTGGTAGAGGAAGACGATGATAAACGTCGAGATCAGCAGCGAGATAAGCACATCGCGAGCCCACACCTCGAGTAGTGGCTTACGCCGGGCGGGCGTCGCGTCTGGTATGGCCGGATCCCCCATCGGGAAGCAATTCTAATACGAAGCCGCCCAGGTTTAGACCCCGGAAATCGGCGAACCGACCTAGGTTTGGACGATCGCCAGCAATCGGGAAGGCGGCCGGCGCGGCAACTCGGGTAAAATGTCGGGGAGGACCATGCATGAGGAAGCTGTCCAGTGCTCTCCTGGCGCTGCTGGTGCTTCTGGCGATGGGGCTGCTCGCGGAAGGCGACTCCACGCAAGTGCCGGCGCACCACACCTCGCCTCCGAAGAAGGGTGAGCAACTGCCGCCGATTCTCCCCAGGGACCAGTTATGGGGACCGGCGTTCCAGAACGCTTACCAGGTCCACGCCTATGAATTGGCGGCCAGGATTCCGGCCATCATCTACCAGCAGCCGTGCTACTGCTATTGTGACCGCATCGGTCACACCAGCCTGCATACTTGCTATGAAGGCACTCATGCCGCGCATTGCAGTGCCTGCTTGAAGGAACTTTACTACTCCTACCAGATGCACAAGCGTGGAAAGACAGCTGCACAGATACGCAAGGGCATCATCGCGGGAGAATGGGAAAACGTCGATCTACAGACAGCCGATCAGATCAACTGAACGACCAACCTTGGTAACGCAAAGCGAGTTCGGATAAGGGGCTTACCCGCCGAGTACAGGCCGCGTGCTGGTCTGCAACTGGCTTCGGCTAACCCCCCTGCGTAGGTTGACGCGCATTGGCGGTTGCGTGTAACGTGCTTGCGACCCCGGCTTTTTCCACAGCGCTGGATCACAAGCGCTCTTCGGCACCTCTGAGGCGGCAACCTGATGAAGAAGAAACCACCAGAAAGAATCAAATCTTCATCACTTAAATATCAGAAAAATAAGATGGTTAAGCCTAGTTCAGCAAAGGTAGTGGGGATGAAGCGCCCGGGCCAAAGGGAACGATCATTAAGCGAAGATCCGCTGCTGGCACAGATTGTGCAGAATTACGAAGCGGGCTTGCGCGCCATGCAGGAGCGCAAGTTCGAGAAAGCAAAGAGCTTGTTCCAAAAAGTGGTGAGTGGAACCAGCAAGGAACTGGCAGATCGCGCCCGCGTGCACTTGAACGCCTGCGATCAGCACATGGCCAAGTCCACCATCGCATTCAAGACCCTGGAGGAGCACTACGACTATTCCATCTCCTTGATGAACATAGGAGACTACGTAACAGCACGCGAGCACCTGGAGGAACTGGTCAAGAAGCATCCCAACGCCGATTACGTCTGGTACGGGCTGGCGGTCCTGGAGTGCCTGACGGGCCATGTGGAGGACTCGCTGAAGCGTCTGGGCGAAGCCATTCGTCTGAACCCAGCCAATCGCTTCCAGGCGCGGAGCGATGCCGACTTCAATAACATGGCCGACGATCCGCGTTTTACCGAACTCCTCTATCCCGAACCCTCCGATCCCTCCACCTGGAACCAAAGCTCCCAGCGTTAGCGAAAAGGCGTAGGGATGGAGCGAGCGCAAAAGCCTCGGCGGGAAGAGCGAGCCCTCAAGGTGGTCTCTATTGGGGGTGGCACTGGTCTTTCTACCCTGCTGCGCGGGCTCAAGAACTTCGTCGCTGCGACAGCTCTCCATGCCCAGGGGAGCGAAGGGCCTGAGGGGCGAATGAAACCTGCCATCGCCGATCTGACGGCGGTGGTAACCGTGACCGACGACGGCGGATCCAGCGGCAAGTTGCGCAAGGAATTCAACATCCTTCCCCCGGGCGACATCCGCAACTGCATCGTGGCGCTCTCGGAAGACGAGGCGCTGCTCTCGCGCCTGTTCAAGTACCGCTTCCCGGGGCAGTCGGCGCTCGCCGGCCACAATTTCGGCAATCTGTTTCTGACTGCGCTTACCGCCATCACCGGCGACTTCGCCGAGGCAGTGCGCCTGTCGGCGGGCGTTTTGGTGAGCCGGGGACACATTTATCCCGCAACCACCGCCAATTGCGAATTGGAAGCGCTGATGGACGACGGCACACGCGTACGTGGCGAGACCAGCATTACCGCCAGCAAGCGCCGCATCCGCCAGCTCACCATGATCCCCGGCGATGTGAAGCCCATGCCGCAGACCCTGGAGGCCATCCGCCAGGCCGATCTGATCACCATTGGTCCAGGCTCGCTGTTCACCAGCCTCATTTCCAACGTGCTGGTGCGCGGCATTCCGGAAGCCATCGCCAACTCCGCTGCCACCAAGGTGTTCGTGTGCAACCTGATGACCCAGGCGAACGAGAGCCTGGGGTTGTCGGCCGCCGATCACATCCGCGCCATTTACGAGCACGCCGGTGTGGATATCTTCGACTATGCGCTGATCAACGTGAAACCGGCGTCACCCGAGATGAAGGCCAAGTACGCTCTGGAGGGCGCTTCGCAGATCGCGGCGCAGCCGGAGACGATCGAATCTATGGGGGTGCGTTCGGTGTTCGGCGACTTCCTGCTCGAAGACAAAGGCGTGGCGCGGCACGACACCGACCTCGTGGCCCGCGAACTGCTCCAGCTTGCCATGCGCCAGAGCGTGGGCGCAGGCGTGCCTTCTTGAGCCTCGCGCCCCGGCCCCCCGCTCCTACTGGCGACCTGCGACTGGCTCCTTTAATATGACGCCAATGTCACGGAAGAACGATTCTTCTCCAAGCAAGCAGCGCTCCGCAAGAACGCCGGGGCAGCCGAAGTTTGCCATCGCCATCATGGCGGCCGGCAAGGGCACGCGCCTCAAATCCAAGCACCCGAAGGTGCTGCATGAAATCGGCGGCAAGCCGCTGCTGCGGCACGTGATTGACGCGGCCAAGCACATTGTGCCCGCCGGCGATGTTTACGCCATCATCGGATTTGAAGCCGATCGCGTACGGCAGGCGGTGGGCGGCACGG
>DATHDM010000144.1:0-5189 GCA_035319065.1 Terriglobales bacterium
CCAAGGCGGGCAGGCTGGCGATACGCGCGCTGGAGCCGGGAAAGTTCGCCTGGACGGTGTCGGTGCCCGAGGCCTCGACCGATTTTTTCCGCGCTCCGGAGGAAGGCGCGGCAGGGGCCGCGTTGGTGGCGAGCGCGGCGAGCACGCAGAAGTCCGGCAAGAAGCTGCGCCGGCGGCATGACCGCTTCAGCTGCGAGGTGATCGTGCAGGTGTGCCGGGAGGGCGGGGGCAATCCCATGTATTGCCAGATGAACGACGTGAGCACGAGCGGGTGCTACGCGGTAACGCGCACTCCGCTGGTGGTGGACTCGCGGGTGGAGTTCGTGTTTCGCGATCGCGGGTCGGAGGTAAAAGGGCGAGGCATGGTGCGCACCTCGCACGCGTGTCTGGGCATGGGGATCGAGTTTACGCAGATGGAGCCGGAGCATGTGCAGGCGCTGGAGAGGTTCCTGGCCCGGCTGGCACATCAGCCGCAGAAGGCGGCACTCGAACAGGATGTGGTGATTCTGAAGTCTGAGGCGCCAGCGGCGCCGGCCAAGCCGGTGAATGGCCAGACGCGCTACCACATGCCGGGAGTGGAGAACTTCCACTCCGGCCGCGCGCTGGAACGGCTGCTACAGGTGTTTCGCGACGCGGGGGCGCTAAGCCGCGAGGATTTCATGAAGATTCTGCTGGAATCGCAAGCGAAGGACCGCAAACAGGCGGACGAGATCGATTACGCGTTCTCCGCAGCTCCGGCGTCGCCGCAGATCGTGTGATGTAGAAGCAGTCAGCATTGAGCACTCGCCTAGCGGCAATCAGCAGACAACCTTCAGCCATCAGCCGATTCCGGTGCAACCCGGCTTCCTATCCGGCGAATCGGATAGAATTGTCGGGTATGCATCGGCAGTGTTTGGTCGGGGTATTCGCGCTAGCGCTGTCCGCGTCTGTTTTGGCGCAGCAGGGCAGCGAGCTGCCCAACGCGCCCCAGCCCGGGAGTCCAGCTTCCGCGCCTCCGGCAGCCGGTTCTCAGCAGCAAAATCCGCCGGCAACGCCCAGCGATGACCAGCCGGATCCAAACCAGAAGCCGGGAGCGATGAAGCGGCTCAAGGGTCACCTGAAGGATCAAGTGTCGAGCGGCTGCGTGAATGGGGTGATCAAGAAGGGCTGCTGGGACAAGTCGGATTCCCCGAAAGAGGGGGAGCAGGGCAGCGGCCAGGCAAGCGACCAGGGAGGGGGCGAACAAGCCAAGACACCTGAGCCGACGCAGCCTCCGCTGCCGGCGAGCGACAAGGTTCCACGATCAACCCCGCCGCAAGATCCCAGCGAGAGTTCCAGCAAGGACGGCGACCGCGAGCAGGGCGCGCCGCCCGACCGCTACGGAACCAGTGCGGATGACGTGAAAGAGATGCAGAAGTGGGATCCGCACCGTGCTTCGAAGGACATCGAGGTGGGGGACTACTACTACAAGCAGAAGAATTACCGGGCTGCGGAGAGCCGCTATCGTGAGGCGCTGGAGTGGAAGCCGAATGACGCGCTGGCGAGCTTCCGCCTGGCGCAGGCGTTGGAGAAGCTGGGCAAGAACGAAGAAGCGCGGGAGAATTACGAGACTTATCTGAAAGTCCTGCCCGCGGGTGAGCTTGCGCCCAAGGCCAAGGAGGCCCTGAAGCGACTTTCCGCGCCCAGCGCCCACACCAGCGAATTAAGCCCGCCTTCGGCTACTTCTCCACCCGCAGGAACTCCCCGGTAGAGGCGTCCACGGCGATCTTCAGCCTGGGTTCGTTCTTGCTGGGGCCGTAGAGGACGTGCCAGATCAGCTTGTTCTCGGCGTGGCTCCAATCCACCGAGAAATTCAGGTTGCTGGCCGGCTCCTTCTTCAGCAGCTTGTCACCGCCGTGGGGTTCTGCGGCCTTCAGCGCAGCATCGGAATCGGTCTTGAGGAAGGCGATGTCGAAGATCTGGGTGGAGGCGTTGGAGGGGTTGTAACTGTCTTCGGTGCTGAAGGAAATTCCGGGTTCGGGGGCGTCGTCGGACTTGATCCCGGACCAGGCGAAGGTCTTCAGGGCGCGCCGGTTGGCGGAGGCGAAGCTGGCCCGCCAGATGCCGGACTTGCCATCCTGGCCATTGGCCTCTTTGGTGGGCTGCGACTCCAGGCGGAAGGGCTTGGCGTCAGGCGCCCAATTGCGCGCGGCGATGTACATCTTGGTGATGGCTTCGCGACCGGTGTAGAGCGTTGGCTGGGCGGGAGGCTTGGCCGCGGCCGGAGGCGCGGCGGGCTTGCTGGGCTCGGAACTGCAGGCCAGCAAGAGCGCTAACAACGACATCGGGAAGGCAGTCAGGAACTTGCGCATCGCGACACCCCCGCGGCGAATTGTAATCGGGAAGCGGTCAGCAGTCAGCTATCAGGCGCAGCAATCAGCCGGCAGCGGGTCGATTTTTCCACCCTGCCAAGAGAGGGGGGAAGGGTGGGCCACCCCGAGTGTCGGGAGCCATCGGTGTGCGACCTTTTCGGGCAGAGCGATTCTTGACACGCAAGATCATGTACCGCCGTGATCCCTGGCCAAGGGCTCCGGCGCCATAGGCGGACGGAGGGAGACATATAATTCTGGGGTGCCTGGGAAGCCAGGGTAACGGGAATGGGTGTGCTTTTCGGCATCGCGATATTCCTTTTCGGGCTGGCGTTCGGCAGTTTTCTGAACGTCTGTATCCACCGCATCCCGCGGGGAGAGTCGATCGTGTTTCCGGGGTCGGCGTGCCCGAAATGCAAGAGCGCGATCCGGGCCTACGACAACATTCCGCTGGTGAGCTGGCTGCTGCTCAGGGGGCGGTGCCGCCACTGCCAGGCGCCGATTTCGGCGCGCTATCCGGCGATGGAACTGGCGGTGGGGCTGCTGTGGCTGGGGTGCTACACGCAATTCGGGCCGACGCCGAGCACGCTGAAATATTGCGCGTTTTCTTTCCTGATAGTGGGGCTGGTCTTCATCGACGCGGAATGGAAGCTGCTGCCGGATGCGTTGACGCTTCCCGGCCTGCTGCTGGGAGTTCTGTTCAGCCTGGTGGCACCGGTGAATGACCTGCTGACGCGGTTCGTGCCGGGCATGCTGGCGATGGCGCACCACGCGCAGGCCTCATGGCGGCTATTATCGCTGGCGGATTCGCTGCTGGGGGCTGTGGTGGGGGCGGCGTTCATTTACGGCGTCGGCTACATCTACCTGCGCGCCCGCGGCGTCGAAGGCATGGGGCTCGGGGACGTGAAGCTGATGGCCATGGTGGGCGCGTTTCTGGGGGTGAAGCTGACGGTCATGACGATGTTCGGGGCTTCGCTGCTGGGGTCAGTGTTCGGACTGTGGGCGATTCTGTTCGTGTGGATCAAACGCACGCGACGGCGCATGGAACGTAACAGGGAGGCAGCGGCGGTGGCACGGCGGCGTGCCTGGCAATCGGCGCGCATGGTATATCGCTATTATCAAATTCCCTTTGGGGTGTTCCTGGGAAGTATGGCAATGGTGTCGCTGTTTTTCGGCAATTCGGCTTTGCACTGGTACCTGGAACTTTAGACTTCTGATTCGTGGACCCGGGGTGGGTTCAAAAGCGGAGTAGAATCTACCCAGGAGCGGGTGACAAGGAATGGCTATGAGACGAATGATTCAGCTCGTGACGATAGCCCTGATGGTGTTTGGTCTGTGGAGCGTGGCGGGGGCGCAGTCGCTGGGGGATGTGGCCCGCGAAGCGCGGAAGCAGAAGAAGCCCGGCACGACCAAGGTGGTTACCAACGACGATATCCCCACCCAAGACGCGATCTCGACCGTGCCAGCGTCGGCGCCGGCGGCAGATGCCGGCAGCACGGAGGCGGCAGCCGGTGACAAGGGCGAGGCCAAGGACGAGAAGAGCGAGAACAAGGAACAGAAGGAGTGGGCGGCCTGGAAGGACAAGGTGGCCGGGCAGAAGAAATCGCTCTCCGACCTGGAGAAGGAACTCGACCTGATGGAGCGGGAGCACTCGGTGCGGGTCGCTTCCTACTACGCCGACGCGGGCCAGCAGTTGCGCGATTCCAAGAAGTGGTTCGAGGATGAGCGGGCGTATCAGGCCGATCTGGAAAAGAAGAAAAAGGATTTGGAAGACAATAAGCAGAAGCTGGATGAGATGCGCGAGCAGGCCCGCAAGGAGGGGGTGCCGTCGTCCTTCATAGATTGATGGCATAGCCCGGCAGGGTGGGAGAGCAGGGAGTTGGAAGCCAAGCCGGGCGGGACAGGTTGCGGGGCCCAATTTTGCTGCCATTTTTGCCGATTTTCGGCCGGTTAGAGCACGTCCGCGGCCACGGCTCTTCCAGTCCGGACCGAGGCTAAGTACTTCCGTAACAACCAGAAGCAGGAAACCAGGCCGTCCTCACGGGCGCTTCGGGATAGAATCGCGCAATCTGCTCCCCCTCTAGCCAAGACAGTCCGAGGGAGCGGAGGTAAAGGACCAACGTTGGACGCTCCTGCTGGGGGAAAACAGCCACTTACCGACCGGCTGGCGACGGCCCGGGTACCCATTCTCTATCTGATCGTGGGTGTGCTGATTGTGATCAGCGTGGTGCCCATGTACTTCTATTCCCGGGAGGTGGTGGCCATCAACCGGGAACGGCTGATTTCCAACGAACGGCTGCTGCAGACCCGCATCACGCTTTCGCTGGGGAACGAAATCGCGCAAAAGCTGAACGGCCTGGACGCCATGCTGAGCAATCTGTCGTCCGCGATCCAGATCACCAGCGGCGGCAACATCGGCGGCGACGGCGTGAACACTCCGGAGCTGCGGGCGCTGCTGGAGAAGTTTGTTTCTTCCTCGGGCGACCTGGCGTACGCCACGCTGCTCAACAGCGATGCCAAGGGGCAGGCGGTGGGGCGCATCGTGCCCGACGAGTTTCTGCAACATGAGATGGAGCGGGCCTTCACGGCGGCGCACGACGGGCGGGCCTATAAGGGGCAGGCGCTATCGCTGGGGTCGGGAAAGGACCGCCACGTGGTGATCCTGGTGAGCGTGCCATTGCTGGCTGGCGGGCGGTTCTACGGGATGCTGGGAGCGGCGGTAGATCTGGGCTTCGTCATCCGCAACCTGAACGACGTGAGCGCGGCCAACATGCTGACGTATGTGGTGGATCAGCAGGGGCGGCTGGTAGCGGCGCCGGATTCGTCGCATTTCGCCACCGGGCAGAACATGACCAAGTTCGA
>DATHDM010000145.1:0-8430 GCA_035319065.1 Terriglobales bacterium
CACGAGAGATCGAACATTGCTACCGCGTCCAGCGACGCCTCCGCCACCAACAGGTAATGTCCATCCGCACTGAGCGCCAGGCCCTGCGGGTACGCTCCCAGGTACTCCTGGCCCGGCAACCTGGTGGAGAGATAGTACGGCGGGCGACGAGTTGCGGTTTCAACGATCGCAACTTCGTCAGCATTCGACAAAGCTACAAACAGAAACTTCTCGTCACCGCTAAGCACCATCTCGCTGGGATGCGACCCGGGAGCCGTCTGCGATTTCATCTCGTGCACCGAGATCCAACGCGTGACCGCGCCCGACTCCAGATTCAGCTCCGCCACCCGGGATGCATTCCACAGGCTGCACCACGCCCGCCGGCCATCGCGGCTCGCAACTACCGTGTAGGGAAATGCGGCTGGAACATCTGGCCGGGTGCTGAGGTCGAAGCGATGTATGACCTTGCCGGTCGCGGAGTCGATGAGCAGTACGTCGTCCGACAGATTGTCGGCCACCAGAATACGCTCTCCCGAGCCCGGGCCTTTCACGAGCGCCAACCCCGCAGGATAGGGCACCGCGGTTCCTGCCGGCGCCTCCTGTGACGTCCGACCAGCCTTCTTCCCTGCAGCCAGTTGCTGCGGCGCGATAGCGATGAATCGCTCCGGCGTAACCTTGCCCTGTTCGAAGGCGTAGACCGCAATCCCATTGCCGGTGCTTCCAGGCTTCTTGCCGAGGGGATCGGTGATTGACGCCAGCGAGGCGTACAGATGCTTGCCGTCAGCGCTGAAGCCAAGGCCGAGGAAGTAGCTCTGGCGCGCACGGCGCGCCAATCGTTCGTCGGGAAATTCTGCGACCCGGTTTGTCTCCAGGTCGAGCACGGCAATGCCCTGCCGGATGCCGGTTTCCAGCGTGCCGTAGCCCATCTCCAGCATTACCGCGTAGCGCCCATCCGGACTGATCACCACGCGCCCGGGAAAACTCCCAATCTTCTGCGGATCACCTGGGGCCGGGGCCATCAGCAATTTGCCGCTGGGAAGGCGGATTTGCTTCTTGGCAGCCTGATCGCCGAGCAGGCTCAGAACGCACGCCGAAGCCAATAGAACGGTCACCAGCGCTGCATAGACAGCGGGTGAAGAAAGTCTGTGTTTGGATCCCATACGATTTCCCGGATTCACCCTAGATGGGCTTGATTACAGATGCGTGAATGGTGGACTTCACTCCACTGGATCGTGCTGCGCGGAGCAAAGCGTCGAAGCATCCTGCCAGTTCATGGAGGATCATCAGCCTTTGGTCGCTTCCAGCTCGTTCGCGATCTCAGGGATCACCGCTTCGAGCAGCGCCACAAACTGGCCCTTTACACGCTCTCCTGTCTCCAGCACTTCCTTGTGATCGAGCGGCTGGTCGAGGATTCCTGCTGCCATGTTGGTGACGCAGGAGATGGCCAGCACCCGCATCCCCATATGCCGCGCCGTGATCGCCTCCGGCACGGTGGACATGCCCACCACATCGGCGTCGAGCGTGCGAAAAGCGCGAATCTCAGCCGGAGTCTCGTACGAAGGCCCGGTGACGGCCACGTAAACCCCCTCCGACACATCGATCCCGATTCTTCTGGCCTGTTCGAGGGCAATCTTCCGTAGAGCGCGATCATACGCCATGGTGAGATCGGGAAAGCGCACGCCGAAGCGCTCATCGTTGGCGCCCATCAGCGGATTCGAGCCCTGCAGGTTAATGTGATCCCTCAATACCACCAGGGCTCCCTGCTTGTAGCTGGTGTTGATGCCCCCGGCAGCGTTGGTCAGAATGAGCGCTTCGACGCCCAGCCTGCCAAGGACGCGGATAGGAAACACCACCTGGGGCAACGAGTAGCCCTCGTAGAAGTGTACGCGGCCCTGCATCAGCGCCACCGGCACCTGGCCCACTTTGGCGATCACCAGTTTCCCGGCATGTCCGATGGCGGTGGAGTGGGGAAAATGCGGGATTTTGGCGTAGGGAATGCGCGCCGCGCCGGGTAGTTCGTCGGCGAACGATCCCAGCCCTGAACCGAGTACCACGGCGATCTTGGGAGCAAGTTTCGTGCGCGTGCGAATGAACTTTGCCGCCTGCCCGGCCTGTTCGTAATCGCGCAGCTCGTGCTTCTTCGCCCGGGCCTTCATCGCAGCAGGATTCCTACGATCGAAGCGGACATCAGGTTGGCCATGGTTCCGGCAATCATGGCGCGGAATCCCAGCTTGGCCAGCTCGGTGCGTTTGTTGGGGGCAAGCGCGCTGATGCCGCCTATTTGAATCCCAATCGAGCTGAAGTTGGCAAATCCGCACAGGGCAAAGGTAGCGATGGTCACCGAGCGCGGATCGAGCGCGCCTTTTTCCAGCCCCAGCTTGGAAAAGGCAACCAGCTCGTTGATCACCATGCGCGTGCCCAGCAGGTCTCCGATGCTCATGCAATCTCTCCAGGGCACGCCGATGAGGAACGCGACCGGAGCGAAAACCACGCCAAAGATCTTCTCCAGGCTCTGCGGAAACCACGGCATTCCGTGAGCCGCCAGCCAGTTGTGGGTTCCGCCCAGAATGCCATTGAAGAGGGCGATAAGCGCCAGAAAAGAGATCAGCATTGCGCCCACGTTCAGCGCCAGGTGCAGTCCATCAATGGTGCCGCGCGCGATGGCGTCCAGCGCGTTGCCGTCCTTCTTCTCCACTTCCAGCTCGACGTTGTGCTCCGCCGCGCTCTCCTTCCCGTGCTGCGGAGCGGTAACCGGTTGCTCCGTCTCCGGCACCAGCATCTTGGCCATCAGAATCGTCCCCGGCGCCGTCATGATGACCGCACTGAGCAGATGCTCGGCCTTGATTCCGAAGGCGATGTAGGCCGCCATGATTCCGCCGGAGACGTGCGCCATGCCCGCCGTCATGATGGTCATCAACTCCGAGCGTGTCATCAGCGGCAGGAAAGGACGGATGGTCAGCGGCGCTTCCGTTTGCCCCATGAAGATGCTGGCGGCTACGTTCAGCGATTCTGCTCCGCTGGCGCCGAGAAAGCGCACCATCACCTTGGCCAGCTGCCGGATGATGAACTGCATCACGCCGTAGTAGTAAAGCAGCGCAAAGAACGCGGCTATAAAGATGATGGTGGGCAAGACCTGGAAGGCGAAGAAGAAGCCCATGTTTGAAGCCTTCTTGCCCAAATCGCCAAACACAAAACTGGAGCCGGCAAAGGCATAACTCAGCAGCATGTCCACCGCGTGCCCCGCCGCCTGAAACAGCTTGTGCCCCAGCGGGAAACGCAGCACGAAGATGGCGAACAGAACCTGCAGGGCTAATCCCCACGCCACTGTCTTGACGCGAATGGCGCGGCGATTGGTGGAGAAGGCGTACGCCAATGCCAGCAGCACCACCATTCCCAGAATTCCAATGAAACGCACTCGTTCTCCTCGGGCGCGCGCCGACTATTGGATCACCTGGTGGACGAGCTCGCGCTGGCCCGCCGGCGGCTTCTCCTGGATCTGGTACGCATTCCTCAACAACTCCTGCGCCTCATCCAGGCGAGCATCGGAGTTGTACAACACGGTGCAGAGAGACTCTCCCGCCTGCACTCGATCTCCCAGCTTCTTATGCAGAATCAGGCCGGCGGCGTGATCGATCGTGTCTTCCTTCTTCTCTCGGCCGCCGCCCAGAACCACGCACGCCGTTCCAATCCACTCCGCCTGCATGGCTGCCACGTATCCGCTGGTCGCGCTCTTGAACTCCAGCTGATTGCGCGGACGCGGCAGGCGCCCGGGGTCATCCACGACCCCCGGATCTCCTCCCTGGAAGCTGATGATCTGTCGCAGCTTCTCCTTCGCCGCGCCGGAACGAATGGTCTCCGCAGCAATCTTGCGGCCCTCTTCGACACTGGTTGCGCGCTCCCCCAGGTAGATCATCCATCCCGCCAGCTCCAGGCACAACTCGCGCAAGTCGTCGGCCCCGGCGCCCTCCAGGATCCGCACGCTCTCTTCCACTTCCAGCGCGTGCCCAACGTAGTTACCCAGCGGCTGGTTCATGTCTGTAATCAGAGCCACTACTTTCTTGCCCATACGTTTGCCCGTCTCCACCATCAGCCGGGCCACATTGGCAGCGTCCTCCTCTTTCTTCATAAAGGCGCCGGAGCCGGTCTTCACATCCAGCACCAGGGCATCGATCCCCTCTGCCAGCTTCTTGCTCATGATCGAAGCGCAGATCAAGAACGGACTCTCCACCGTGCCGGTCACGTCGCGCAGCGCGTAGATCTTCTTATCGGCAGGCGCGATTTCCGTCGTCTGGCCAATCAGACCGCAGCCGCACTTCTTCAGCACCTTGCGAAAATCTGCCAGAGACAGGTTGACGTCGAACCCCGCAATCGACTCCAGCTTGTCCAGCGTGCCGCCAGTATGTCCCAGCCCGCGCCCGCTGATCATCGGCACGTACAGTCCCGCCGCGGCCGCCATGGGCGCGATCACCAGCGAGGTCTTGTCGCCCACGCCGCCGGTCGAATGCTTGTCCACTTTCCTGCCCGGAAGATCGGAAAAGTCCAGCACCTCCCCGGAGTGCAGCATGATCTCGGTGAGCGCGGCCGATTCCGGCGGAGTCATCCCGCGCAGCAGCACCGCCATCAGCCAGGCCGACATCTGGTAGTCGGGAATCGTCCCGGCCGTGTAGCCGTTGACGATCTGCTGGATCTCCTCCCAGCTGTGTTCGCCGCCGTCCCGTTTTTTTCGAATCAAATCGACTACCCGCATAACCCGGACCTGACTGCGCCGCCAGGCGCCTTCAATTCCCACCCTCAGAACGAAAAGCCTGCTGGAAGCATGCGCTCGGCGCTGGACTCTTCAACGCCGTCCTTGCCCTGAAACAACACCGTCGCGCGCGGGCCAAACTCGAAGATCACCTGCCGGCAGGCCCCGCAGGGAGAGCAAGGAACGTCGTTGCCGTTGAGCACCGCTACCGCGCGCAGGCGCATTCCTGGCCCCTCGCCTGCCACCGCAGCCACAATCGCCGCTCGCTCGGCGCAGATCGTCAGCCCGTAGGAGGCATTCTCCACGTTGCCGCCGGTGAACATGTTGCCGGCTTCGGTGAGGATGGCTGCTCCCACGTGAAACTTGGAATAGGGCGCATAGGCGTTGTCCAGCGCCTTGCGTGCCGCTGCGATCAGCCGCCGGCTCTCCTCGGCAGTCAGGGGGCCGCCGCCCGCTGTCGCTTTCCCGGAGCGTGCAGACATAAGGATTCTCTCGGAGCAGCCACGACCTCCGCGGCTGCCGGAGGCTTGCTAGACTGGCAAATGGGAAAATTGCCCGGCCGCAGACTGAAAGGGGGATTAAAGGCGATGGGAAGGTGTGCGTCAAGAGCTCTCATCGGGAAGCGCGAGAAATCCGAAGGGCTCCTTCGCGTTCAGGTCGCGGGGCGGCCGCGCGCGCCCCGCCTGGCGGACGCGTCGCTGCTCTGGAGCCGCGAATGACCCGCCCCTTCCCCCGCACCCTCAAACTGCTCGGCATTCTCCTTCTTCTATGTGCCGCCCGCCGTTCATGGGCGCGCGAGACACGCTTCGAAGTTTCGTTCCCCGCCTCGGTTCATGCACAGCCCATCACTGGGCGCGTCTTTGTCATCTTCGCGCGCAGAAATGACAAAGAGCCGCGCATGCAGATCGGCTGGTGGTATGAGCGGACGCCATTCTTCGGTCTCGATGTCAGCGAGATGCAGCCCGGACAGCGCGCCATCCTGGATAGCACGTCCCCTGGATTTCCCCTGGCGAGCATGCGGGATATTCCGGAAGGCGATTATTACGTGCAGGCGGTGATGAACGTCTACACGCGCGTTCACCGCTCCGACGGCAAGACCCTCTGGGTGCACCTTGACCAGGGGGAAGGACAGGACTTCACTCAGTCCCCGGGGAACCTCTACAGTGAAGTGCAGAAGCTTCACTATGATCCCGACTCGCCGCAAACCGTAAAGCTCTTGCTAACCAGGACCATTCAGCGGGTGGAAGTCTCGCCAGACACCAACTGGGTCAAACACGTCCGAATCCAGAGCCAATTGCTGACGAGTTTTTGGGGAGTGCCGATCCACCTGGGCGCAACCGTGCTGCTGCCGAAGGATTACGAGCAGCATGGTGACGTGTACTATCCGGTCATCTACATTCAGGGCCATTTCAGCCGGAACGCGCCATTCAATTTCCCCGAGAAGGACGGCGACGATGGCGGGCTGCCGTCGGACTCATCTCTGGCCGGCGCCTGGCGATCCGAGAATTTTCCCCGCATGATCGCTGTGACCTTCCAGCATCCCACGCCCTTCTACGACGACTCCTACGGAGTGAACTCGTCCAACAACGGCCCCTATGGGGACGCGCTATTGCAAGAGCTGATCCCCTACGTCGAGGAGCACTTTCGCATCCTCCGCCAGCCATACGCGCGCCTGCTTGCGGGAGGCTCAACCGGAGGCTGGGAGTCCCTCGCCCTGCAGATCTTTCACCCTGATTTCTTCGGCGGCGCCTGGACGTTCTATCCCGATCCGGTTGACTTCCACCGCTATGGGCTGGTGGACATCTACGACGATGACAATGCATTCGAAGTGCCGTGGTTCGCGCCGCCCGTCCCTGAGCGGCCCCTGATGCGCAGTAGCGACGGTCAGGTAACGCTCACCATGCGCCAGATGAGCCGCTTCGAAACTGCGCTCGGCTCGCACGGTCGCTCTGGACAACAACTGGAGGCGTGGGAGGCGGTCTATGGCCCGCCCGATGACGACGGCTATCCTCGGCCGGTCTGGGATAAGGTGACGGGTGAGATCGACCATAAAGTTGCCGCCTACATGCGCGATCACGGCTACGACCTGCACGCCTACCTGGAGAAGAACTGGGCGAAGATCGGCTCCCAGCTTTCCGGCAAAATCCACGTCTACTGCGGCGACATGGATAACTACTACCTGAACCTTGCCGTTTACCGGATGGAGGATTTTCTGAAGAACGTCAGTCCGCCCGCCGATGCCACCTTCGCCTACGGCCGCCCTATGAAGGGTCACGGCTGGCAGCCTATGACGAATGCCGACCTGGTTAGGACGATGGCGGACTACGTCACCAGGCATTCGCCGGCGGGAGAAAAGGCGATTGCCTGGCAATACTGAGATGTGAAGTGGTGGGAATCATCACGCTCGATCGCTCTGCAGCGATGAGCGAAAAAGATAGAAGCTCCCGACAGCATTGTTTGCCGTCCTGACCCGGCTCAACCGCATCAGGCAGCGACCGCAGCCTTGCGCGCAAACTGGCATACGGTTGGCGACACCAACCGCTCGAAGTCCGCGTAGGCCAGCTTCACCAGCTCCAGGTGCGAGCCCGCATTGAAAGCGATCTCCTTATCCCTGGTGAGCATCTCCTCCACGTAAACGCGCAGCCCGTAGAGGTTCCCGAAGGGCGGCATTGCGCCCACTTCGCAATCGGGGAAGCTGTCCTTGAATTCGATTTCGCTGGCCAGGCTCACCGCCTTGGCCTTGCACGCCTGCTTGAGCTGGTTGAGATCCACCTGGAACGACGCCGGCAGCACCGCCATTGCCAGCGCGCCATCGATCCGCACAATCACCGTCTTGGCCAGCTCCTGACCCGGGATGTGCGCCAGGGCGGCGATCCCCTGCGCGGTGTAGGCCTTGGAATGCGAGATCACCAAGTACTTCACGTTGTGGCTGTCGAGGAACTCGCGTAGCTTTGCGACTGGCATTGGGCTCTCCTTTTCGACGTTAGAAATAGAGGCCTTCCGCTTCTGTCTTGTCTGCTCAGATTGTGCACCCCAGGCCCGCCGCCCGCAACGCGCCGGATCACAGTTATTGCCCCATTCCGCAAAAGGAACCGCCACGCCTGGACTCCGCTCGCACCCTCCGATCCAGCAGCGGCCGCATTAACTCCCCTGCTTTTGCAGCCGCTTTCCGCCCTGCGATGGGTTTACAATTCCGTTGCCACCGTCACAGGTTGCCTGGTTGTGATCCGTCTTCCTACATCCCCATTAGATCGCTGTCTTCGGGCCTGGCCGCTGGCGGGTGCCCTGCTGTTGTCTGCTGCCCGGCTCAGCTGTCCGGCGCTCGCCCAGACAACGTCGCTGGCGCAGGCTGCCGCCTCTGTTGAGATAACCAACATTCAGGCTGTGCCCACCGCCACTGGGGTGGATGTTGAGATCTCCGGCAGTGCGGCCCTCACCGGCTCGATCACGGTGCTGGAGAATCCCGCGCGCATCGCGGTGGACATTCTCATCGGTGTTCCCCGTGCCGACTACCGCCGCATTCCGGTGCAGAAGTCCGGAGTAATATCCGTGCGCGAATCCCTCTTCCGCACCGCTCCCGCCACTGTGCGGGTGGTCGTGGACCTGGAGAAGCCCACCGCGCACCAATTGATCACGCAGGGAAACAAACTGATCCTGCGGCTGAGCCCGGCGGCGGCAACAACTCCATCCGCAGCCTCTTCCATCCC
>DATHDM010000146.1:0-17259 GCA_035319065.1 Terriglobales bacterium
GCACTGATCCCACCGTAGAGCGCGGGATAGTAGTCCTGGCAGCCGGTGGGAACGCCGATCAGCTGGGCCTCGACATTCTGTGCGAGCACGCGCATCTCCTCGAGGGAGAGGTGGCGGCCGGAGAAACGCGCCAGCGCAGCCGCGGTAGCGATCATGAGCGCGGATGAGCCCGCAATGCCAGCGCCGGCGGGAGAATCGGAGTTGGTCTCCAGCAGAAATCCGTCCTCAGGCGCGAAGACGCGCACCAGGCTGGCAGCCAGCGCGTGCCTGAATTGCTTGGCTCGCCGCAGGTCATCCAGACTGGCAAAGCGGTCCTCTTTCTTTGTATCGAGGGAGCGCAGGTGAATGGTCTTGCCGGGCAACGGCGTGATCTTGCACGAGGTCATGATGTTGACCGCAAAATTCACCGTCACCGCGCCGGGATGGAACAGGTACAAGGGCCAGAGATCCAGAGTCCCGCCAGCAAGGTCGGCGCGGCAGGGCGTCCGGGTGGAGATGATGCGCGCTTCCGAAGAATGGGGAGTTAAATTGTCGCCTGGCATCCGAATGTTTCTTTTCTATCACGAGCGAACGCGCTTGCGGAGAGGCGGCCGCTCATGTTCATGTGGACGAGCAGCCGGCGTTCGCCTCGAAGCGCCTATTCTACGCCGCTGGAGCTGTAGAATCGCGGGAATGAGGCGTGGCTAGGCGCGCTGTTCCTGCCCGCTCAGGTACCGAATCGCTCAGCGGCTCTGACTCTCGCCTTCGCCGCCTCTTCCTCCCGATTCTTCGGCGGCGCGGCGGTCTCCAGCAACTGCAGAAGGCGCGCCGAGATGGCGGCCACCTCTTCCACCGCCGCCATAAACGAGGCCTCATTCGCTTTGGAGGGCTTGTTGAAGCCGCTGATTTTCCTCACGAACTGGAGCGAGGCGGCGCGAATCTCTTCCGAGGTGACGGGCGGATCGAAGTTGAAGAGAGTCTTGATGTTCCTGCACATCTGGGATGACCTCAGCCACCGGCAGGACGCCGAAGTGGGCGACCGCAGCCCTGCCTGGAGCAGGAACTATCTTAAACTGACGGAAGCCTTCCTCCGGCTGGAGCACTAGCTGGAGCACTAGGAGGTCGGGCTGTCGCCCAAGGGTTTTTCCAGCTCGTGGTAGGCGCGGTTCACGAATACCTCCAGGAAATAGCCCGTGAATGCGGGCAAGCGCTCATTGGGGAGGACGATGTCAGCAGCGTAGGCAGCAGCGGTGGCAGCGAGTGCGGCCTGGGTCTGCTGTAGCGTGGAGCCCTTCGCACGCGCCTGCTTCACGTCGGAGAGCACGTGCTGGAAGAGCTTCAGGTTTAGTCGCAGGTAGGTCTTGTCGCGCTCGACCTCGCCGTGGCCCGGGATGATGGTGTCGACGGCGAGCCCATCGAGGTGCTGCAGGGTTGCGATCCATTCCTGCGGATAGCTGCCCCCGACGGCGAAAGGAATGGGGCTGACCAGGATGTCGCCGGTGATCAGGATCCTTTCCTTCGGCAGGTAGATGTAAGTGTCGCCGGGAGTGATAGCGCGTGCGTGCAGGACACGAATCTCGCGGCCGCCGAGGAAGAGCGTAACCGATTCAGCGAAGACTGCGTTGGGAAAGGTATAGACCACCGAGCGCTTCTGCTGGAGGAAGTCTTCGTCTGCCGCCAGCAGTTCGCGCTTCTCCGCCAGCGTGGCCTCCGGCGCGTGACTGGCTTCCTCGGCAGCGAGCTGGCGCTCCTGCTCGGCGAGGTAGTTGGGAAGATCGCGCTCCAGGCCGGGCTTGTTCCAGGCGACGGCCACATTCATCATCTGGTCGCGATTTTTCTCGTGCGAGAGAAACTGTACGTTGGGAAAGGCGGCCTTGAACACCTGATTCCCGCCCCAATGATCCCAGTGCCAGTGCGAATTGACGACATAGAGCACGGGCTTGTCAGTGAGCTTGCGCAACTCGGCCAGAATGGCCCGGCCGCTGGCGGGCGTGCCGCTGGTGTCGAACATCACCACGCCTTCATCGGTGAGGATGGCAACGGCGTTGCCACCGAATCCCACGTCACCGTAGCGCGTGGTGGTGAACAGGTGGACGCCCTCGGCAACCTTTGTGCAGGTGACCTTGCCGTAGTCGGCAGCCGCGACCGGGCAGGCGTAGATGCCGAAGACCAGGGCCAGAGAGAGCAGTGGGATGGGGAGACGCCGCATCGCTTTCGCCTCCTTCGCTGTGGCTTGTGGGGGAACAGACTAACGCAAAAGTTGGGTCAGCCACGGTGAGTGCGGGACGAGCAATGCAGCTGGCGGGGCGGATTGCGGGGCTTTTGCACCGCACAACTGGTTGCATCGAATCTAGCGATCGCGGTGGCGGGTTCGGCGCGGAGATCCCCCATTTTCCCCCTATAGGAGACGATGGAGATCAGGTCGGGCAAGCCTATTTCTTTTGGTTTGTTTTGGCTGCCCCCCAGGGATTCGAACCCCGATATGCTGATCCAGAGTCAGCTGTCCTACCATTGAACGAGGGGGCAGCGAAGAGGCTGGTTTTTGAACGGATTTGCGGCCCGGGAGCCGTTTCTCCGTCATTGATTCTATGTGCGCTGCCGGCAATGGTCAATGCTCGGGAAGGACGATGACCGCCGTCGCAGGCAGCGGAACAACAGGGCGACGGACTAGAATGGTTCGCGCTGAGAGCACGACTGCCGGTGAAAGCCCATGATTGCTGCCTTAGGTAAGCTCTATCCTTCTTCTGACACCACCGAGATCGCGCGCCGCCCGCTGCAGGCGGAGGAGTGCGCACTGGTGGTGGTGGACATCCAGCAAAAGCTGCTGCCGCCCATCTTCAACAAGCAGGAGCTGGTGCGGAACGCCCAGCTGCTGGTGCGCCTGGCGAAGATCCTGGGGGTGCCGGTGCTGGTGACCACGCAATACGCGCGCGGTCTGGGATCGACGATTCCGGAGATCACCTCGCTGGTTCCAGAACTGACGCCCATCGACAAAGTGGAATTCAGCTGCTTCGGCAGCGATGAGTTTTGCAGCTCCCTGAAGAATCTGCCGGGGAATCGCAATACAGTGTTGCTGTGCGGCATGGAGACGCATATCTGCGTGATGCAGACGGCGTTGGCGGCGCTGAATCGCGGATACCTGGTGCAGGTGGCCTCCGACGCCGTCGGTTCGCGCACGGAATGGAACTGGAAGGTTGGACTGGAGCGCATGCAGGCGGCCGGCGGGCTGATCTCATCCACGGAAACGATGATTTACGAGCTCCTGCGCTCCTCTGGCAGCGCCGGCTTCAAAGAGATGTTGCCCTACCTGAAGGGGTGAGTGGGCCGCGGACTGGCTGCTACCAGCCAGGCCGTCTTGCGGCGCTTGTTTCCCCTCCCCTCGATCGCGCTCAGTAGTCTTCCGGCTCGGCGGGAAAGTCCACCCGGCCTTCCGACGACATCTCCGATGTCTCAGCTTCGGGCGCCTCCGCCTCCGGTTCCGGCTGAGCTGTTTTCTTCACCCGCACCACGATGATCTTGGAGAAGCCTTCGTCGAAGCTGGGCGGGCGCAGCTTCTGCGCCATGCGCTGCATGACGTCCTCGGGCACCATACGGTGCCGCTTGCGGTTGCGCTCCATGCAGACTTCCACGGGGACATCGAAGAACACGGCGTGCACGTCGTAGCCGAATTCGTGAGCCATCTTGATCCAGCCGCGGCGCTCGCGCGGCGAGAGGTTGGTGGCGTCCACGTAGTTCCAGGGCATGCGCGCGATCAGGCGGGCTCGCAGCAGATAGCGCAGGGTGGAGAAGGTCAGGTCCTGGTAGCGCTGCTCGGTGATGTCGTCAAACAGCAGCATGCGCAGCACATCGCTCGAAAGGGGGGTGATGCCGCGGCGGCGATACCAGCTGGTTTTCCCGGAGCCGGGAAGGCCGATGGCCAGCACTACGGTGCCTCGCGGTTGGCGCTTGGGAGGGACGGGGCTGGGGCCGGCCGCGGCCGGTCGCGGCTCCGGCAAAGACTCTGCTCCCTCCTCGGCTGTGGGCTCGGCGGTCCCTGTTCCCTGCTCGCGCGGAGCGTGGGACTCGGGCGCGGGTCTGAGCCGTTGCTCGGGACGCCCGCTGCGCCTGCGGCGGCGGCGCCCGCGCACGGGCTGGCTCCTGCCGGTTTCCGCCGCCGGGGCGGAATCACGCAGCTCGCCGGCGGGCTCGGGAGCCGGCTCCGGCGTCGGCGTTGCCTCCGGCTCGGGATAGGCAGGCTGTAGTGGTGGTTCGTTCTTGGCGGGCGCGCCGTTTCCCCGGCGACGTCTTCTTCTTTTGCCGCGATCCA
This sequence comes from Terriglobales bacterium, assembly GCA_035319065.1. Taxonomy (GTDB): domain Bacteria; phylum Acidobacteriota; class Terriglobia; order Terriglobales; family Acidobacteriaceae; genus DASPRM01. The sequence continues at coordinate 4,286 of DATHDM010000146.1, forward strand.
TGCTGGGATTGGAACACAACATCCCGCCCACGGGCAATCACCGGCGCGGTGCGGCGGAAAAGTTCGAGAACCGGCGTGTTCGGCAAGACCTGCGGGACGGACTCAGGCAAGCAAAATCGCTCGCGGATGTGGAGTGCGCTTCCAATTTTGGGAACATTTCTGAGAGTAAATCTGGACAGAGCCGCCGTGATGTCCGTCATTTGCGCCCGTCCGGGGCGAATGTTAGGATTTTTTCCTTTGCTGGCGGAATGCGAAATTCTTGGATACCGGCTGTCATACTGGAGGTTTTATGGCAATTCGAGTAGGCATTAATGGGTTTGGCCGCATCGGGCGCAATGTTCTGCGGGCGTCATTGACCGATCCCAACCTGGAGTTCGTGGCGGTCAACGATCTGACCGACGCCAAGACCCTGGCGCATCTGTTGAAGTACGATTCCGTGCTGGGCAACCTCCACAACCAGGTGTCGGCGGGCGGCGACTGCGTGATCGTGGACAACAAGCGCGTCCGTGTGTTCGCCGAGAAGGACCCCGCGAAGATCGACTGGGAGTCGGTGGGGGCGCAGGTGGTGGTGGAGTCCACCGGGCGCTTCACCAATGCGGAGGATGCCAAGAAGCACCTGCGCGGTCCGGTCAAGAAGGTGATCATCTCCGCGCCCGCCAAGAATGAGGACCTGACGGTAGTGCTGGGGGTGAACGAGGACAAGTACGATCCCGCCAAGCACCACATCATTTCCAATGCCTCCTGTACCACCAACTGCCTGGCGCCGGTAGCCAAGGCAATCAACGACACGTTTGGCATCGTCAGCGGCACCATGACGACGATTCATTCCTACACCAATGACCAGGTAATCCTGGATTTCCCGCACAAGGATCTGCGGCGGGCACGGGCGGCGGCGCTGTCGATGATTCCCACGACCACGGGGGCGGCGAAGGCTGTCTACCTGGTGATTCCCGAGCTCAAGGGCAAGCTGGATGGATTCGCGATGCGCGTGCCCACGCCCAACGTGTCGGTGGTGGACCTGGTGGTCTTCAGTGAGAAGAAGACCAGCGTCGAAGAGGTGAACGCCGCGTTGAAGAAAGCCTCCGAATCGGGGCGGCTGGCGAAGTATCTGGGATATGAAGATCACGAGCTGGTGTCGGCCGACTACCGCGGAGATTCGCGCTCCTCGATCGTGGATGCGCCCCTGACGCGAGTGGTATCCGGCAATTGCGTCAAAGTGATCGCCTGGTACGACAACGAGTGGGGATATTCCTGCCGCGTGCGCGACCTGATCGGGTATCTCGGCAGTAAGGGCTTGTAGGCAGGGGCACCCAGAAACACCCGCCGCGTTCCCGAACTGAGGGGACGCGGCCCACCCATTCGAAGCATTCGCGGCCGCCGGGCTTGGGGTTTTTCGAGTGGGCCGCCGGCTGGAGGTGCGGGAATGTCGAAGTTGTCAGTGCGCGATCTTTCTCTCAACAACCACCGCATCTTCATGCGGGTGGATTTCAATGTGCCGCTCGACGATCACGGCCGGGTTACCGACGACACGCGGATCCGCGAGACCCTGCCCACCATCGAGTACGCTCTCCGGCATGGGGCTCGACTGATTCTGGCGTCGCACCTCGGCCGCCCCAAGGGAAAGCCCAATCCCAAGATGAGCCTGCGGCCGGTGGCCGAGCGCCTGCGCATGCTGCTGGACAGCAACCTGAGCCGCGGCGAAAACGTCGGGTTCTCAACCGATTGTGTAGGCGTGCAGGCGGAAGAGATGGCGGGCAAGCTGGAACGCGGGCAGACGCTGCTCTTGGAAAATCTGCGCTTCCATGCTGAGGAGGAAGCCAACGACGAGAGCTTCTCCAAGGAGCTGGCAAAGCTGGCGGACTTTTACGTGAACGACGCCTTCGGCACGGCTCATCGCGCGCACGCCTCCACCGTGGGAATCACGCACTATGTGGAGAAGTCGGCGGCCGGGCTGCTGATGGAGAAAGAGCTGGAATACCTGGGCCGGGCGCTTCACCATCCCGCCAAACCGTTCGTAGCGATTCTGGGAGGAGCCAAGGTCAGCGACAAAATCGATGTCATCCGCAATCTCATGGCCCATGTGGATGTGCTCATCATCGGCGGCGCCATGGCCTACACCTTTCTGAAAGCCGAGGGCCGACCCGTGGGGCGCTCCAAGGTCGAGGACGACAAGCTGGAGCTGGCAAAGGAACTGTTGCGGGAAGCCACTCACCGCAAGGTGAAGTTCCTTCTGCCTCTGGACCACGTGGTGGCGTCTGAGCTGTCGGCAGACGCGCTGTCGCGGGTGGTGGAGCAGATCCCGGCAGAGGCCATGGGAGTCGACATCGGCCCCAAGACCATCGATCTGTTCGCCGACGAGGTCAGCCGCGCCAAAACCATCGTGTGGAATGGTCCCATGGGGGTGTTCGAGATCCCCCCATTCGCGCGCGGAACCAACCGCATCGCCCAGGCGGTGGCCGCCAACGCGGGAGCGGTGTCCATTGTCGGCGGCGGCGACTCCGTGGCGGCCGTGAAGAACGCGGGAGTGGCCGATAAGATCACCCACATATCCACCGGCGGAGGCGCATCCCTGGAGTTTCTGGAGGGCAAACGGCTCCCCGGCGTAGAAGCGCTGACCGAGAAGAAATAAATACCAACCCATGCCACGCAAGAAATTGATTGCTGCCAACTGGAAAATGTACAAGACCCCGGAACAAACCCGGGAGTTCTTCGCCAACTTTCTGCCTCTGGTGTGGGACCACAGCCGCGACGAGATCGTGATTTGCCCACCTTTCCCAGACATTCCGGCCGCGGTTGAGGAAGCCAAAGGCTCGCGCCTAGCGATCGGGGCTCAGAACATGTTCTGGGAAAAGGAGGGTGCGTTTACGGGGGAAGTGTCGGCGGCCATGATCCTGGCCTCGGGATGCACCCACGTTATCATCGGGCACTCCGAGCGGCGGCAATACTTTGGGGAGACCGACGACACGGTGAACAAGAAGCTCAAAGCGGCGCTGGATGCGGGGCTGACGCCCATCGTCTGCGTGGGCGAGGTGCTGGAGGAGCGGGAAGCCGGGCTGACGGACGACATCCTGCGAAGGCAATGCACCGTCGCGTTGCGCGGCATTTCCGGAGAGCGGGGGGCCAAGCTGGTGATTGCCTACGAGCCGGTGTGGGCCATCGGCACCGGCAAGACCGCGACCCCCAAAATCGCCGCCGAGGCTCACCACACCATCCGGGGCGAGGCCGCCAAAGCGCTGGGGCCGGACGTCGCCGACCGCATGCGCATCTTGTACGGCGGCAGCGTGAAGCCGGACAACGCCAAGGCGCTGATGTCGGAAGCGGAGATCGATGGCGCGCTGGTGGGGGGCGCCAGCCTGGATCCGAAATCGTTCGCCGCCATCGTGCAGTACTGAGAGGCGGGAGGCAGGTGAATTGGTTGGTTCCGCTTCCGGCCTTCGCCCTTACCCTCGGTTCAAGGCTCGCCGACCTGCGCCCGCGGCGCGTGGTACTCTCCCAACGAAGCGCAACCAACCAGTTGCTTTTTCCCCGCGGCCGGGTTAGTATGCAACCTGGAGGTTGCCTATAATGAACGACCGTATCGAGAAGCGAATCGAGCTCAACGCGCCGGTTTCGCGGGTGTGGCGGGCGCTGACCGACTACCGGGAGTTTGGCGAGTGGTTTCGCGTGAAGCTGGATGGACCGTTCGTTCCCGGGGAGGTTTGGCGGGGCCAGGTTACCTATCCTGGCTACGAGCACCTTAAGTGGGAAGCGGTGGTGCAGACAATGGAGCCGGAGCGGCTGTTCTCCCTGAGCTGGCATCCCTATGCCATCGACCCCAAGGTAGATTACTCGAGTGAGCCGTCGACCCTGGTGGAATTCAGGCTGGAGGAGACTCCAAGCGGCACATTGCTTTTGCTCACCGAGTCGGGATTTGACAAAATTCCAAGCCACCGACGCCTGGAAGCGTTTCGCATGAATGACGGGGGCTGGAGCGAGCAGATGAAAAATGTCGAGCGCTATCTCACGCAAAAGCCATAGCCACGTCGCCACCGCTAAGCCGCGAGCCCGTGCGCCGCTGTTTGCTGCGTTGGGGGACGAGACCAGGCTGTCGCTGATCGCGAAGCTGTGCCGGGGGCGGCCCTATTCGATCTCGCAGCTCACGGAAGGCTCCAAGCTCACACGGCAGGCGATCACCAAGCACCTTCGCGTCCTGGAGGGCGTAGGCATTGTGCACAGCGTCCGGGCGGGGCGCCAGAGCCTGTTCGAATTCAATCCCAAACCGATTGACGAAATCAAAGAATACCTGGATCTGGTGTCTGCGCAGTGGGATCAAGCGCTGTCCAGGCTCAAGGCGTTCGTCGAAAGCTGAACGCGACGGCCGGGGATTTCATCGTTCTACCGTCAACGGCGACACCGGCCGTCCGCAGCGCTTTGTTATAATCCTCATGCGAGCTGATGTCAGGACCGGCTGGTTTTGCACCCCTCCGAACTGGCCTGGTCAGGTGTGCGGAAGTGGTGGAACTGGCAGACACACCATCTTGAGGGGGTGGCGCCGAAAGGCGTGGGGGTTCAAATCCCCCCTTCCGCACCATCGTCTCCCCCGACAACTTTAGGAGCCGGAGGAAGGCTGAGGCTGCTGTGCGCGCGGGGAGTCAGCACAAGGGCCGGGGCCAACGGTTTTAGGATCAAAATGACTATTCTAGTTACGATCATTCACGTAATTGTTTGTCTGTTTCTGATTGTGGTGGTGCTGCTGCAGAGCGGCAAGAGCGCTGACATTGCCGCGGCGTTTGGCGGAATGGGCAGCCAGACGGCGTTCGGGCCGCGCGGCGCGGCCACGGTTCTGAGCCGCGCCACCACCTGGTCCGCGATTCTGTTCATGATCACGTCGATCACCTTATCCGTGGTTTCCTCGCGGCGCTCGGGATCGGGATCGGTATTGCAGGGAATCAAGCCGGGGCCCGCACAGCAGCAGAAGGCCCCCACACCCAACCCGCCGCTGCAGAAGTAGTTTTCGCGGACAGCTCCATCGCGGTGCCTTCGGAAGTGAACTCCTCGATTCGATGGACGTGCGGGCGGGTTGCCCGCCGCGGCGATCCGCGACCGGTGCCGGAGGCCCGTCACTTCACCGGCCTCGAGTGCTAAGCTAGTCTGCCAGGGTTCCTCATGATCCACGAGATCTTTCCCGTTGGGCCGCTGCAGTGCAACTGCTCCGTCGTGGGTGACGAAGCCACCCACGATGCCATGGTGATCGACCCGGGCGACAACATCGAACGCGTGCTCCAGATTGTGAAGCAACACGGTCTGAAGGTCACGCAGATCGTGATCACCCACGGCCACATCGATCACGTAGGCGGCGCCATGAAACTCAAGCGAGCCACGGGAGCGCCCATCCTGATCAACCAAAACGATGCCACCCAGCTTGGCCTGCTGGACATGCAGGCAGCCTGGCTGGGTATGGCGCCGCCGGGAGCCGTGGACATCGACGCCAGCCTGGAAGATGCCGACCAGCTGCGGACTGGTGAGCTCAGGGCCACAGTGATGCACACGCCGGGACACACCGAGGGAAGCAGCTGCCTCTACTTCCCTGCTGAAAAGAAGCTGATCGCGGGTGACACGCTGTTTGCCGGAAGCATAGGCCGCACCGACCTCCCTGGCGGGAACTTCGACAAGATCATGCGCTCGCTGCGGCACCGGGTGATGGCTCTGCCCGATGAGACGGAGGTCGTCCCCGGCCATGGTCCGCTGACCACCATAGGCGAAGAGCGCGAGAGCAATCCCTTCCTGCAGTAGTGAGCGGCTGCGCAACTAACTTGCATCAGCTATAAAGCCGAGGAGTTCGCGGGTCCCGCAGGCAAATTCTTCTTCCGGCGGGATGAGGCTGACAACCAGGTAGCCCTCAGAATGAAAATCGTAGAAATGGCCGGGATGCACCAGTACCTGCCGCTCTTCCAGCATACGAATTGCCAACTCCTCGTCGGGCTGAGTGCTGGGGACGCGCAGGATCGCATACCAGCCGCCCTCAATCAGAAGGCGCGAGCAAGCGCCGCCGGCGGCGAGCTGGCGGTCAAGTTCTGCCAGGTTTGCGCACAGGCGGCCGCGGAGCTGGCGCTGGAACTCGTGGCGCGTCTCAAGAAGCGCCGGCGCGGCCAGCTGAGTGGGAGTATTGTGGGAGAGATAGGTGTCCGCAATCACCTCCAGCCGGGCCAATGCTTCCTTTTGCCGCTCGTCACTTCCGCCGCTCACGATGAGCCATGCGAGCTTCATCTGCGGCAGCCCCGAGATTTTCGAGAGACCGCTCAGCGTAAAGGTGAGTGCGCCCTCGTTGAGGGCGAGGCTCGCCCGCAACTCGCCATCAACGGCGTAATCCAGAAAAACCTCATCCCCGATCAGCGCGATGCCGCGCTGGAGGCAGATCTCGTTCAGTCGCCGAGCCTCCTGTGGGTGGACGTAGGAGCCGGTAGGATTGTTCGGGCTCACCAGGATGACAGCGCGAGATCGCGGCGAGAGGCAGCGCTCGAGCGAGTGGAAGTCAACCTCCCATCCGTGATCGTAAACCAGGTCGAAGGCAACCAAGCGGACATCCTGAAGATCCGCGAGAAACTGAAAAAGGGGGTAGCTGGGCCGGGGCACGAGCACTTCATCGCCGCGATTGCATAACAGGCGGAACACGTAGGTGTAGGCTTCGCTGGTGCTGGCGGTCAGAATGATCTGCTCGGGATCAGGGGCCGGCAATTCAGCGGACGCGCCGGAACGGGAACGGTAATAGGCGGATACCGCTTCTCGGGCGGAAAGCAGGCCCTTGGGTTGGGGATCGTACGCCAGGGCGGCAGGGCTGGAGAGGGCGCGCAGGATCTTGGTCTGGTCATAGCGCAGGCCCACGCCGGTAGGATTGGAGGCCGTGAGATCGTGCAGCCGCCTTCCGCTCGAGCGCTGCCTGGCGAGCGCTCTCGAAAACCGGTTCGGCTGGAGGTTCCAGCCGGTGCGGTCGGAGAACATGCACACCAATGTATCGGGACAAGCCCGGTGTTTCCAGTGTGTCCAGATCAGAGAGAGCGCCGCTCGGAGAGCGCTTCCCAGGCCAGGCGCGCAGCGCCCAGCAGAGCGGCCTTGTCGCCGAGTTTGCTCAGCCTGATCTGAACCTTTTGAGCCAGCAGGGGCTGGCAGCGGCTGAGCGCCGTCTGGGTGAGTTCATCGAGGAAGAGATCGGCGGCACTCGTCATGCTGCCGGTCAGAACCAGGATCTCGGGGTCGAACACGCTGATCAGGCTGGCAGCCGCGAGTCCCAGTTGATGACCGGCGCGCCGGAAGATGTTGCGGGCGGTGAGATCGCCCTGGCGGGCCAGATGCGCGATGTCAGGCGCATTGAACTTGGCGGGGTCGTATTCGGCGAGCAAATCGCCAAATCCGGCATCGATGGCGTTCTTGGCCGCGCGCACGATGCCGGGTTCGGAGCAAAACGCACCCAGGCCGCCGAACCGGCGCACCTCGAAGCCATCCGCCTCCGAGACTGCCATCCAGGCCGCGCTCCCCGCCAGATCGTGGGATCCGACAAGCAGGCGGCCGGCAGACAGGATGCCGGCTTCGATTCCAGCTCCGGCGATCAACGCCACTACGTCTTTCTTTCTTGCCGCCACGCCCTTCCAGGCCTCGCCCAGAACGGTGGCGTTGCGATGTTGCTCGACAGCGACAGGAAGCTTCAGTTTCTTGTGAAGCGCCGAGGAAAGGCCCACCTCGCGCGCGGAGATGGGCCGCTCGGGCTCAGCTGGCGACCCGCAGACTGAGATCCCGGCAGAAAACAGCTTGCACTTCTTCTGGACCGATTTGACCAGTGTGCCCGCCAGGTCCAGGAAGCGCTCGGCAAACGCTGACTGGTCGGTGTACTCCGGACACGGTTCCGATCGCTGCAGCAGGTCTCTTCCAGAGCGGTCAATTACCGCGATGGAGATCCTGCTCTTTGCGAGGTCGGCGGCAAGCACTGCCGGAATCATTTGGCTGTCCTTCCTGAAGGAGTCCGGGGGCTGATTGCATCCGGGATTCCGATGGTCGGCCGGGGATTGGATTCTAGTCTGGCCCGCAGGCGTGGGCAAAAGCCGAGATCACACGACCATGTGACGGACAGTGCATGGACGGGGACGCCTGCGCGCGGGGGTGCGGCTTGCCGCTGTTTGCGGATAGCGAGGAATGAGAGAATCGATGCCTATGCGGGAATCGCACGGCCTGCGATGCGGCGTGCTCCTTCTGTCTGTTGTGGTCTTCTGCGCCGCAGCAGACACGCTGCCTCAAGGGCAACTCATCGACGAGGTCACCGCCCTCGCTCAACCCGACCAGAGCTACGCCCTGTACTTGCCCTCCAACTACACGCCCCAAAAAAAGTGGCCGGTTCTGTTTGCGTTTGATCCCGGAGCAAATGGCAGGGTCCCAGTGGAGAGGTTTCAGGAGGCGGCGGAAAAATACGGATATATCGTCATTGGCTCGAATAACTCGCGCAACGGACCCTTCGCGCCGGAACTGGCCGCTTTCAAGGCCATGTGGGAAGACGCCCACGCGCGCTTGGCGCTCGATGATCGGCGCGTCTACTTCACCGGCTTTTCGGGCGGGGCGCGGGTTGCAACTTCCATCGCCCTGCTGTGCAAGCAGTGCGCTGCCGGCATCATTGCCTGCGGGGCGGGATTTCCGAGCTCTCAGGATCCCATCAAGCCGCTGCCGTTCGCTTACTTCTCGACCATCGGGCTGTATGACTTCAATTTCTTCGAAGTCAAGAATCTGCACGACAAGCTGGACCGCCTGCAAACCCCGCACCAGTTGGCCATTTTCCCGGGACGGCATGAGTGGCTGCCCAAGGAGCTTGCCACTGCGGCCATCGAATGGATGGAGCTGCGCGCCATGGCGGCCGGACTCCGCGGCCGGGACGAGGCTTTCATCCAGAACAAGTGGCAGCAGGAGCAGGGGCGGACGCAACAGTTGAGCAGCGAAAACAACCTTGCGGGGAAATACGAGGCCTACAAGAAGCTGGCCTCGGATTTTCGCGGGCTGCGCGACGTGGGCGAAGCTGACAGGCAGGCGCAAAGCCTGGAGCGGGCTCCCGAGGTTCGCGCCGCAGCCAAGAGATGGGCGGAACAGGAGCGAATGCAGGAACAGTTGACGGGCGACCTGATCGCGAAGATCGATGGTTTGAAGGACGATCCCGGAAACCTGGTGGATCGCCTGCAGGAGGTGCATGGGAGACTGGCACAGCTCAAGTCGCGGCGGGAGAAGGAAAAAGACCCGGATATGGTCACTGTGCTGCGCCGGTCTTTGGGATCGCTGTTTGTCTGTGCCTGGGAGAACGCTGACCGCATGCGGGAACAGAAGAATTTCTCCCTGGCGGCGACCTACCTGGAGCTGAATACCGAAATCACTCCGGACAATCCAGAGCTTTACTACAGCCTGGCGGCGGTCAGTTCGCTGGCGCGCGATAAGAAGAAAGCTCTCTTCGCGCTGAGAAAGGCGATGGATCAGGGCTACCAGGACATAGCCCGGCTGAACGCCGATCCCGACATGGAATTCGTCCGCCAGACTCCGGAATTCAAGTCGCTGACCCCGCACCAGTAGCAGCTCGACGTGAGGACCTCGCGATTCGGGTACGATGGTCGCCAAGCGGGCCTTGCTCTCTGGAGGATTCCTGAAGGTCGCAATCACTGGAAGCAACGGTTTATTCGGACACGCTTTGACGCGCGTCTTCGGCGGGCGTCACGAAGTGGTCCCACTCTCGCGCCACGATTTCGATCTCACGGATCATGACCGCATGCGTGAGGTGTTGCGCCGTGTACAACCGAGGTTGATCGTGCATCCCGCGGGCATTCCCGATATTGATCGCTGTGAGCGCGAACCGGCGTTGGCTATGGCCGTGAACAGCGAGGCGACGAAGGCGCTGACAGAGATCGCGGCGGAGATCGGCGCCGCCTTAGCCTACATCTCGACCGATGCGGTCTTCGACGGCAAGAAAACCAGCCCCTACATGGAGACCGACCCTACGAATCCGCCCTCGGTGTACGGGCGCACGAAACTGCTGGGGGAGCATGCGGTGGAGACGTTTGCGGAGCACTGGATCTTTCGGGTGTCGGTTTTGTTTGGTCCGGGAAAGACTAATTTTGTGGAGAAGGGTTTGCGGGCTCTGGCCGCGGGAGATGATTACACGGTGGCGGCGGATCAGGTGGGATCGGCCACCTACACAATCGACGCAGCGCGGAAGATCCTGGAGGTGGTGGAGGCGCGGCGCTTCGGACTTTACCATCTCTCGAACCAGGGTGCCTGCAGCCGCCTGGAGTTTGCGGTGGCGGCGGCGGCGCTGGCGGGCCTGGACCAGCGCAAGATCATTGGCAGGGCCACCGACCAGATGGGGCGAATCGGTCCGCGGCTGAAGTATGCGGTGATGGAGATGAAGGCGTTGGTGGCCTCTGGATTCGCCCTTCCCCGCCCCTGGCGCGAGGCGCTTTGCGAGTACGTCGGATACGCCCTGGCAGCGGGTCTGGGGAAATTGTGATTGACGGGGCGCCGGCGGCCCGCTTAGACTGACATTTGAATCATGAGCCCTCGCCGCCAAAACGGGGTTATCGTAGCTAGCCGAATTACCATGGCCATGTGCATGCCTCTTTGGCGAGGGGAGCTTGTGAGCTAGCCGGCATTTATAAGTCGCTCGAAAGCAACCCAACGCCTGGAACCGCGTTGGGTTTTTCCTTTTCCGGGGACAGGAAACAGGGTTCGAGGGGAAAATGAGCACTCTCTGAGTTCGAGGCTATGACGGAAGCAAATCTGCAGCCGTGCAAGGTGGCGATCCTCGGTTTCGGCAACGTCGGCCGCTCGGTGGCCGATATTCTTTGCCACCGGGCTTCGCCGCGCCTCCGTCTGACCCACATCTTCAACCGTGGCGTGGGACGGAAACGAGTTTCCTGGATCCCGGAGCAGGTCGAGTGGACGGAAAACATCGAGGACATTCTCCGCTCCGACGTCGATGTTGTGGTCGAGGTTCTGGGGGGATTGGATCCGGCAGAACAGTGGATTCGGCGCCTGCTCGAGTCCGGCAAATCGGTTGTGACCGCAAATAAGCAGCTCATTGCCAAGGTCGGGCCGGAGCTTAAGGAACTGGCCCGGCGAAACGGCCAGCAACTGGAGTTTGGGGCATCGGTGGCGGGCGGGATTCCGGTGCTGCTGGCCCTGCAGCAGGGCCTGGCTGGCGACGTGATCTTCAAGGTCGCGGGAATCCTGAACGGAACCTGCAATTACATCCTGACCAAGATGGAGACGACGGGCGCGACCTTCGAAACCGCCCTGGCGGAGGCGCAGCAATTCGGCTTTGCCGAAGCCGACCCTTCCGACGACATCGAGGGATTCGATGCGCGCGCGAAGTTGGCCATCCTGGCCCGGGTGGGCCTGCACGCGCAACTTCGCCCTGAGGACATCTCCTGCGCGTCCATCCGGCCGCTGGGAGCGGCGGATTTTGTCTATGCCACCAAACTTGATTGCACCATCCGCCAGGTGTCGCGAGCGGAAGTGGAGGACCGCCACGTGGTGGCGGCGGTAGAGCCGGCGCTGGTTCCGCTCACCTCTCCGCTGGCGCGGGTACAAGGCAGTCAGAACCTGGTGATTGCGACCGGGAAATACGGCGGTGAGACGGTCCTGGCGGGGCACGGCGCGGGCGGTCACCCCACGGCGGTCGCCGTCGTTTCCGACGTGATCGCCATTGCCCGGGCCAGGGCGGAGGATGAGGGCTTCTTCCACCATCGGCGCATTACGCCGTCGAAGATCACCGACGATTTCACGGCTCCACGGTACGTGCGTTTCGTGGTGAAGGATCGCCCGGGCATCATTGCCCGCCTTTCCGGCACTTTTGCCAAGCACGCGATCAACCTTGATTCGGTGCTGCAGTATCCGGGATATCCCAAGAGCGAACTGCCGTTTGTGATCACCCTGGAGGCGTGCGGAAAGGCGCTGCTGGAGGAGGCTTTGGCGGAGATCAAGGATGAGGACTTCCACGTTCAGCCACCACTGGCATTGCCTATCCTGCGCTGAATGTGGATGGGTGGAGAATCCGGCCCGAAGGCACGAGGGATCAGATGAAATTGTTCGAACCCAGTTTGGAAGGCGATTTCCTTTTCGCGGAGCATGAGCCCTTCCGGCTCGAGGCCGGCGGCTCGCTGCAGCCGGTTTCCCTGCATTACGCAATTTATGGATCGCTGAAGGCGGTGCCGGACAATGTGGTGCTGGTCTGTCACGCACTTTCCGGATCGGCGCGAGTGGCCGACTGGTGGGAAGGCATGTTCGGCGCCGGCGAAGCCTTCGATCTGGCGCGGTGCTGCGTGATCGGCGTGAATGTGCTGGGATCCTGCTACGGCTCTAGCGGGCCAACTTCCCTGAATCCGCAGACCGGCATTGCTTATGGGCCGGACTTTCCATTGATTACGATTGGCGACATGGTGCGCAGCCAGGCCCGGCTGCTTGACCACCTGGGAATCCAGCGCGTGCGAAGCGTGATCGGGGGATCGATTGGCGGCATGCAGGCTCTCCAGTGGGCAATTGAATTTCCCGATCGAGTGGAGACGGCAATTCCGATCGGAGCCACTCCCCTCTCCGCGATGGGGCTGGCGTTGAATCACATTCAGCGGTTCGCCATACAGTCGGATGCGAACTGGCGCGGCGGCCGGTACAGCCCCGACGCCCCTCCCACCGCCGGGCTGGGCCTGGCGCGCTCCCTGGCGATGTGCTCGTATAAATCCGCGGAGTTGTTTGACGCTCGCTACGGGCGGCGTCCCAACCGCACTGGCGAAGACCCTTACCAATCGCTGGACGCACGCTTCGACGTTGCCGGCTACCTCGACTATCAGCGCAGCGAATTCAACGCCCGCTTCGACGCCAATACCTATGTGGCGATCTCCAAGGCCATGGACACCTTCGATCTGGTTCGCAGCTACGGGTCGGAGGACGCGGCCTTCGAGAGAATCCGGGCGCGCGTGCTG